>JALYTS010000166.1 GCA_030854185.1 Actinomycetota bacterium | reverse complement strand
ACCGTGTCCCGTTCTGCCGCACTCGCTTCACCGTCCAAGCAGGCGGAGAGGGCTTCCCTACACTCTGTGCAGTCCACGTGACAATAGTCGCACAGCGGATCACCGCGGTTCCGGCAACTTTTAGTTACCATCTCGTGGAGGTGGTCCGGGCGCTGAGCCGGGGCGTGGTCGTAGTAATCGGGGATTCGCCTTCAACCCCGAACTGGCTACTGCCCGAATGTCGAGCCGGTATTGTCGGTGCCTTGGTCTAGAATAAGGCTGTGTCGACGGCGGTGTGGCAAGGCAGTGATGCCGAGCTGCTCGCCGAACTCGGCGCGTTGGAAACCCGGTTGCATGCGACGTGGGCGCAAATGCTGTCGGTGATCGCCGAGGTCGATTCCCGAGGCACCGCCACCGCAGTGGGATACACCAACACAATTGATTTGGTCCGCGCCGTCGGGCGGGTGACTCGGGGTGAGGCCCGGGCCCGGATCGCCGCCGCCGCCGACGTCCTGCCCACCCGCGGATTGGGCGGAGCGATGGTCCCGCCGCGACTGCCGGCGACTGCCGCGGCAGTCGCCGAACACGCCATCGGCGCCGCCGACGTCAGAGTGATCCGCTCAGTGCTGGCCCGCATCCCCCCACACATCGACGCCGAGACCCGCGCGCAGGTCGAAGCGGAGCTGGCAAGTCATGCCCGGACGTTGGATGCTGGGCAGTTGGCGGTGTTGGGGACCCGGATCCTCGCCTACCTGGATCAAGACGACCCCCGCCCTCACGACACTCCCGAGACCCGCCGGCGGTTGACCTTCACCGACCGCGACGGGGGCTATGAACTCGGTGGTTGGTTGGATCGGGAAGCCGCGGAGATCGTCCGGTCGGCGTTGAGTCCACTATCCGCGCCGCGCCCGACCACCGACACCGAAGTCGATTTGCGCGACGCCGCGCAACGCGACGCCGACGCACTGGTGGAACTTGCTCAGCGCGCGCTGGAGGCCGGTGCCCTACCGACTGAAGGTGGGGAACGACCCCAGGTCGTGGTCACGATGAGCCTGGGGGTGTTGCAGGGTCGGATCGGGGCCGCGTCGCTGGCCCTGGGTGGTCCGATCAACGCCGACGTCGCCCGCCGCATCGCGTGCGACGCCCGGGTGATCCCGGTGGTGCTCGGTGCCCGGGGTGAGCCACTGGACATCGGCCGGGCCAGCTACACGGTACCGATCGCGATCCGCCGCGCGGTACTCGTTCGAGACGGTGGGTGCGCTTTCCCCGGATGTTCGGTACCGGCCCGTTGGTGTGAAATTCATCACGTGGCCCATTGGGCTGATCATGGCCCCACCAGTGTCGGGAACTGTGTTGCGTTGTGCGGTCGGCATCATCGATTGGTTCATCATTCTCACTGGCGGATCGACATGACCGGCGGTATCCCGTTATTCCATCCACCGCCCTGGCTCGGTGGGCCACCACGCCGCAATCCCCTCCACACCACACCCGGCCTGGTCCGAATCCGGGAATAACGGCGTCCATTCGAGGAATGGGCCTGCGATGCACAGCGGGGGCAGTCTGAGGTGCTCCAGCTGGGCGGCCATGATCTGCGGGGAACCGACGTGCCAGCGCAGCGCTCCCTCGGTGATGATCTTCTGGAACTGGCGCAGGCGGTCCCGCACCTCGGGTGCGGCACCGTACACACGGCACAGAACGTGAACCTCCTCCGTGCTGGGGACCTGCCGGGCGGTCTCGAAGCGCGAGATCTTGGGTTGGGAGTACCCCGCAAGCCGCGCGGCCTCCATGCCCGACAGATCAGCGTCTGACCGCAACCGGCGAAGGGCGGTGGACAACTCGTCGGGTCGGCGCGCGGAACGGCTCAAGCGGTCCTCTTGAGTTTCGCAACCTGCTCGCCGTCGATCAGCCAGAAGCCGTGATCGATCTCAATCAGCTTGGTGCTCGATGTGCCTGTGCACCCACGTGTCGACCTCCGACCACGCGGTGTCCAGCCACGTCGACAGCGCGGCGGCTTCCCGCGGGACGCTGGTGGAGGGCGCGAGAGCGGTGCGGATGACCAGCGTGCGGTGCACGGGCAGCCGCCACCAGGGACGGTCCCGCCCATCCCGGGCGAAGCCGGAGTGGGCAAGCAGGAGCACGTCGGCGGTCGGGGCTCCGGTCACTGCCGCCAGCACGCCGCCGAGGTGCGGTGGCAGGGTGTAGGTGCGTCCGCGGGCGCGCCGCGCCTGGTTATACGCGGTGCGGGCGGTCAGCGCCGCCACCGCGTGCCGCCAGCGCGGCCGGCTGAAGTTTCCGCCCTCGGGGAACAGCAACAGCGCATCCCCGGGGGACATCGAGGCGGCGAGGGCATGGATTCGGGAGCGGGCCCGGCGCCGGTCAGGCCCGATGAAGCACAGCGGCAGATGATCGCCGGCGAGGTCGAGGGTGGGTTCCAGCCGCAGCACGGCCTTGAGCACGACGCGCAGACGCAACTGGTAATGCACCACGAGCAGCCAGGCGATGAACAGTGAGTCGCCGGGGCCACAGTGCCGCGCGAGTATCACCAGGCCCTTGCACGCCGCCAGTTGCTCCCTCGTGGCGGACCCGGCTTCCAGAGCCACCCGCACGTCGAGGATGCGCCGGGTCGTGCGGTACGCCTTCATCAACACCTCGCGGAGCAGCACATTCGGGTCGTCCGCCCCCCGCCGCAGGCGATTCAGCGTCGACAGCTCGATGGCGGCGTAGGCCAGGACCAGGGCCGCGCTGCGTAGCGGCCGCGTCGAGCGGCGTCCGGCCGACGCGAGCGCGGCGACGAGGAGCAGCAGCGGCGCAGTGATCAGGAGGAGGACCTCGATCATGACCACCGCCGGCACTGTGAGCGCCCGGCGCAGCGTGGTCATGTCAGCGCCGCCAAGTATTTGCGGGTGGCATCGTAGGCCAGTTGGGCGCCCCACTCGATACGCCCTCGGTCGCGGTAGCGCAGGTTCGACCACGTCGGCGCCGGCCGTTGCGGAAGGCCCGTCGGTAGCACGTGGACGGTCACGCCATCGGGAACGTCGCTGAGGTCGGCGTGGAACCGGTGCCGCCGCGCGATCTCAAATGCCACGAACCCCACCTCCCACGGGAACCGAGGCACCGTCAGCGCCTCCTCGACCCGACCGACGTGCAGCACCCACACCGTGTCGGCGCCGGCCCGGACGGCCCGCGCCAGCGGGATGCTGTTGACCAGGCCACCGTCGAAGAAGTGTTCCCCGGCGATGTGGACGGGCGGGAACACACCCGGCAGCGCGCAGGATGCGAGCACGGCCTCGATCAGGTCGCCGGAGGAGAACCACTGCTCCCGGGCACCCTCGATGCTCGCCGCCACACAGTGGAAAGGAACCTGGAGTTCTTCGAAGGTGTGCACCGGCAGGCGCTCGCGCAGCAGCCGGCGCAGTTCCTCGCCATCGTGCAGGGATGTGCCACTGCGCACGATCTCCACCAGCCGGCCCAACAGCGAACCGCCGAGCACGCCGTCGGCTGCGAGTTCCTCCCACGTCGCCACCAACTTCTGGGCGCCATCCGGACTGGGATCTGCGGCGAGGGCCGCGCCGTTGATCGCCCCGATCGAGGTGCCGCAGATGAGATCCGGAACCACGCCGGCCTCGAGCAACGCTCGGGCCATTCCCGCCTCGGCCGCCCCCAGCACACCCCCACCGCCGAGGACGAACGCGCTACCGGCCATGCCACCGGTATACCCGCCATCGGCTCTGCTCTACTCCACGCTAGGCACGGTGGCTACCTGCACGAGGTCGGCGCGCACTGCGAGCAGCCCCCGCACGACCAGAGCGGTGACCAGCCCCTCCAACACCGCGACCAGTGCGTATACCCCGATCGTCGAGGTCGCGACGGTGCGCAGCGGCACCCCGGCGGTGCCGCCCAGGGCATACTCTGCGGTGAACAGCGCGGCCGCGGCCAGCACGGACACCGCGGCGGCGATCCCGGCGGCCACCGCCGTAGCGGTAGGCCGCCGGGGCAGCACCTTGCGCAGCCCGAGCAGCACCGGGTAGCCGACCACGGCCGGCACCAGCGCCAGGTTCACCACGTTGACGCCGAGCGTGGACAGCCCGCCGTCACCCAGGAACAAGGCCTGGACCACGGTGACCACGGTGATCACCACCGGACCCAGCCACGGTCCGAGCAGCGCCACGGCTAACGTCCCGCCGAGCAGGTGGCCCTCGGTACCCACCGCCACCGGGATGATCGGGGCTCCCAATACGAGGAAGAACGCGGCGGCGAGACCGGCCAGTGGCAGCTGCCGCTCGGTGACGTCGAGCCGGGTGCGGCGCACGCACAGCGCAAGCCCGGTCACGGCCACCACGGCACCGGCGACCGTGATCGCAGGAGAGACGAAGCCGTCAGGGATGTGCACGACAAACTCCTTCGGGATGACGCGTCCCGCACAGTTGCTGAACTGGCAACGGCCGAAGATCTGGCTCCCGGGCGGCAACCCGCCCGGTCACAGTGGCGCGACCGCGCCGGATTCTCACCGGCTTCCTCGCACCGTTGCTCGTCGCAGCGTAGCTGATCGACGGTGCCTCGCGGCCCCGATAACGGCCCTACTAACCGGAAGGGTTCAGGGTCCGGCGGCTGCTCGGCCGGGCAGTCCGGGGGCGTTCATCGCGCGGACCAGGTCCTCGCGCGCCCGGGCCACCCGGGAGCGGATGGTGCCGACGGGGCATCCGCACACCTCGGCGGCGGCCGCATAGCCCAGACCCAGGACCTGGGTGAGCACGAAGGCGTCCCGCCGGTCGGCTTCCAGACCGGCCACCAGCTCGCGCAATAGGACACCTTCGTCGAACCCGGACCTGCGATGCGGCGAACTCTGGGCCGCGACATCGTCCCAATCCTCGACGGCGGTGGTGCGCGGCCGCGCCATGGTCCGCCGGATCTGGTCGGCGGCGACCCGCCGGGCGATGGAAAGCAGCCAGGTGCGCGCCGAGGAACGTCCGGCGAAGCCCGGGAGCGCCCGTAGCGCCCGCAGGTAGGTCTCCTGCGTAAGGTCCTCAGCCTCGTCCCGTGCGCAAAGGTGACCGACGAAGCGGTACACGTCACGCTGAGTGGCACGGATGAACGCTGCCAGCGCCGTGCGATCCCCTGCACCAGCCGCCAGCGCGAGCGCGGTGGTCTGTGTGTCATCAGACCGGGGGTCACCCATATGGACAGGCTAACCAAAACTTTCCGGGAACCCTAGGGGTCCTGCGGGCGACCACTGCCGGCATCGCACTGCAGGGGACCGATCGGCCCTTGCCACCTGGACGCTATCGCGTCATGATGCAGTTGCAATCTAATCGCAATAGAGGTGCAGCGATCATGATGAGCACTGCAGCTTCGCCAGCGGGGCGCTCCCGGCGGGGTCGCGCCCATGCCCACCTGTGGTCGCTGCCCGACGGCACCGGCCTGCACGCCCCATACGGTCAGTTGGCGACCGAACCCGGAACCGGTCGGGTCTGCTGCCACCTGTGCGGGCGATGGTACGTATCGCTGGGCGGTCACGTCCGCCGGCACGGGCACACCGCGGACTCCTACCGGGAGACGATGGGGCTGTGCCGGAACCGGCCGCTGGTCGCCGAGGCGCTCTCCCGATCGATCGCCACCCGGCAGAGCGAGAGCTACCGGCGCTCACCGGAGCTGCGGGCTCGGCTCGCGGTCGGTCAGGAGCTCTCCAAGACCGGCCAGCTGACCTCACTTGCCTCCGCCGCACACGCCAACAGTCCGGCGCTCGAGCGGACGAGGTTGCGTCGCGCCGCGCTCGACGCGGGTCGGGCAACCAGGGCCGCCCGGCGGGATCAGGTGCTTGCTCGGCGGCTGCGCAAGCTCGGCTTCGGCGACCTGCCCAGTTACCTGCGCCACGCCTACTCAACCGGGGCGAGCCTTCGCAGCATTGCGAGAGCGACTGGATTGGGGTGGGCCAGGATGCGCCGGGAGCTCGACGCGGCAGGCATTGCGGCCCGCCCGGCGAGCCGATCGGCTTGCGCTCCCGCCACAATCGCACGATAGTTGCTACAGCATTTAATAGTCACTAATGGAGGTCAAGCGTGGCCGACTACACCCTGCCCGCCCTGCCCTACGACTACAGCGCCCTGGAGCCGCACATTGCCGGGGAGATCATGGAGCTGCACCACTCCAAGCACCACGCCACCTACGTCAAGGGCGCCAACACCGCGCTGGAACAGCTGGCCGACGCGCGCGACTGCGACGCGCTGGCGACGGTGAACATGCTGGAGAAGAACCTGGCCTTCAACCTCGGCGGCCACATCAACCACTCGGTGTTCTGGCCCAACATGTCTCCCGACGGCGGCGACAAGCCCGACGGCGAACTCGCCGCGGCAATCGACGAGCACTTCGGATCCTTCGACGGATTCCGCAAGCACTTCACCGCCAACGCGCTGGGCGTGCAGGGATCCGGCTGGTCGGTCCTGGCGTGGGAATCGTTGGGCCGGCGTCTGGTCCTGCAGCAGGTCTATGACCACCAGGGCAACCTGACACCCGGCATGGTGCCGCTGCTACTGCTCGACATGTGGGAACACTCCTTCTACCTGCAGTACCGCAATGTCAAGCCGGACTATGTCGAGGCCTGGTGGAACGTCGTGAACTGGGCCGATGTGGCTCGCCGGTTCGCGCACGCCCGATCTATCATGCTGCCCTGATCCGCGAGTAACTCGGAGGGCGACGATGAGTGTCGACAATCCTGATGAGCTGTTGCACACGGTGTTGCCACCGGCGCTGGAAGTGCTCACCGCCTGGAGCATCGCCGAGACCGAAGCGGACCCCACGGTCTTTCACAAAGCTATGAACCGCGCCTTCGGCGATGCCGCTGGCTCCCTGGATCCGTGGCGTGGGTTCGCCGACATGATGTTCGGACTGTCCTCGCTGTCCGGCATCCTGCTCGACGAGCTCGCCGAGGCCACCGGCCGATCGCGTGGGGACCTCCTACACGCGGTGCACCTGCGCTACCTCGATCCGACCGGCTAGTCACCGCCATGGTCGTCCTTCAAGTACTGCCAACCCCGGTGACGAGGGTCTCTAACCACCGCCAACCTCAGGGGCCCGATGGGTACTGTTGCTGGTAGTAGCGTTGTATGGCCAAACGTAAGTAACGGTGACGGTGGACGCCGCGATCCTGGAGCAGAAGTACGTACAAGGGATCATTCGTTACAGCGAAAAGCTTGCAATAAGCCGGTGGTGCAGTTAGCCTCACACAAAGGTGGTCGTTCAGGTGCTCTGCAGGCGCCTTGCCTACGTCTTCTTACTTGATCGATCCGGGCCCGCCCGTTAGGCGCACTAGCGGGCGTACCACGGCCCCGGTAGTTCTCCCATTCTGCCGGGGCCGTGGTTTGTATGCCAGCCGTGCGCCAGCAAACCGGCTGAGCGTGCAGAAGCGGGCGCAGTCGCCAGCGTCGGGGGGCGCGCGCTGCGCCAGGACAGCAGTGGCCCC
>JALYTS010000073.1 GCA_030854185.1 Actinomycetota bacterium | reverse complement strand
CTGATGAGGTCTTCGGCGACGCGCTGCGCGCCGCGGTCGCCACCCTGCTCGACGATCCAGTTCTCCGCACCCGGTGCGGTGCGGCGGCCCGGCGCGGCGTGTTGCACCGCACCTGGCCGGCCGTCTGCGACGAGCTGCTCGGGCACTATGCCGAGGTCACCGGGCTGCCCGCGGACGCTCGGCAGGTGGCGTGATGCGCATCGTCCAGTTGGCGAATTTCTACGGTCCGCGTTCCGGCGGTCTGCCCACCGCCCTGCACCACTTAGGCGCCGGGTACGCCGCCGCCGGCCACGACGTCGTGCTGGTGGTGCCCGGACCGCGGCGCAGCGATGAGATGATGCCTACCGGGGTCCGGCGGATCACGCTGCCCGCGGCGAAGATCCCGTACACCGGTGGGTACCGGGCGGTTGACCCGTGCCGGGTGCGGGCATTGCTGGACGGGCTGCGCCCGGACCGGATCGAGGTGTCCGACCGGCTCACCCTGCGGGGGGATGGGCCGGTGGGCCGCGGCGCGCGGGGTGCCCAGCGTAGTGGTCTCGCACGAACGGCTGGACCGGCTGCTGCACCAGCTCCTGCTGCCCGCCCCAGCGGCCCGCCGGGTGGCCGACTGGGCCACCCGGCGGATGACGGCCTCCTACGACACCGTGGTGTGCACCACTGGCTTCGCCCGCGAGGAGTTCGACCGGATCGGCGCGCGCAACGTCGTCCAGGTCCCGCTGGGGGTGGACCTGGCACTGCACGAGTCGGGCCAGCGGGTTCGGCTGGTCATCGCCGGTGACGGCCCGTGCCGGGCGGCTCTGCAGCGGCGCGCCGCCGGGCGGCCGGTTACCTTCCTGGGTTTTGTGCCCGGGCGGGGTGAGGTGGCCAGGCTGCTCGCCACATCGGACGTGTCCCTCGCGCCGGGGCCGCACGAGACGTTCGGGTTGGCGGCGCTGGAGCCGCTGTAACCGGCATGCTCCAGGCCCTCCGGGCTCGTTGGTAGCTTTTCAACCGGCAGGGGTTCGCCAACTCGTTTTGGCGAGGCACGATTCCCGGCGTGGTGGAGGTCACTCGCCGTTCAGTAAGGGTGTCGGGGCCTAACCGTGAAGTGCGTTGATTCGACCTGCGAGGTTGTGGATCGCAGCGGTGGACGCCTCCAATTCGTGGGCCGACTGGGTGAATAGATCCGCGTCGAGCTTGCGAGAGGAGGTCCCGGATCATCGGCCGCCGGTGGGAAGTGTTACCTGGCCCGGGTTGCCGGGCGCTCGGCGTAATGATTAATCGCGACGAATTGTCAAACGTAACTTGAATATTTTGTATGACCACGCGAATGGCCTAGTACGGTTATGGTTTCGTGATGGCTGCGTGCTCTCCGTCGACTGCCACGGCGTGGCCCCTGGCGCCTGGCTCTCGAACGCGAGTTGATTTCAAGGATCACGGCTGCGGCCGGGAGGCAGTAGAAGGCCCAGGTCGTGGTAACTGGATTACTTTGGTTTTCCGGGAAAGCAAGCCGGTTCAACGCACCCGGTCTTGCCGGTACGAGTCGTTCGGCCAGTCAAGGCACTCTACGTCCCGGAGTCTTTGCACTCGGACCGCCACGGCGACCCCACGACTCGACCCCGACCTGCGCCACGGGAGCCGCGATGGCCGCTCGCCGGCTGGCCCGGTTCCCCCGGTTTGCAGCGGTTAAGGACGCCCGCACAGGGGCGTTGGCGGTACTTGAAGGACTCCCTACCGGGGTTGTGGGAGTGCTGGTCAACGGGTCGATACGTGCTCTGACCAGCGAGTACCCTCTCATCGCTTGCCAACATCTCGCGCTGTTTGGTGTCGTCCCGTGCCCCCAATGTGCCCCAGCGAAGATCATCTGACTCGCGCCGACGCCGACCGATCCAAGCGGCCGGGAGTACGCCGGGTGGTGGTGGGGTCGAGGTGCGCACATGTGCGGAACTTCGCCGGACACCCACAGTCGAGCCGGTAGTCACCGTGGGGCAGCGTGCCCCGGACGGGGTGGGTGGCGCAGCACGCGGCGGTCCGCCGGATGCACGTTCCCGCTTGTGGTGCGGCTGTCCGTGCCCGGGTAGTTCGTCGTAGAGATCGTGGCGTCCGATGCAAGCCTCGCCGGGAAGTCGTGGCGCGCCGTGCAAGATCTCTTTTCAGCAGCGCCACCGCGCCATCGGCGTCCATAACTCGCAAGTGTGGTCCCTGCGGTGGCACGCAACGGCACCGCACGCCGGGCGTGATCGCCCGCACGCGGCAGGCCGCACTGGCGCAGAGCTAGCCTGGAGCCACCTCCTCACCGAGGCGTTCCGCCCCGGGGCGACCGCCCCGGGGCACCGGTGGGAGGACCGGTGAGGAGTGGTGGTGTGTGACGAGTGTCGAGGATGCGCGAACTATTGGCGCGCGGGTGCGGCAGATCCGCCATGCCCGGGGCAAGTCGCTAAGGGTGATCGCCGGGCTCACCGGAATGAGCACCACGCACCTGTGGAGAATCGAGCACGGTGAGCGGGCCCTAGACCTTTCGGAGATCGCGGCCCTGGCCGACGCGCTCCAGATCGCCCCCTCGGAGCTGATCAAGCTGCCGATTCCCGCACCAGCCAATGGGGACACCGACTCCGCAGTCAAGGCGGTGCGGCGTGCGCTGAGGGCGGTCAGCCACGGCCGACCCCGCGGTCAAATTGTGCCTGTGGAGACGCTGCGGACGCGGGTCATGGCGGTGGTGGCCGCTCACACCCGATGCGACCAGGAACACCAGGTCGGTGCTGCGCTCCCGGCCCTCATCGCTGATCTGCATACCAGCATCGTGGCCGGTCGGGAGGTCGCCGAGTTGCTCGATCTCGCGGTGTTTTTGCATGTCGGAGCCACCACCGGGTGGTTACGGGTTGCGGGTGCCGAGGTTGACCTGCGGGAACAAGCCGTGCTTCTGGGCAGGCACGCGGCACAGGAGCGCGATTCACCGACCGCACTAGCACTCGCCACCTGGGGTGGCCTGCACGTGATGCTTATCGACGGCGCGACTGACCTTGCCCTGGCGGAGCTGGACGCGACAACCGTGCCAACGAACACTCCGGAGTCGATGCAGTTGGCAGGCATGCTGGCCCTGTCGCGGTCGTTGGTGGCGGCCGCAGACAACCGGGCCGCTGACGTCCAGGCGCCGTTGGAACTGGCCGGTGAGTTTGCGGAGCGCACCGGGGAAGGCAACGCCTACTGGATGGGGTTTGGTCCCACGAACGTGGGTTGCTGGCGCATGGCCGCAGCGGTGGAAATCGGAGATCACGAGCGTGTTGTGGCTATCGCGGAAGGACTGCATCCGGAGCGTCACCCGCACCGGGGAAGCCAGGCCCTGTACTGGGTGCATTACGGGCGGGCGCTGTCCAGATTGCGGGGTCGCCGCGACGATGCGGTGCGGGCGTTGCGCCGGGCCGAGCTGATCTCGCCGCATCAGGTGCAACGTGACCCGCTCGCGCGGGACATCCTCAGTGAACTGCTCGCCCGCACGCCCCGTGACTCGCCGGTCGGGCGGGAGTTGAGGAGGATGGCCGCACGCGCGGGTCTTCCGATGTAGCCCATCTGGTGGTCTGTTCCTGCTCAGGAACATAACGACCTTGATTTCACTCACTCTCGTCAACCGTGATCAACGCCGCGCCGACGTACCCGCGACCTCTCCCGATGGGCCTTGCCTCACCCCTGGGGAGGCGTTGGCCAAGCTGTTTTTGGCCAACGCCGACAAGGGCCGAAATGCGGAAAATGATGTGTTCGTGGAAGAGCTGTTGAAACGGAGGCGGGTAATCCAGGCGTTAGTCAACCCCGGCGAATGAACGTCGACCAGCCCGGACCGGTTCGCGGTAAGCGTGACCCGAATCGCCGGGTTATCGATGTGCATTGCTCGGTGCACGGTGGTCCGCGAGGGTTCACAAATTTGGTGGTCACCAAACGCGACGGACTCATTGAGATGGACCCGCACGTCACCGGTCAATGCGTGATCATCTTCGATGAGAAGGCCGCCGCCGAATTGCTCGACACCATCGGGGAATGGCTCGGATGATCCGCTGGGGTCCTGAGCGGGTTCGACTGGCGCGACCACGCCATCAACGAAAGCCGCCAAGACTCGACCGGTGGCGTTAGCCTGGTGTTACCTCCTCACCGATGCCCCGGGGTCGCTCCCGGGGCATCGGTGAGGAGCCGGTGAGGAGGAGAGGGGTTCGCATGACCGTTAACGCGTGCATTCCGTTCGGGCTGGTGGTGGCCGCTCGGGAGCCGATCGCGGTGGATGAGGTGGATCTGGGCGCCTTGGTCTATGACCCGCAGCGGCAGATCATGCTGGTGCGTGATGGTGACACCGGCATCGTGGTGCCGTGGTGCAAACACTCGACCGGCAAGACGAACACGGACAGCAACACCGATGGCAAGGGCGGCCGGGAAACTGACGAGGACTACACCGAGGACTGACGTAGTGGGTGGCTCGGTGCTGGTGTTGACCCGGCGGATGGACCCGACCGCCGATGTGGTGGTCGAGGAGCTGAACCGCCGGGCCATCCCGGTGATCCGCTTCGACCTGGGTGAAGTGGTGGTGGCTGCTGAGTTGGTCGGCACGCGGTGGGTCGGTCAACTGCGGGCCGGGAGCCGATGCGCGCGGCTGGAGGACACGGTGGGCGTCTACTACCGGCGGCCTTCTGCACCCACCGCACCGCCGGGCACAGACCCACAGATCGGCGCGTGGATCGAGGCTGAGGCGCGGTGGGGACTGCGGGGGCTGCTGGTCGCCCTGCCGCGACGGCTGTGGGTCAACTGGCCACCCGCCGTGCATGCCGCCGAGCACAAACCAGTCACCGTGCCCGATCAGGTGCGCGTCGGGCTGCTGGAATTGCTGGACCGCCTGGGCTTGCGCTTCGCCGCCTGCGACTTCTCATGGGCCTGGGATCACCCGCTGCGCGACGCCATCGCCTCGGCCATCGCCGACGCCCTCACTGGGGAGACGACACCGTGACCACCCACCGCACCACCACCGACGACATGTGCGCCACCCTGGTCGACCAACTGACCCGCGCGGGGTTGCTCACCGACCCGGCGTGGCGTGAGGTCTTCGCCACGGTGCCCCGCGAGGTCTTCGTGCCCTACTTCTTCACCCCGTGGACGGGTCGGCCCGGCTGGCGGCTAGTCGAGGGCGACGAGGAATGGCGCCACGGCGTCTACGCCGACGATGCGCTGGTCACCCAACTCAACGGCAACGATGACGCCGCTGCGGCCGCGCGCCGGGGACAGACCGTGGAAGGCCGACCCACCTCGTCGAGCTCCTCGCCGGGCTTGATGGCCGCCATGCTGCACAGCCTGGACGCGGCGCAAGGCATGACCGTGTTGGAGGTCGGCACCGGCAGCGGCTACAACGCCGCCCTACTCGCGGCGCGCCTGGGCGATGAGGCCATCACCAGCATCCAGTTGGCCCCCGCACTTGCCGAGCGGGCCAGCGTCGCCCTGGCCACCACAGGATACCGGCCCACCCTCGTCACCGGCGACGGCTCGGCCGGATACTCGCCCAACGCGCGGTATGACCGAGTGATCGCCACCGTGGCGTTGCCCCGGGTGCCGGTCGCGTACCTGGAGCAGACCCACCCCGGGGCGCTGATCCTCATCCCGCTGAGCTTCGCCGGCCGCGGCGGGCTGATGGCTCTGCTGCGCCGCGATGAGACCGGCAGGGCGAGCGGAGCGTTCCTCGCCCAGTACGGCGGGTTCATGGCCGTGCGCAGCGTCACCGAGCCCGCCACCCCGAAAATCCGCCCGCACCTGTTGGACACCGCATATCCGACCCAGGTGCCGCCGGGTGCGCTCACCGACGCCCACCCGGCCGCGTTCTACCTCTCCCTGTGCTGCCCCTGCCCGTACAAGACGCTGGGCTTCACTCCCGACGACAACAGCACCGGTCTGCAGACCTGGGGCCAGGGAGCCGACGGGTCCACCTTCGCCCTCACCACCATCGACGGCACCACCCACGTCACCGCCGAGGGCCCGCTGTGGGACACCCTCGAAACCGCCTACGCCCAATGGCGAGCACTAGGACAACCCAACCGCGACCGCTTCGGCGTCACCGCAACCCAAGTACGGCAATGGGTGTGGCTCGACCACCCCGACCATGTGATCACCGAACTGGGCGTGGACGACGCGGAAAGGTAACCGACAACATGGCTTTCGGCAGAGACTTCTACGCGGCGCTCGGACGCCTCGTGTTCGAGGCATCTCACCTCGAACACGAGGTCGCCTCGCTGCACGCTGTCGCCAAGACCAGCGGCGGCGTCACGGCCAACGGCGAGGAAGAGGACGACCTGCCGGCAGTAAAGACCCCACGCGGAGTTTGGAGGGAGCTGGACGGCGGTCTGAATAAACTTGGTTCTCATGACGACCTGCGAGAGTCTGATCGGACGGCGATCGACGACTGCAAGGCGTGGGTGGACGAAGCCAAGAGGCTTTGGGAGAGCGACATCGTAGGGCTCATGCCTTTTGGCTAATGGACCTTACTGCCGTCGCGGCCGGGGAACCGGGAGCAGAAGCCATCGACGTTGGACTGGATCTCCGGACTGGGGCGCGCCTTTCGAGTGACTCACAAGAATTGGAAGCGCTTGCCGATCAACTTTGTAATCATCGGGCCGCTGCCGTGCGCGTGCGTCTTCGCGACAGGCTGATCGTCGCTCATCAAAGAGCAAACCCAAGACCCTAGGCCCTGTGGTTTCAGTGATCCCACTCCGTCCCGGAAGCCGCGCAAGGATACGCCTACCCCCGCATGCCGGAGGTGCTCGCCGGGCGGATCCTCGCGCACGCCGCCATCGGTCAAGGCCGGGTTCCGGCTGCGGACGGTCAGCATCCGAATTGAATCTGGATGGACGGGCCCCACTACGTCCCGCGACTGCCGGAGAGGTGTTCTAGCCACCGCCGTCGGGAGTACAAGCCAACCGTAGGGTGGGCGCTGTGCCGAGAGCTGGGTTGGATAAGGATCCGCGCGATGTCGCGGCGATGTTCGACGGGGTGGCTCGCCGCTATGACCTGACCAACACGGTGCTGTCATTCGGTCAGGATCGGTGGTGGCGCCGGTGCACGAGGATCGACGTTGCTGCGGGGCAGGGGGAGCGAGTGCTCGATCTTGCCGCAGGCACTGCGGTCTCCACTGTGGAGCTGGCCCGCACCGGGGCGTGGTGCGTGGCCGCGGACTTCTCCCTGGGGATGCTGCGCGCGGGGCGGCATCGCAAGGTGCCGCTGGTCGGAGCCGACGCGCTGGCGCTGCCGTTCGGTGATGGGGTATTCGACGCGGTCACGATCTCGTTCGGGCTGCGCAACGTGGCGGATCCCGACGCCGCGCTGGCCGAGCTTGGCCGAGTCACCCGGCCTGGCGGTCGGCTGGTGATCTGCGAGTTCTCCACGCCCGTCTGGCGACCGTTTCGCACCGTGTACCTGGAATACCTGATGCGCGCGCTGCCGGAGGTCGCCCGGCGGGTGAGCAGCAACCCGGAAGCCTACGTATACCTCGCCGAGTCCATCCGGGCCTGGCCCGACCAGCCTGCGCTAGCGCAGCGCGTAGCGGCGGCTGGCTGGACCGACGTCGAATGGCGCGACCTCACCGGCGGCATCGTTGCACTGCACAAGGCGGTCAAGCGCACGTCTTAGACTGGTTAGTCTTGGCATCAGTGTCCGTCGAAGTCCGTCGAACCTGTCAGGGAGCCGTGCACCAGCTTCGTCTGCCGATCCCGAGCCGGGTCGTT
Organism: Actinomycetota bacterium; assembly: GCA_030854185.1. Taxonomy (GTDB): domain Bacteria; phylum Actinomycetota; class Actinomycetes; order Mycobacteriales; family Pseudonocardiaceae. The sequence continues at coordinate 16,352 of JALYTS010000073.1, read as the reverse complement.
GTGCTGGTGTCCGGCACCGGGACGCTGCTGCAGGCATTGCTCGACGCCGCCGGCCCGGACTATCCGGCCCAGGTCGTCGCGGTCGGCGCGGACCGGGTCGGCACCGTCGGGCTCAAGCGCGCCGAAGACCACGGGCTACCCAGCTTCGTCGTCGACCTGGCCCAGCACCCCGACCGGGCTTGCTGGGATGTCGCGATCACTGAGGCCGTAGCCGCTTACCAGCCGGATCTGATCGTCACGGCCGGCTTCATGAAGATCCTCGGACCGGCGTTTCTGGACAGCTTCGCAGGTCGCATCCTCAACACCCATCCCGCGCTGCTGCCCGCGTTCCCCGGCCGGCACCCGGTGGCCGACGCGCTGGCGCACGGGGTGCGGGTGACCGGCGCAACTGTGCACCTGGTGGACGCCGGCGTGGATACTGGCCCGATCCTGGCCCAGCGCGCCGTCGAGGTGCTCCCGGACGACACCGAAACTCGGCTGCACGAGCGAATCAAGACAGTGGAGCGGTGGTTGCTGGTCGACGTCCTCGCCGAGCTGGTCCGCCGTGGGTGCACCGTCACCGGACGAAAGGTCTCACTACCGTGACTACCGAGGACCGCCGGCCGGTACGCCGGGCGCTGCTGAGCGTGTCGGACAAGACCGGGCTACCCGAACTGGCCACCGGGCTGCACGCGGCCGGGGTACAGATCATCTCCACCGGCTCGACGGCGACCGTGATCGCCAACGCCGGGGTGCCGGTGGTCCCGATCGAGGAGCTCACCGGTTTCCCGGAATGCCTCGACGGGCGGGTCAAGACCCTGCACCCCCGGGTGCACGCCGGGCTGCTCGCCGACACCCGCAAGCCCGAGCACATCGCCCAGCTGGCTGCCCTGGACATCGCGCCGTTCGATCTGCTGGTCGTCAACCTTTACCCGTTCGAGGCGACGGTGGCCGCCGGGGCCGGTTTCGACGAGTGCGTCGAGCAGATCGATATCGGTGGCCCGGCGATGGTGCGCGCGGCCGCGAAGAACCACGCCTCGGTGGCTGTGGTGGTGGACCCGGCGGCCTATGCCGACGTACTGGACAACGTCGCCGCCGGTGGATTCACCCTGGCGCAGCGCCAGGCAATGGCCGTCGACGCGTTTCGACACACTGCGGATTACGACATCGCCGTGGCGTCGTGGATGGGGTCATTCGAGTCTGGCGAGTTTCCGCTCTGGGTGGGCGCCTCCTGGCGCCAGGCGACAACGTTGCGCTACGGGGAGAACCCGCACCAGCGGGCCGCGCTGTATACCGCCGGTGCCACGAGAGGGCTGGCCCGCGCGCAGCAGCTGCACGGCAAGGAGATGTCCTACAACAACTACGTCGACGCTGACGCCGCCTGGCGGGCCGCCTACGACCACGGCAGCGCCTGCGTCGCGATCATCAAGCACGCCAATCCGTGCGGTATCGCGGTGTCGGCCGCCGGGGACGTCGCCGACGCCCACCGCAGGGCACATGCCTGCGACCCGGTGAGCGCGTTCGGCGGGGTGATCGCGGTGAACCGCGAGGTCACCGTCGAGCTGACCAAGCAGGTGAGCGAGGTGTTCACCGAGGTACTGGTGGCGCCGTCCTACGCCGAGGGCGCCGTGGACGTGCTGACCCGCAAGAAGAACATCCGCCTGCTGGTCGCCGAGCCTCCGCAACGCGGCGGCGTCGAGTTCCGGGCACTGTCCGGGGGGCTGCTACTACAGACCCGGGATGCGCTGGACGCTCCCGGCGACGATCCGGCGTCCTGGACGCTGGCCACCGGTGCGCCGGTAGCCGAGGCGACCCTGACCGACCTGACCTTCGCCTGGCGGAGCTGCCGCGCGGTGCGCTCCAACGCGATCCTGCTCGCCGCGGATCAGGCCACCGTCGGCATCGGGATGGGGCAGGTGAATCGGGTGGACGCCGCCCGACTCGCGGTCAGCCGAGCCGGGCTCCGGGCGGCCGGCTCAGTGGCCGCCTCCGATGCGTACTTCCCGTTCCCCGACGGGCTGGCGGTGCTGCTCGACGCCGGGGTTCGCGCCGTGGTGCAGCCCGGCGGGTCGGTCCGCGACGCCGATTCGATCGCCGCCGCGGAGGCTGCCGGGATACCGCTCTACCTCACCGGTACCCGGCACTTCGCGCACTGACGCGTGGTGCGCGCCTGCGCTTCATCGCCGCGCATCTGATGACTGTGGCGCAGCCGCCGCGGCCCTGGCCCTGGCCGGAGAGCTGACCACGACTGAGGGCTCGGCAGGTGCGGGTAACACCGCGCTGCGGTACACGCACCTGGTTGCAACGGATGTCTGGGCAAGAGGGCATGCTCGGTTGGACAATGGCGCCGGTCGTCGACGATGCGAGTAACTGCCGGTAGTTGTGGGGGGGTGGCACGTGGTGTCGACGGGTGCTGGTGGGTCGGCGGCGCGGGAGGCGCGTGCCGCCGCCGACCGAGTGCGTAGCCTGGAGGCGGAGCTGCGGCGGGAGACCCGGAGGTGTTCGGGGTTCGCCGTCGCGGCGATGTCGGAACCGCGTACCGCCGCCGCCCTGGAGCCACTGGAGAGCCGCGGGTGGCGGGTCCTGCATGACCGCCGCTGGCCGGGCTCAACGCGGGCGAACGTCGATCATGTCGCTGTCGGCCCCGGAGGAGTCGCCGTGATCGACTCCAAGCATTGGTCGGGACCGATCAGCGTTATCGCTGGACGCCTGCGGTGCGACGAAGAGGACCGTCAGGAGGCGGTGGAGAACCTCTTGGCGTTGAGCACAGTGGTGGAGGAGCTGCTCGCCGAAGTCGGTGGCTCACCGCCCGTTGAGTCACCGACTTCGGTGCTCCCGCTGGTGGGGATGTCCCCTCTTCACGTGCTGCCCGTCCTGGCCTTCACCGAGCATGATCGCGCCGACGTGTCTTCGGCTCGGATCGGGCGAGTCCAGCTCACCGCTGTACGCCAGTTGCCTGCCCTGCTGGCCGCCCAACCCCGGGTTCTGGCTGCGAAGCAGGTGGCAATGGTCGCCAGCCACCTGGAGCGGTTGATGCCTCCCGCCATCACGGAGCAGACACTCGATTACGGCGGCAGTCCGAGGCGGATCGGTGTTCCGCTGCGCCCGGCACCAGCCGAGCAGTCGGGAGACGAGGGATCGGAAGCGGAAGCTGATGCGCTCTTCGACGTGCCCGACCTGGCCCAGCAACTCGCTGACGCCGCGACCGCACCGCTGGTGGAATGGATGGGGTTCCTCCACCCCGCTCAGGCACGGCTGGTTCGCCGGCGTTTCTCCGGTCCGGCTCGCGTCCGGGGGGCCGCCGGAACGGGCAAGAGCGTGGTCATGTTGCACCGCGCCGCGTGGTTGACCACAACTCGGCCTGGCCGCGTGCTGGTCACCAGCTATGTACGAACTCTGCCTCACCATCAGCGAGCCGTGTATGAGCGCCTCTCACCGCACACGGTCGACCGGGTGGATTTCCTGGGGGTGCACGAACTCGCGGAGCGCCTGCTCGCCGACGCCGGAATAACCATGAACCGGCACAAGGGTCGAATCGATGCCGCGTTCGACGCCGCATGGGAGCACGTCGGCCGCTGCAGTGGACTAACCGAACTCGCATCGAAGCAGTACTGGCATGACGAGATCGACTCGGTGGTCAAGGGGCGTGGCCTGGCTCACGTCGGCGACTACGAGGCGCTGACGCGGCTCGGCCGGGCGGTGCGGCTGGGTGGTCGTGAGCGCCATGCGGTGTGGCGGTTGCTGGAGGCTTACACCTCTGAGCTCGAGCGTCGCGGTACCCATGACCACAACGACCTCCTCACCGCCGCCGTCGATCTGATCCAGCACCACCCGCCGCAACCAGGCTGGGCGGCGGTGCTCGTCGATGAAGTCCAGGACCTGCCCTTGGCGGCGATGCGGCTCTGCGCTCTTCTGGCCGGCGACCGCCCGGACGCCCTTTTTCTGGTGGGGGACGGCCAACAAGCGATCTACCCGGGCGGGTTCACCCTTGCAGAGGCGGGGATCTCCGTAACAGGCCGGGCTGTGGTCTTGCGCGTGAACTACCGCAACACCCGCCAAATCCTCGACACCGCCCGCGCTCTCGTAGAGGACAGCGACTTCTCGGACCTCGAGGCCGACGCCGAACGCGGCCAACGCGATGTCGACGTACTCCGCGACGGGCCCCTGCCACGGACTCAGTCGGCCCCCGACCGCGACCGCCTGGCGATGCTACTTGTCCAGGTCCTCCGCCGAGACGCCCAGGACGGTGTCCACTGGGGAGAGATGGCGGTGCTGGCTCTGACCCACCGCGACGCCGACTTCCTCCGCGAACAGCTGCGACGCCGCGACATCCCCCTGTGTGACCTACGCACCTGGGACGGCCAACCAAACGACGCCGTCAAACTCGACACGGTGCATCGCGCCAAAGGCCTGGACTTCGCTGCGGTTTATCTGCCAAAGCTTCGACCACCACCCACACCGGTGCTGGATGAGCCGGACGCTGGCGAGCGTCAGCTGCTGCGGCTGCGCCAAGAGTTCGTCGCCCATACTCGAGCGAGGGATCGACTCTGGATCGGAACGGTCCGCCCGCGTGTCCTGCCGTTACCGGCTTCACGCGGCCGGCTTGGTACAGCAGATCCGGACCATCACGCCCCTGTGGCTCCACGATCCGTCCCCATCAGGCCCGGGATCGCGATCGATGGCCGTGACCTCGTGTAGCGATCAACTCGAGCACGGCGCCGGGCTGCAAACCGGTGCGGCGCGCCGCCGAGCCCGCGCGGCGGGCCACTGCGAGGTGGCCGGCGGAGTCGACCAGCACGACGAGCTCCCCTTCCGCCACGTCGGCAAAGGTCGTGCCGAAGCGCACCGGCTGCTCGCCGGCCGGCCACCGCAGCGTCACCGATACGCCGGCCCGCAGGCCGATCGCGGCCAGCTCGGATGCTCCGGCGGCCAGAGCCACATTGCCGAAATGGTCCACGGTCAGCACCTCGACGCGGATCCGATCGCTGCCGACCTGGCACACCGGCGCCGGTTGGGTGACCAGCGAGGCCGGGTCGACCGCGGGGCCGAGCGCGTCCGGTGGTACCCCGCAGGCCAGATGAGCGGCCGCCGGCGCGAAGACGTCCCGGCCGTGGAACGTCGCACTGACGGCCGGCAGCCGGTAGTTGGGCTCGACGAGCTCATAGGCGGCGCGCACCCCGCCCAGGGCCTGCGCTGCGGGGACCAGCAACCCGTTGTCCGGCCCGACCAGCACAGCGTCATCGGTGACCAGAGCCAACCCGCGCCGTGCCGTGCCGACCCCGGGATCAACGACCGCGACATGCACTGCCGGTGGCAGCCAGGGCAGCGTGTCGGCGAGCACCACCGAGCCGTGCCGAATGTCGCCCGGCCCAATCGCATGCGAGACGTCCAGCACCCGAGCGTGCGGTGCGATCCTGACGATCACCCCGTGGCACGCGGCCACGAACCCGTCCGCGCTGCCGTAGTCGGTGCACAAGGAAATCCAGTCGAAGCCCGCCACACGGCCGGCGGGACCAGGCTCAGTCTTCACGGTGGGAAGCATGCCGGGTAGCGATTCAGGGGGAGGAATCGAGGCCGACGTTCCCTGACTACCGCGCGGGGAAACTGTCTATCAAATTGACACTTGAAGCGTCTATCAGATAGACGTATGCTGGTGAAGGCGCGTGAGGTGAACCGGCGCATCGAGCGGTTGGGCGGCCTGGTGGTCCGGCAGACCGGCTCACATCGCCGCTACGTCGTCACCTACACCGACCCTGCTGGTGTCGAGGCGAGGGCGTTCACCACAGTGGCCCAGCACGCCGGCGATATTCCGGCCGGGACGCTACGGGCAATAGAGTGCGATCTTGAGATGGCGTTCGGGAAAGGATGGCTGCGATGAGCACCGAGCGGGTCTACCGGGTAATCGTGACCCGTGAAGACGGCGCCTGGCTGGCCGACATCCCCGAACTGGAAGGCGCGCATACGTACGCGCGGACCCTGCCTGCGCTTGATCGGGGGGTTCGCGAAGTCGTGGTGATGGCCGATGATCGGCCCGATGAGGACATGCCCGCGCTGCGGCTGGCTTATGACTACCGCACCGGCGATCCTGCTGTGGATGTGACCGCCGCGGAGATCCGGACCTTGCGCGAGGAAGCTGACCAGCTAGCGGCGACCGCGACCGCACGCACCAGCGCGGCCGCCCGGCTGCTCGTCCACCGCGGCTTGTCGGTGCGTGACGCCGCGGCGATCCTCGGCATCAGCCCGCAACGCGTCTCTCAGCTCACCGGTACAGCCAGGGCTAGTTGACCCCGGAACCGCTGGCGATCGTGCTGTCGTAGTGACTGGCGGGAGCCAGCCATGTCTTCGGAGAAGGTCCTGTCCGTTCGGTTGTTCAGCTGCCAGGACCCGACTGGTGGGGTCAACGCCTCAAGGTTCGCCGAAGAATCTCGTGGGTACCGATCCGGCGCCACCTGATGCCAGTTGTGCCGTCGATCTTGACCCACTCGAACGTGGTGCGACCGTCCGGACCGGTGAACGACCGGGTCATTTCCCAGATGCGGGGCGCACTCACAACTCTCTTGATCCGGAGGCTCCCCGGCCATCGTGGTAAGACCCGTGCCGCTCGCGCAGGTAGAAGCCACGCCCGTCGACGTTGCCGGTGATGACGAACGGCGCCGCGACCAGCCGCCACTGCGCGGTGACGCCGAGGTCCTGGGCGTGCCGGGCGAGTTCCGCCTCCCCAGACTGGATCCCCGCATCCACTCCCAGACCGTCGAGCTGCCCGGCGCATACATGGGTGTCTCCTCCCGAGCTAGTCGGGGTGGCTGACGATGTTGATGACATGGCCGTGAGGGTCGCGGACGAAGAATCGGCGCACTCCCCAGGGCTCGTCGGTGAGCGGATGGACGATCTCGTAGCCCAGCTGCTGGGCGCGGGCGTAGGCGTCGTCGACGTCGGCCACACCAACGGACATGACCGAGTCCTCTGGCGCGCTGGCGTCACCGGTCACCAAGCTCACCTGGGCGCCGCGGTTGTCCGGCGACCGGAAGCTTGCGATCCAGCCGAGGTCGAACGCCTTCTCCAGCCCGAGAAAGTCGACGTAGAACTCGTGCCCGGCCGTGGCATCTCCGACCTTGAGATTGGGGACGATCCGATGGATCACCATGTCCCGACACTCGCGCATCGAGGCGCACAGGACAACCCGATCTCCTCGATGGGCGCAAGGTCGGTCTTCCGACTCTGGTCGGGGAGGTGCGGGTTGACGGCGTCGGACTGCTCGGGTTAACTAGTTATCGAACAAATGTTCGATTCAGTGACGCTGCCTTCCCCGCGGCGGATCTGGGTGCGGTGGCTTGACGTCGGCATCCATTCGTGGGGAGGTCGCGGGGATGGTGGGTGCGGGCGTCGCGTCGGTGTTGCAACGGGTGCTGGTTGCGCCCGCGTCGAGACTGGGGGAGCGACTCGACGCCCCGGGGGGCCGGCCGCCGTTCCCGGTAGTCGAACCGCTCGCGTCGGTGCTGCCTGGAGGACTGCGACCGGGATCGGTGGTCGCGGTGCAGGGCTCGATGGCATTGCTGCTGGCGTTGCTGGCCGCGGCCACCGCGCAGGGGGCCTGGGCCGCGTTGATCGGCGTCGGAGATCTAGGGGTGGTGGCCGCAGCCGAGGCTGGGGTCGTGGTGCAGCGGCTAGCACTGATTCCTCAACCTGGGCCGGATCCGGCTCCAGTGGCCGCTGCCCTGCTCGACGGGGTGGCGCTGGTGGCGTTGGCGGGCACTGATCGGATATCCCCCGGGGCGCGGCGATCCCTGGCCGCCAGGGCGCGGCAGCGCGGATCGGTACTGCTTCCGCTCGGTCGATGGCCGGGCGCGGACGTCGAGCTGGACTGCCGTGCCGAGGCCTGGCATGGTGCCGAGGCCGGGCACGGACGGCTACGCAGCCGCGAGGTCGTGGTGCGCGCGGTGGGTCGCGGTGCGGCGGCTCGGCCTCGCGCCGTCCGCTTACTGCTGCCCGGTCCGGGCGGCCAGGTGACGGAGGATCCCGGGGACCTGACCCCGTCGATCAGGGCGGTGTGTTGATGACGCCTCCCCGTGTGGTGGTGGTCTGGTGCCCGGACTGGCCGGTGGTGGCCGGCTCGGTCGCTGAGGGCTTGGCTGGGCAGACACCGGCGGTGGTGGTAGCCGCCAACCGGGTAGTTGCCTGCTCGGCGGTCGCCCGAGCGCAGGGAGTGCGCCGCGGGCAACGCCGCCGTGAGGCACAGGGGCGCTACCCGGAGCTGGCCGTGCTCGCCGACGATCCGGACCGGGACGCCCGGATGTTCGAGCCGGTGGTCGCCGCGGTCGAGGCCCTGGCGCCCGGGGTGGAGCTGGTGCGCCCAGGGTTGGTCGCCGTACCGGCTCGCGGCCCGACCCGGTACTTCGGTAGCGAACCCGCAGCGGCCGAGCGGATCGTCGACGTGGTCGCCGCGCAGGCCGGGCTGGAATGCCAGATCGGCATCGCCGACGGTCTGTTCGCTGCGACCTTGGCCGCGCATCGCGGTCTGCTGGTGCCACCGGGTGGTTCGGCCGGTTTTCTCGCCGCCCTGGGCATCGCCGAGCTGCACCAGCCTGCTGATCGGAATACAGCTGACCGGGCCGCGCTGGTGGACCTGCTGCACCGGCTGGGGCTGCGTACTCTCGGCGCGTTCGCCGCCCTGCCCGTCGATGATGTCGCCTCCCGGTTCGGCCTCGCCGGAGTGTGCGCGCACCGGCTTGCCCAGGGGCTCGACGGGCGCCCGCTGGCGCGGCGTCAGCCGCCGGTCGACCTCACCGTCACTCGCCGGTTCGACCCGCCGCTGGACCGGGTCGATGCGGCAGCATTCGCCTCCCGGGAACCCGCGGAGCAGCTGCACGACGCACTGGTCGCCCGCGGTCTGGCCTGCATCCGGCTCGGGATCAGTGCCCGCACCGAGGCCGGAGAGGAGCTGCACCGGGTATGGCGCTGCGCCGAGTCGCTGACCGCATCCGGGATCGGCGATCGGGTGCGCTGGCAGTTGGACGGCTGGCTGACTTCCCGCGGATCACACCACGGCGCGGGTATCACGCTGCTGCAGCTGATCCCCGAAGAGGTGATCGGCGGGCAGGCCCTTCAGCGCGGACTATGGGGGGAGTCGGGGGAAGACGACGAGCGGGCCGGCCGGGCCCTGGTCCGGGTGCAGGGCATGCTCGGACCCGAAGCAGTCCTCATCGGAGTGCTCGGCGGCGGCCGGAATCCCCACGATCGGGTACGGCTGGTGCCCTGGGGCGAAGACCCGACTCCGGCGTGCGATGTGGATCCTCCCTGGCCGGGCCGGCTGCCTTCACCGTCCCCGTCTCGGGTGCCCACCCACCCGCTGCCCGCCGAGGTGTTTGACGCTGCCGGACGCGTCGTCGGGGTCAGCGGACGCGGGAGGCTCACCAGCGTGCCGTGCCGGATCACGGTAGACGGGAGCCCGGCGCGCCGCGTGCTGGCCTGGGCTGGGCCCTGGCCGGTCGAGGAGCGCTGGTGGGAGCCCGGCGGAGGACGGCGCTGCGCGCGATTGCAAGCGGTGCTGGACGCCGAACCCGCCGGGTCGCTCGCGGTACTGCTGGCCTGCGAGACGGGGCGCTGGCGGGTCGAGGGGATCTACGAGTAATGGGGTGGACGCGTGGCGGCTAGGTCGGGCACGAGCGCATCCAACATGAGTTCGAGCGCCGCAACCAATTCTCGCGCGGACATCCAATCGCCCGAGCTCACGGCGTGCAGCGCAAGGCCGTCGACGGCCGCTACGGCGACCCGTGCTGCCGATCGGCAGTCCTCGGCCGTCGCGGCCCCCGCCGCGGTGAGCGCGAACGCCTCAGTGAGTGCCTCATGGATCTCGGCCAGGACGCTGCGCTGGATCTCGGCAAGGGCTGGCGATGTCGCCGCCCGGGCGGCGAAGGCCACCTGGATGCGTGCCTCCGCTGCACGCCTGCCGTCCACCGGTAGCAGCTCGGTGAGCACAGCCGAGATGTTGCGGCGCGGATCAGGGCCCAGGCACACCGAGGTCATCCGGCTGCGGATTCGCCGTACGACCTCGTTGAACGCTGCCGCAAGCATGTCGTCCTTGGTGGGGAAGTAGTGCTGCACGGTCCCGATCGAGACATCTGCAGCCAGGGCGACCTCACGGACGCTCACCTGGTCAAGTCCGCGCTCGGCCACGATGCTTAGCAACGCATTGGTGAGGGCGGTCTCTCGCGGCCTGGGACTTGACAGCGGCTCCATGCCTGGCATCATACAATCGTATGGGGCAATACACTCGTATGACATTGCCACGCGGCCTGGTCGTCGGTACTGCTGTGGCCATCACTGTGGCCTGGGGGCTGTACGCCCTCAACACCAGGGCGTGGCCGGGAATCGTGGGGCCGATCGGGCAGACCGCCATATACCTGGCCAATCTCGTGCTCACCGCGCGGAGTCGTCGAGTCAAGGCGTTGATCGTGCGCACGCTCCAACGGTGGACGATCAATCCGCTGATCCGGCTGCTGTTGAGCATCGGCATCAACCCGCTGGGACTCGCGATACTGGAAACCCGCGGTCGGGTGTCCGGCCAGCCGCGCCGCACACCGGTAGGCAACGGCCGGACCGGCGACACCTTCTGGATCATCGCCGAGCACGGCGCCCAGGCGGGGTACGTCCGCAACATCCAGCGCGACCCCCGGGTGCGGGTGCGGCTGCGCATGGGCTGGCGGTTCTGGTGGGTTCCGGGTATCGCCGAGATCCTGCCCGACGACGACGCACTCGCCCGCCAGCGCCGCCTCATCCGCTGGCACCCGCTGCGGGCGTTCAACGCGATGAACGTCCGGGTGCTCGGCACCGACCTGCTCACCGTGCGCGTCCAGCTTCTGACAGGGCCTCAACCGACCAGCCCGGCACCCGCTGAAAAGCGTGATCAACGGGAGTTGAAGCCGGTGCAGCGTGATAGCGGGCCGCACAGTGCTGCCGCGCCGAAGAAGTGCAGCTCGAACCGTTAGCGCGGCCCGGTGGCGACTACTGCGGTGGCCCGAGCCATGGACGTTGCACGGCGTTGACGGTGTTGCACGGCGTTGCGTCGCAGCCCTAGCCGGTCGGTGCGCATAGGCTTGGACTGATGTCGTCCCTCTACGAATTGCACTCTCACCGCCCGCTGGACTCGCCGGTCCTGCTGCTGGCGACGGAGAGCTGGACCGACGCCGGCCTCGGAGCCCAAGCGGCCATCGCCCATGTTCTCGAGACGATTCCGACCGAAGTGCTAGCCACTTTCAGCGCGGACGAGCTCATCGATTTCCGGTCCCGTCGTCCCATCGTTCGAATCTCCGACGGCGTCGTCGATCACCTGAGCTGGCCTGAGATCCAGCTGCGGGCCGGTCAAGATGCCGCAGGCAGGGGCGTTCTCGTCTTGGCAGGACCCGAGCCGGACATGGCGTGGCATGCCTTCGTACGGGCCGTCGTGGGTCTGGCTGCAGAGCTGGGAGTGCGGCTGGTCGTCGGTCTCGGCGCGTACGCCGCTCCTGTCCCGCATACCCGTCCGGTCAGCCTGATGGCGATCGCCACCACGGCTGAGCTGGCGGCGCAAGTGGGCGTGGTGCCTGGCAGCGCTGAGATGCCGGCCGGGATCCAGACGGCTCTGCAAGAGGGCTTCGCGATCGCGGGCGTCCCCGCCATTGGAGTGTGGGCGCGAGTGCCCCACTATTTGGCAGCCATCCCATATCCGGCGGCCTCCGCCGCACTGGTCGATGCGCTGGCAGCGGTGGCCGGGCTCGAGCTCGACGCTGGGGAGTTGCATGCCGCGGCTGGCAGCATGTTGGCCCAGATCGACGAAATCATTGCCAACAGTGCGGAATATCCGGCGCTGGTACGTCGCCTGGAGGCCGCGGTCGACGGCGAACTGACCCCCCTTGCCGACTTCTCGGATCTTCCCTCTGGTGACGAGCTCGCCGCCGAGCTCGAACGCTTCCTTCGCGGCGAGCAGGGGGAGCAGTAGCCGCCGCCCACGGCGATGTCGGTGCCCAGGCTGCCAGAGCTGGGAATCGCGGCATCCCGAACACGATGTCGCCGACCGTCAGCGTGCGGACACGGTCGTGCACCGCCCTGACCGCGCCGCAACGTCCCAGCCCCACACCCATGGACCATCGTCGAACCAGCGGGCCGCCGCTCCAGCGCGGCACTCCACGAGGCTGGCCTGCCGAACCTGGGCGGTGAGTATGCAATCTGGTGGCGATGACTACTGCGCTGTGGCCAGCCTCGCAACCCTGACCGGGTGATTATATTTGATCATGAGCTTGGCTGGATCACAATTGGTGAAGTCTGATAGTATCGAACATATGTTCGATACAGAGCTGATCGACGAGATGCCGGTTGTGGGTGCCTCAGTTGATGAGGACTGGTTCGATCCGGCGTGGCTGGATGAGGTTCCGCCGTTGGAGGACGGCGGGCAGGTGCCGGCGTCGCGGTGTGTTCCGTCGGGGTGGTTGGCGTTGGAGTTGGATCAGGGTTGTGCTGATCCGGGTGGTCTTTCGGATGCGGAGTTGATCGAGGGCATCATCGGTTTCGATCATGTGGCGTCGTGGGCGGGGGCGCGTCAGGCGGTGTTGTTGGCACAGTTCGCGCGGCGCCGCCCGGGTGATCATCCGTTGGCGGTGGGGTGTGATCGGCCGTCTGCGGCGAGTGAGTTCGCTCCGGATGAGGTGGGGTTGGCGTTGCGGTTGTCGCGGACTGCGGCGATGAATCGGTTGGTGATGGCCCAGGCTGTGGTGGAGGAGTTGCCGGCGACGTTGGCGGCGTGGCAGGGCGGGGTGATCGATTCGTTGAAGGCGCGGGCGATCATCGAGACCAGTTATCTGTTGCCGCGTGAGCAGTGGGGGGCCCTGGAGGAGCGGGTGTTGCCGCGGGCTGGGGAGCAGACGGTGGCGCGGTTGCGGGCCGGGCTGGCTCGGGCGGTGTTGGCGCTGGACCCGCGGGGTGCGCAGGCGCGGCATGAGAGCCGCTGGTGTCGGTGATCGTGCCGATCACCATGCTGCTCGGGCTCGATGACCAACCCGGCGAGTTGGTCGGCTACGGGCCGATCCCCGCCGAGCTGGCCCGGCAGATCGCCGCCGACGACACCTGGCGGCGGCTGCTGTGCGACCCGGTCTCGGGCGCCCTGCTCGATCACGGGCGGGCCACCTACACCCCGCCGGCGGGGCTCGCCGAGTTCGTCCGGGCCCGTGACGTGTACTGCCGAAACCCGATCTGCGGCCACCGCCGACCTCGACCACACCATCGCCTATCACCCCGACGACCCCGACGGTGGGACCACCAGCGAACACAACCTGCACGCCAGCTGCCGACACCACCACCGACTCAAAACCCACGTCCAGGGCTGGCGGGTCGAGCAGCATTCTGACGACCGGATCACCTGGACCACCCCCACCGGACACACCTACACCAGCCACCCCCACGACTACCGACCCGAACCACCCCAGCCACCGCCCAGCGACGATCCGCCGCCCTTTTAGGTCCGGCTCATCATGAGCTGGAACAACCCGCCGGTGCGGTGGGCGGATCTGGAGCGGGCGCTGTCCGGGCGCGGCGTCGATCACCCGTCAGCACGGTTCACATCAGCGCGGCCCGGGTCACATCATCGCGACGAGGAGCATCCCGGCGACGGAGGGGATAGCCCCGCGTGGACACATCATCGAGACCGCTACGAACCACCGCCCCAGCTAACATCCGCCCAGTCCGCGGAGACCCAGTCCGCGGAGACCCGGCCGCGTATTCCCTACGCCGAGCTGCACTGCCACTCCAACTTCAGTTTCCTGGACGGGGCCAGCCACCCCGAGGAGCTGGTCGAGGAGGCGGCTCGATTGGGGCTGGACGCGATCGCGATCACCGACCATGACGGGATGTACGGGGTGGTGCGCTTTGCCGAGGCGGCCCGCGAGTTGGGCGTCAAAACCGTCTTCGGGGCGGAGCTCAGCCTCAGCCTCACTGCACCACAGAACGGGGTAGCTGACCCCGAGGGTGAGCACCTGCTCGTGTTGGCCCGTGATCCGGAGGGTTACCGCAGGCTGTCCCGGGTGATCAGCGACGCCCAGCTCGCCGGGAAAGAGAAGGGCAAACCGGTCTATGACCTCGACGTGGTAGCAGCCGCCGCGGATGGGCACTGGGTGGTGCTCACCGGTTGCCGCAAGGCCGCGGTGCGGGCAGCACTGGAGCGCGAAGGGCCAGCCGCAGCGGCCACCCAGCTACGCCGGCTGACCGAGTTGTTCGGCGCGGACTACGTCGTCGTTGAGCTCACTGCCAACGGGCTGCCGGACGACACCGAGCGCAACGACGAACTCGTCGCGCTGGCCGAAGCTCAGGGGCTGGATACCGTCGCCACCACCGCCGCGCACTACGCCACCCCGTCCCGGCACCGGCTGGCCACCGCACTGGCCGCGGTCCGGGCCCGGCGCAGCCTGGACGAGATGGACGGCTGGCTGCCAGCTGCGGCAACTGCGCACCTGCGCTCCGGTGCTGAGATGGCGGATCGGTTCGCCCGCTGGCCCGGGGCGGTCGCGCGGGCCGCCGCACTGGGTCGAGAGTGCTCTTTCGACCTGCACCTGGTAGCGCCGGATCTCCCCCCGTTCGTCGTCCCTGCCAATCACACCGGAGCCAGGCACACCGAGGCCGGCTGGCTGCGTGAACTCACCTGGCTCGGCGCGGCCACCCGCTACGGCAGCTATGACGAACGCCCCGGGGCCTACCACCAGATCGAGCACGAGCTGGCCGTTATCGAGGAGAAGCACTTCCCCGGCTACTTCCTCATCGTCCACGACATCGTGGCGTTCTGCCGCCGGGCCGACATCTTCTGCCAGGGTCGCGGATCGGCCGCTAATTCCGCGGTCTGCTATGCGTTGGGCATCACGAGCGTCGACGCGGTGGCGATGGACCTGCTCTTCGAGCGATTCCTCGCCCCGGATCGGGACGGCTACCCCGACATCGACCTCGACATCGAATCCGACCGCCGAGAAGAGGCCATCCAGTACGTCTACGAGAAATACGGGCGGGACTGCGCCGCCCAGGTCGCCAATGTGATCACCTACCGGGCTCGCTCGGCGGTGCGCGACATGGCCAAGGCGCTGGGCTACTCGACCGGCACCCAGGACGCTTGGAGCAAGCAGATCGACCGCTGGGGGCCGCTGAGGTCCACTGGTGGGGCGACGCCGGCCGCGGACGACAGCGTTGCTGGTTCGACCCTGCAAGCAGGTCTCACTGACATTCCCGAACCGGTGCTGGCGCTGGCCGCCGAGCTGGAGGGATTCCCGAGACACCTGGGCATCCACTCCGGTGGCATGGTGATCTGCTCCCGGCCGGTGGCCGAGGTCTGCCCGGTGGAGTGGGCGCGGCGGGAGAACCGCTCGGTGGTGCAGTGGGACAAAGACGACTGCGCGGCAGCCGGTCTGGTCAAGTTCGACCTGCTCGGGCTCGGGATGCTCTCCGCGCTGCACTACGCGGTCGATCTGGTGGCCCGCCACTACCGGCACCGGGTGCAGCTTTCGGATCTGCAGCCGACCGACCCGACCGTCTACGCGATGCTGGCCAGAGCCGATTCGGTCGGGGTGTTCCAGGTGGAGTCCCGCGCGCAGATGGCCACCCTGCCGCGGCTGAAACCGAGAACGTTCTACGACCTGGTGGTCGAGGTGGCGCTGATCCGTCCCGGTCCGATCCAGGGTGACTCGGTGCACCCCTACATCCGGCGCCGTAACGGCCAGGAGGCCTGGGACTACGACCACCCCCGATTAGCGAACGCGCTGCGCAAGACGCTGGGGGTGCCGCTGTTTCAGGAGCAGCTGATGCAGATGGCCATCGACGTCGCCGACTTCTCTCCCGCCGAGGCCGACGAGCTGCGCCGCGCGATGGGCGCCAAACGTTCCACCGAGCGGATGGAACGCCTGCGCGGGCGGCTATTCACCGGCATGGCCCGGCATGGGATCACCGGTGAGCTCGCCGAGAAGATCTACGCCAAGCTGCTGGCCTTCGCCAACTTCGGTTTCCCGGAAAGCCACTCGATCAGCTTCGCGTCGCTGGTTTACTACAGCGCCTGGTTCAAGCATTACTACCCGGCAGCGTTCTGTGCCGCTCTGCTGCGAGCCCAGCCGATGGGGTTCTACTCCCCGCAGTCACTGATCGCCGACGCCCGCAGGCACGGGGTCACCGTTCGCGGCCCGGACGTCAACGTCAGCGGGGTGCACGCCGGGTTGGAACCGGCCGCGGAGGGCGCGCCGGAGCAGGCGGTGCGGCTGGGGCTGGCCATGGTGCGCACGGTGGGTCAGCCGCTGGCCACCCGGCTGGTCGAGCAGCGGCAAGCGCACGGCCGCTACCGCAGCATCGCCGACGTGGCGCACCGGGTGGGGTTGACC
>JALYTS010000165.1 GCA_030854185.1 Actinomycetota bacterium | reverse complement strand
CCGTCCCCGAAGACGGCAAGCCGCTGGAGGTCAGCCAGCATCGCCACGTACCGGGCGACGTCCGCCGGATCGTTGATGACGAAGGTCGACGGCAGCATCGTCCTGGACCCACACGTCGCCGGCTGCTGCGTGATCGAGCTTGACGAAGACGGGGGCGACCGCGATCCGCGACGCGGTGACGGTGTGGCTCGGATGAACGCGACCCCGGTCGGGATCACGCCGATCTCATTCCGCTACCGAAGTTCTGGCGACGCTGCCCGGTCCGCACGGTGGACGACCGAGACTGAGCGATGAACTGCGTCAGTCACAGGAACGCTGCCCAGGCAGCACTATTTCTTCGAGGCGGCGCACGCGCTCGGCCAGACCCTCACTGCCGTCGCGGCGCTGCTCGATCCACCGCCGGATGAGTGCAGTCGGCCGCAACCCCTCGGCGGTAGCTTGATCTCGGACCCAGTCGAGCAGGGACTTCGGCAACCGCAGAGAGGTGGTGATCATCTGGTTAGGGTCAGTCGTGTCGTCCCGGTGTGCCTGCTCAAGCTCGGCGCTCAGGTCGTGGGTGTCGGCGTACTTGGCTAGTTCTGCGATGCGGTCATCAGTCATAGCTTATAGCCCCTCTCCGGAGCTGGTGGTTCACATTTTAGATCTTCCCATTTTGTTACCGACCGCGCCGCTCATAAAGATGACGCTCGGTGTCAGTCATGTCGATGGCGTCGGTGAGTTACGGCGATCAGGGCGCGGCCGGCGTTGGTCTGGCCGAATAGGTAGGTGACGTCGCCACTGACCCTGACATATCGCGGACGGGTGTTGACGACCTCTTCGACCTCAGCGGGAGTGACCCCGTGTCGCCACACATGATCCTCACTCCCTTCCGTCCATCGGATCTCCCGCACCTCGGCGAGGTTAACACAACGCATTGCATTGTGTGCGGCAAGGACCCTGTGGCACCTACGGGATGGCCGAATGCGGGAACTCTCGCATTCGGGCGTCGCTTCAGGCATCGCAGCGCCGCGCTGCTGGCGGGCGCTTCTCAGCTGTGTCTCGAGGCCACCGCGCGCCGGGTGTCGAGTACTGCGAGGTCCGCGGCGGCCCGGCCGGCGTGCCACCCGGAAGCGTTGCCGACACTGTACGAGCGCGACACCGACTGCGGGAACATCGACTCGAACAGTTCGTCCACGACCTGCTCGCGGGCCGCCAGTACCGGCAACAGCCGCGCCGGATCGGCCACCGCGGCGGTGCCCACGTCCCGCGCGGTGGTCAGCCGTTCGCCGATCCGGGTTGCGTAGGCGATCAGGAATGACTGGCGGTACGACCGGGTCCGGGACCGCCCGGTGCGGGTGGTCTGGCTACCGGCCGCCACTATCGCCCTGGTCGCCTGGACCAGCAGTGACGTGCTGAGCAGCTCAACGATCTCCAGGTCGACCTCGTCGCCGAGCACGGTGGTGAACCCGAGCCCTTCCGACAACACGGTCCGGCACCGGTTCGCCTCGGCCACCGCTCCCACCAGCAATGCCTTGGCTGCCACGTAGGGGTTGTCCAGCCACAGTCTTCGGACGGCAGCGGGATGCGGATCCGACCCCGGGCTGCCAGCGCTGTCTACCACGATACGTTCCAGGGAGTACCGGCTCATCAGTTCCTGTGCCTTGGCTGACAGCGCCTCGGCCTCGTCCGGGAAAGTGGTCGACTCGGCCTTGGCCAGCAGCGCTCGAACCCGCGCGAGCATCTTCTGGTCCACTCCGCGCCGCGGCGTCGCGGTGGCCACGACCGAGCCCGGCGGCGGCATGGTCCTGGGCAGCACCGGCAGCGCCAACAACGTCGCCAGCACCTCGATCACCGTTGTGAGCGCGTCCACCTGGCTGCGGCCGTGGCGCCGGGTCCACTGCAGGAGATGACCTCCGGTCTGCGCGGGTTCCCACCACACCTGCGCCCCGATCTGTCGAAGGTCGTCGCACCACCGCGGCGGCACGGTGGCCTTGGCGTAGCGCCCGGACTCCTCGGCGATCGCATCGATCAGGTAGCTGCCGCCCGCGGCATCCAGCCGCCGTCGAGCCACCTGGTGAAGGTCCTCCGGTGTCCAGCCGCGTTCCCACGCCACCGTGATCAGCGGGACCATCGCGCCCTGGACCGCGGCTCCGACGAGACCCGGCTGGCCGGCGCACCGATCGGCCACCATCGCGCCGATCCGCGCCGCAGCCTGCGAGTCGCCCGCCCAGTGCTCGCGCGCGGCGCTGAGCAACACGGTGGAGATCGTCTCCGCCGACGGCCTCGCCCGCGCCGTCCCCGCACCGGCAGGCCCCGCTCCGGGGGTCTCGCCACCGGGAAACGTCCCTGCGGGTGACCCTGCACCGGGCGCCCACGGCCCGGCGTTCCCGGATCCTGCTGGGGCGCGGCGGCGCGCCCGGCGACGTGCCGCCGCCGCGGCGAGTCGCTCCCGATTCCGCTGTGCCACCGCACCCTCCTCGCCACGTCCAACCGGTCGGCCAGCAGTATGGAGTGCTACGCCGACAATTCCGCTCAACACGGCCCCGGCCGTTGCGGATCATCGACGAACATCAGTGTGTCGCGCCACTCTCGTACCCGGCGTGTCGCGCCCCGATACGCGGGGTGTCGAAGCCGTCATCGGTCGCCGATCTGACGTCCGTGCCGCCCGCTCCTGCCCAACTCCGCCAACCCTCCCCGCGTGCTGGAGACATATCGCGGTATCTCACCTCTGATAGCAGCGATATGTCTCCAGAACGCGAGCCGTTGGGTCGTCGGGCTACAACGTGCTGGATGTTGAGTTCGGCGCGGGGCTGCCCGGCGCCGGCGGCGAGCGCGGAGCGCGGAGCGCGGAGCGCGGAGCGCAACTTCTATACGACATCATCGTGTGAGTCCCCGGCACCCCTGGCGGGGACTCACACGGAAATGCGATGCGTCGTGAACTCGACGTCACCGACGTCTCCGCTGAGGCGAAAGGTCGGTAGCGTCCAGTTCACGGCGTGCCGGCCGGGCGAGCGCCCGTGGCATCGTCAGCCTGCGGTGGGCGGGCTGGCTGTGGCCCGCCAGCTGACGGTGGGCCGCATGGCAGCTAGGTCCACCCGGTGGCGGTGCTGCTCCACCGTCGCGAACAACGACGTGATCAGGTTGTCGCACAGCCGGTGTGGCGCCAACCCGAGTCCGACCAGCCCGCTGTGTACGACGTTGTAATAGTGGGCGTCCTGCTCCACTCTGGGATTGTCCAGATACTCGATCTTGGTCGGCCCGGGGTAGCACTCGGTGATCGTCTTGGCGATCTCCTCGACCGACATCGTCTCGGTCATCTGGTTGAAGACCCGGAACTCGCCCGCAGCCGCGGGGCTCTCGCACGCCAGCCGGACACATTCCACCGTGTCCTGGATGTCGATCAGGCCGCGGGTCTGGCCCCCCGAGCCGTAGACGGTGAGCGGGTGACCGAGCACGGCCTGCACCACGAACCGGTTGAGCACCGTGCCGAAGATCGCGTCGTAGTCCAACCGGGTCGCCAGCCTCGGGTCGGCGGCGGTCGCCGGGATCTGCTGGCCGTACACCACTCCCTGGTTGAGGTCGGTGGCTCGCAGCCCCCACGCCCGGCAGGCGAACTCGATGTTGTGGCTGTCGTGCACCTTGGACAGGTGGTAGAAGGATCCGGGCCGCTTCGGGTAGAGCATCCGGTCGCTGCGCCCGTTGTGCTCGACGGTGAGCCAGCCCTCTTCGATGTCGATGTTCGGGGTACCGTACTCGCCCATCGTCCCGAGCTTGACGAGGTGGATGTCACGGTCCGTCTCGCCGATCGCGAACAACAGGTTCAGCGTGCCGAGCACGTTGTTGCGCTGGGTGTAGACCGCGTGCGCCTGATCGATCATGGAGTACGGCGCTGAGCGCTGCTCGGCGAAGTGCACCACCGCCTCGGGGCGAAAGCCCTGCACCAACTCGCGGGTGAACACGGGGTCAGTGAGGTCACCGCAGAACGTCTCGATCCGCCGGCCGGAAAGCTCCGACCAGGCCCGGACCCTGACGTGCAGTGGCTCCACCGGCACCAGGCTGTCGACACCCAGCTCGTGGTCGTAGCCGCGGCGGGCGAAGTTGTCGGCCACTGCCACGGTGTGCCCGCAATCAGACAAATGCACCGCGGTAGGCCAACCAAGGTAACCGTCCCCGCCCAACACCAGCACCCGCATAGTGGATCCTCTCGTCAGACGTGGTTACGGGGCGTCCCGCAGTGGCCGGCCCCGAAACGGGCCCCCGCGACGGCGCCCGTTGACACCGGCCCCATGGAGATGGAGTTGTCGACGATCGCGCGGTGCCACATCGTGATGCCGTGGCTGGGACAGCTCGTAGTGCACCGGTCGGGATAGATCTGGTGGAACTTATAGATCTGACGAAACTTCCACAACATGCGGCCGATGTTCGTCTGCCCGTGCACCAGGTGCCGGCCCCTCGGTCCAGACCTCGGCGTCGAAGGCATCCACGCCTGGCGCGCCTACCCAGCCGGGTTCTGGCATTCCGGCGTCTGGTCAATGGCGGCGCGCAGCTGCGGGTTCGAGGTGAGAGTGTCACGCAGACCGACGACGTGGCTGACCGCTCCGAAGGCCTGCACCATTGCACCCGACTCGTCGGGATTGGCCTGGTTGAGCTGCGTCAACGCGTCATTGAGATTGTTCCGCAACTGGCTGAGCTGATTGGTTATCTGAGCGAGGATCTGCTGCCCATTCTGCACCGGAGGGGCGCCGATCGACGGGAGCCGGTCGATCGCCTGTTGCGTGACGTTGCGCGCATTGCCTAGATAGCTGATGTACGCCTGCCGCGTCGCCGTCGGGTTGTTGAGGTCAACCTGGGGCGGCGAGCCGAGCTGACCCAATGCCGGGCGCAGCGCCTGGCACATCGACTTGGCCCAGCTCACGGTCGCTGCCTGCAGTTGAGCGGGCATCGTCGACGTGCCCACCGGAGGAGAAGGCACTGTGGACGACGCGCCGGGCGCGTTGGTGGGGCTGGCGCAACCCGCCAGCGTGAGTCCCGCAGCGACGACGACAACGGAAAGCGGACGGCGCAGCGCAGCGCCCCGAGTAGCGTTCGTGGTGCGCATCATCAGTACTCCTGTTCTCTATGGACCAGGCTCACCGCCTCGGCCCGTTACACGGAATACAAGGGGTTACCCGCGTCGCTCAGGAAGTAACCTCATGCAACCCCCACGAATGGTCCAGCCTGCTGGGTTTCAACTTTCCCGCATGCGGAAACAATCGGACTGTGCACGGGCGGGCGGCTTAAGTCGCCTCGTTCCCACAAGGTCGGGCGTCGTCGCGCTTGCTGTGGGTTTGGTCCGACCGGGGCGGACGGATGCACAGCGCGCCCACCAGGGCGCCGAGGGCGGTCACCCCCGTCACGGCAGCGAGGCCCCCGTATGCGGTGGCTTTGGCTTCCAAGACCGCGCGATCGATCGCTGGCCGGGGATCTAGGATCCTGATCCCGAATCCCTTGGCTATTGCCGTGTCCGTGCCGCCCATGGTCACAACCTTCCCCAGAGCGACCGTCTCGAATCACCGTGGTGTCCGCGCGCATCGGCGCGATCAGCGAAACCGCGCCGGCGTCCCCGGCTGGTCGCCTCCGGTGGCGCAGCTATCGCCGGTGCGTGGGCGACAGCCTGCGGGCTGTCCCAGGGCGGATTCATCGACGACATCACAGGTCATGGCCGGGTCATGGCCAGGCCCGTGCAACCCGGGGGGTCCCGCCGGCCGCGCCGGCCACGGGCGCAGCGGGAGACTCGGCGCCGCCGCGCCCCGAGATCCTGCCAAGGACGTTGACCTTATGCCGTATTGAGTGAAATATGACCCTTGGGGTAATCCGGGACCGCGACGAAGGCCCGGACTCCCAGCGACCGGTCGGGGAATGGTCGGGCGATGCGGATTCGATCCGAGTATCTCATCTGCTCCGTGGTATTGCTGCTCGCCGGGCTGGTCAGTTGCGGTGGCAAGGAGATTGACGGGCCGGTGACCAAGGTGTCCGATCTGGTGGGCCTGTGTAGTGGCGGCCATTCCACCACCGCGGCTGCGTACGCCGGAGCGCCCCCGCATCCGATCCTCGTGGTCAGGCCACACGGTGCCGAACAGGACATGTTGGAGAACCCGCGATTGGCCGGGCTCGGGCCGGTCTGGAACCCTTCAGGCCCAGCAGTCGTCCAGCTGGTGGCATGCACCGAGAGTGACGGTGGCGGCGCGGATACGGGCCTCTTGTGCCCCTACCCCTCTGGGCAGTCAGCGTCGCTGCGGATTGCGGACTACACCCTCACGGTCTATGAGGCACGCACCGGTGCCAAGGTCGGCCAAGCCCATATTGAGGCCCGCGACACCTGTCCTGTGTCGGCATCGGTCTACCGGCAAGACCCTCAGGTGTACGCGACGCCATCCCCTCAGCAGTACTTCGACGCACTCGGACCCTTCGTGAACCGGAGATAGCCTCACCGTAGCGCCGCAGTCCCCACACCCGCGCCAATCGAGGTTGAGACGCGGGTAGGCCGCACCCTCGGCAAGCAGCATCGGCGACGCTGACCGCGGCCAGTGCCGCGACGACCCGTTGCCGGCGAACGACAGCTCGGGCCGCGGGGCTGCCGCCTCGCAAGAAATGAGAGGTCAGGTAGCTGTGCCAATGGTGGTAGGCCATCATTATTCAGTGGTAGCACCATCCAGACGGGATTGCTCGGCGGACGCTACTGTCGCACCGCGCCAGCGGCCTGAGGCCGCGGTTAAGCGCCGAGCTGCCTAACCGGGTGATCCAGAATCAGGTTGGCAGACCGTACCCGCCGCCGGGCGCGGCGCCTTGGGTCAGGTAAGCATCCACTGCCGCGTCGATGCACGTGCTGCCCCGGCGATAGGCGGTGTGCCCGTCGCCGTTGTAGGTGAGCGGGGACGCCTGTTCGTATGCGGGCACTTCGGCCTGGACATCGGCGACCGTGTGCGCGGGGTCCGGGTGGTCCAGACAATTGATGGCGACGTTGGCCTCTGAGTCGTTGGAATGGTGCCCGGTCTTCGGGTCACGCTCGTTGTACAGATCCGACAACGTGAGTAACTCACGGCCGTTGCCGGCCAGGGCCGTAGCCAGGGCTTTCCGCAGGATTGGCCAGCTTCGGGGACTGTCGTACATGGTGACCACCACGCCGGTCTCGGCGAGCGCTTCATCGAGCATCCGGCTCGTGCCGGTGGGTAGCGGGTGCGCGTGGGTTGAGGCGAGGAAATCCGCCAGTTTCGGTCCGGCGGTGGTCGCATCCGTGCCCAGGGGGCAGTCGGGGTGGGTGGTGCAGTCGGCGGCGAATCGGGTGAGCTCGGCTTGGAAGCCGCGGGCCTGCTCTAGACCTAGCCCCAGTTTCCGGGCTAGTTGGATCTTGATGATTTGATCTTGACGTGTATGGGGGTTTGACCTGCGTGGATCCGGCGTGTCGAAGCGCATTCGATCTTGTCATGGTGTATGACCTAAAGAGT
>JALYTS010000072.1 GCA_030854185.1 Actinomycetota bacterium | reverse complement strand
GATGTCGCCGGCGCCGTTCGCGCCGCGATGCGGGCCGCCCCGGGCTGGCGCGAGCTGCCCTTCGACGAACGCGCCGCGATCCTGCTGCGTGCCGCGGAGCTGGCTGCAGGCCCGTGGCGCGACACCCTCAACGCCGCCACCATGCTCGGGCAGTCGAAGTCGGTGCAGCAGGCCGAGATCGACGCGGCCTGCGAGCTGATCGACTTCTGGCGGTTCAACGTGCACTACGCCCGCCGGATCCTGGCGGAGCAGCCGAACTCGGCTCCCGGCGAGTGGAACCGCATGGACTACCGCCCGCTCGAAGGGTTCGTCACAGCGATCACACCGTTCAACTTCACCGCCATCGCCGGAAACCTGCCCACCGTGCCCGCCCTGATGGGCAACACGGTGGTCTGGAAACCCACCCTCAGCCAGCAGCTCGCCGCGCACTACACCCTGCGGCTACTGGAGGCGGCCGGGCTGCCCCCGGGGGTGATCAATCTGGTGACCGGCCACGGAGCGGTGGTCAGCGAGGTGGCACTGGCCGATCCGGACTTCGCCGGGTTGCACTTCACCGGCTCCACCAGGACCTTCAAGCTGCTCTGGCGCACCATCGCGTCCCATCTGGACGGCTACCGCAGCTACCCGCGGATCGTGGGGGAGACCGGCGGCAAGGACTTCGTGGTGGCGCACCCCTCGGCCGACCCGACGGCGCTGACCACCGCGCTGGTGCGCGGGGCGTTCGAGTATCAGGGCCAGAAGTGCTCCGCGGTCTCCCGGGCCTACCTCCCCCGGTCGCTGTGGGACGGCGGCCTGCGCGAGCAGCTCGCCGACACCACCCGCACGATCCGCTACGGCGACATCGCCGATCTGTCGAACTTCGGTGGCGCGGTCATCGACGCGCGGGCCTTCGCCAAACACCGCGACCTCCTGGCTCGGGTCGCCGCGGACCCATCGCTGGAGGTCCTCGCCGGCGGCGGCTGCGACGACTCGGTCGGTTGGTTCGTGCAGCCCACGGTGCTGGTCTGTGCTGACCCCACCCACGAGGTGTTCGCGACGGAGTACTTCGGGCCGATCCTCGCGGTGCACGTCTATCCCGACGACGACTACGCCACGATCCTCGGCATGATCGACTCCACCAGTCCCTACGCCCTGACCGGTGCAGTGTTCGCCACCGACCGGCAGGCGGTGCTGCAGGCCCAGACTGCGTTGCGTTTCGCCGCGGGAAACTTCTACGTCAACGACAAGCCCACCGGGGCGGTCGTGGGCCGCCAGCCCTTCGGCGGCTCGCGCGCATCGGGTACCAACGACAAGGCCGGCTCCCTGATCAACCTGCTGCGCTGGACCAGCCCCCGGGTGATCAAGGAGGCCTTCGACCCGGCTCGTGAGTGGAAAACAGTGTTATAGCACTCAATGCCACTCACGAGCCAGCGAGCGCAGCGAGCAGCACACGGACGGACATCGCGCGCCGGTGAGGCGCACCGTGGAGATCATCCAAGGTGCACTCCGGGTCGGCAGGCGGGCCGAGGTGGGTGCAGCCTCGGGGGCAGTTCTCGATGGCGGTGGCTAGATCGGCGAAGGCGCGGACCACGTCGTCGGGGGTCACGTGGGCCAGCCCGAAGGAGCGGATCCCCGGAGTGTCCACCACCCACCCGCCTCCCGCTAGCGGTAAGGCCACCGCGGAGCTGGAGGTGTGCCGCCCCTTGCCCACCCCACTGACCGCGCCGGTGGCCCGCAAAGCCTCCGGCACCAGCCGGTTGACCAGCGTCGATTTGCCTACTCCGGAGTGCCCGACCAGCACCGAGATCCGACCCGCCAGCCGCGCCCGCACCGCGTCGACCCCGGTGTCCGGGGCGGTGACCAGTACCGGGATGTCCAGCGCGGCGTAGCGCTCCACAACGGCGTCCGGCGCGGCGAGGTCACGCTTGGTCAGGCAGAGCACCGGTTTCAAGCCGCCGGCGAAACCAGCTACCAGGCAGCGGTCGATCAGCCCGGTCCGCGGCGGCGGATCGGCCAGCGAGGCGACGATGAGCAGCTGCTCGGCATTGGCCACCACGATGCGCTCGTAGGCGTCGCCGTCGTCGGCGGTGCGGCGCAGCACGCTGGACCGCGGGTCGACCCGGACGATCCGGGCCAGCCCATCCGGTGCTCCGCTGACCTCGCCGACCAACCCGACCTGGTCACCCACCACCACGGGGGTGCGCCCGAGCTCGCGGGCCCGCATCGCCGTCACCCTGGTGGTCGGGTCGCTATCGGGCGCGCACGTCCACCGCCCACGATCCACCGCAACGACCATCGCGCCTATCGCGTCGGCATGTTCAGGGCGCCGCTTGGTGCGGGGACGGGAACCGCGCCGCCCGGGCCGGACCCGGACGTCGGATTCGTCGAGGCCGTAACCGCCGCGGTTACCGGGCCTGCTCAGCCGGCACCACCGGCCAGCATCGCCGACCATCGGGCCGGGAACTCCGGCAACGTCTTGGCCGTCGCGGTGATGTCGTCGACGGCGATTCCCGGCACTACCAAGCCCAGGATCGCGCCTGCGGTGGCCATCCGGTGATCGGCGTAGGCGGCCCAGGGTCGGCCAGGCTCCGCGCGCAAACGTTGCGGGTGGATTTCCAGGCCGTCGGGCGTCTCCCGCACGTCGCAGCCCAGGGCTGCTAGCTCGGTGGCCAGCGCGGCCAGCCGGTCGGTCTCATGCCCGCGCAGGTGGGCGATGCCGCGCAGCCGCGAAGGGCCGCTGGCCAGTGCGGCCAGTGCCGCTATCGTCGGCGTCAGTTCCCCCACGTCGTGCAGGTCGGCGTCGACGCCCTCGAGTCGATCGGGACCCGAGACGGTCAGCCCGCGCTCGTGGAAGTCCACCGCGCAGCCCATGTCGGCCAGCACAGGGCGGATCGCGTCACCGGCCTGGGTGGTACGCCGGGGCCAGCCCGCTACGGTGACCTGCCCACCGGTGGCCGCGGCCGCCGCCAGGAACACCGTCGCATTGGACAGGTCCGGCTCGACGTCCTGGTCGCCACCCGCGATCGGGCCCGGCGACACCGCCCACCACGTCGCACCGTCGGTGTCGACCTCGACGCCCCGGGCGGCGAGCATCTGCACGGTCATGTCGATATGCGGCCGGGAGGGTACTGGGGGGCCGTGGTGACGGATCGTGATGCCCCCGCGGTACCCGGCGGCGGAGAGCAGCAGCCCGGAGACGAACTGCGACGAACCCGACGCGTCGATCCGCACCTCGCCGCCGGCGCGCCCGGGCACCCCGTGCAGCACGAACGGCAAAGCGTTCCCGTCGATCCGGCACCCGAGCGCGCGCAACGCGTCCAGCACCGCGCTCATCGGTCGCTTCCGAGCCTGCTCGTCGCCGTCGAACCGAACCGGGCCCTGGGCCAGCGCGGCCAGCGGCGGTACGAAGCGCATCACGGTGCCGGCCAGCCCGCAGTCCACCGTGGCGCCTCCGCGGAGCCCGCTGTGCGCGGCCACCTTCAGCTCGTCGCCGCGGCTGGTCGACGCAACGGGCACTCCCATGGCGCCCAGCGCTCCCGCCATGAGATCGGTGTCGCGGCTGCGTAGCGCTCCCCGGATGGTGCCGCCGGTGCCGCCCAGCGCGGCCAGTATCAGCGCCCGGTTAGTGATCGACTTGGATCCCGGCACGGTGACGGTGGCTCGCACCGGTCCGCGCGCCAGCGGCGCGGCCCACGGTAGCCGGGTGGCGGTCGTCATGTTGCCATCATTGCGTACCCGGGCTTGCCTGCTGGTCATGCCACGATGACTCCATGTGCGGTAGGTACGCCTCGACCAGGGATCCCGCGACGCTGGCCGTCGAGTTCGATGCGGTAGACGCAACCGATGGCGCGGCCCCAGGGGCTCACTACAACGTCGCGCCGACCACACCGGTGTTGTCGGTGGTGACCCGGCATCCGCGCGATCCGCAGGGAGTCCCCGATCCGGATCGCACGGTACGCAGCATCCGGGTGATGCGTTGGGGACTGGTGCCGCACTGGGCGAAGGACCCGGCGGTCGGCTCCCGGCTGATCAATGCCCGGGCCGAGACCGCGGCCGGCAAGCCCGCCTTCCGCGATGCGGTGGCCAGGCGGCGCTGCCTGCTCCCCGCCGACGGGTGGTACGAGTGGCAGCGGGCAGGCCACCGTAAGCAGCCGTTTTTCATCACCCGGGCGGACGGCGCCGGGCTCGCCTTGGCCGGGTTGTGGTCGACGTGGCGGCGCCCGGACGGCGCAGCACCCCCGTTGGTGACCTGCGCGGTACTGACCACCGACGCGGCAGGCCCGCTCGCCGAGATCCACGACCGGATGCCGCTGATCCTTCCCGCTGGGGCGTGGCAGGCCTGGCTCGATCCGGATTCCGACGATCCCAGCCGGCTCCTCACGCCGCCGTCCGCGGAGTTGGTGAGCGGGCTTGAGCTGCGGCCGGTCTCCACGGCGGTCAACGATGTCCGGCATGACGGGCCTGAGCTGGTACAACAGGTCACGCCGGAGCAGCCGGCGTTGCTGGATCTGGACCACCTGCGGTGACTGAGCTGACGATCCCGACGCCATCCGGTCCGGCACTCGTCGAGTTGCACAGCCCGCAAGCCGGCGCGGATCTGCCGTTCGGGTCCGCCGCGGAGCTGCCGTTGAGGTCTGGTGCGGCGTTGCTGCTCGGGCACGGTGCGGGCGGATCCACCAGCGCGCCAGACCTGATGGCCGCCACCGCGGCGGCGACCGCGACTGGCCTGCACGTGGTGTTGGTCACGCAGCCCTACCGGGTCGCGGGGCGGCGGGCCCCGGCGCCGGCCAGACAGCTCGACCAAGCGTGGCTGGTCGTTGCGAACCACCTGTCGGACGGAGTGTTCGCCGGCCTTCCGCTGGTCTTCGGCGGCCGGTCTTCGGGAGCCAGGGTTGCCTGCCGCACCGCGGCGGCGGGGGGTGCGGTGGCGGTGTTGTGCCTGGCGTTCCCCATGCACCCACCGGGGCGCCCAGAGCGCAGCCGGATGGACGAGCTGGACGGGGTGGATGTGCCGGTTCTTGTCGTGCAGGGCGATCGGGACCCCTTCGGTCGCCCGGAACCCGCCGCCCGACGCGAGGTCGTTTTGTTGCCAGGAGACCACTCGCTCAAGAGAGATCCCGCGGCAGTGCGGCGCGCCGTGGAGCAGTGGTTACAGCGGTGATCACGTGTGTGGAATGCCGGCGCCAGCTGGGGCGTTGCTCGGGCCGTGGTATCAACAACCGGACAAACCCACGACCAGGTAGTGCAGCAACGCCCACCCGTCAAGCGCAGGCCCAGTTCGCTGGGCCGGCCGCCCGGTTGGCGCGTACTCTCGACCACCAATGCACATCAGGGCATGGGGGTGGTCGGAGTAGTGGAAGCCGACAGTGCCGAAGGGACTACCGTGCCAGGCCACTCGAAGGCCACAGGTGAGAAGGCTCCACCCACGGACAGCCCCGACCAGAGTGCCGACGAGCAGGGCACCCAGGAGACGCCGGAGCAGCGCACCGCGCGCTTCGAGCGCGACGCCATGCCCTTGCTCGACCAGCTCTACGCGGCGGCGCTGCGGATGACCCGTAACCCGGCCGACGCTGAAGACCTCGTGCAGGAGACCTACCTCAAGGCCTACGGCGCGTTCGAATCCTTCCGGGCGGGCACCAACCTCAGGGCATGGCTGTACCGCATCCTGACCAACACCTACATCAACGGATACCGCAAGCGGCAGCGCCAGCCGGTGGCGCAGCCCACTGAGGAGATCACCGACTGGCAGCTGGCTCAGGCCGCCCAACACACCTCGGTGGGTCTGCGCTCGGCGGAGATGGATGCGCTGGACCGGCTGCCCGACTCCGACGTCAAGGATGCCCTGAGCCAGTTGGCGGAGGACTTCCGGATGGCCGTCTACCTGGCCGACGTCGAAGGCTTCGCCTACAAGGAGATCGCCGAGATCATGGGTACCCCGATCGGGACGGTGATGTCGCGGCTACATCGCGGGCGAAAGCAGCTGCGCGACCTGCTCACCGGCGTGGCTCGTGAGCGGGGTCTCCTGCGCGATGCGGAGGTCACATCATGAGCTGTGGAGATCCCCACGACACCGACTGCAGCGAGGTGCTCGCCGAACTGTGGCTGTTTCTGGACAACGAGTGCGACAACCAACGCCGCGAGCTGCTGAAGCGCCATCTGGACGAGTGCGGCCCGTGTCTGGAGGAATTCGGACTCGAGGAGCATCTCAAGACGCTGCTGGCCCGTAAGTGCGGCGGTGACCACGCACCCGACGCGCTGCGGCACCGGTTGCGCCAGTCGATCCGCGAGATCATGCTGAGGCAAGCCGTTCTCGGTGCGGAAGTGATCGTCAAGCGGGGCGACGACGGCGCCGTCGTGGAGGTGACGACCATCGTCGAAAGCCACGAGTGGCTGGCGACCGAGAGCTGAGCTTCACCTGAGCCGCACTGGGGCCCGTCAGCGCTGACGGGCCCCGCAGTGCGGCTCAGGTGTTTGGACGCTTGCCGTGGTTGGCGGCGTTCTTCTTGCGGCTACGCTTCTTGCGGCCTCGCTTGGACACGACGTCCTCCCTCCCGGTATAGGTTGATCTTCGGCGATTTGATTGCGATCGTGGAGAGTGTGTCACGGTGTGCCGTGATGCCGCCGACCCTGGGTCGCTGCGCGTGGTTGGATAATGGGCCGAACGTCGAGGAGGGGCGATCCATGACTGAGGAGATCCGGGCTGAGATGGTGGCCAGCGTGTGGAAGATCGTGGTCGCCGAAGGTGACGCAGTGTCCCACGGCGACACGTTGGTGATCCTCGAGTCGATGAAGATGGAAATCCCAGTGCTGTCAGAGGTCGAAGGAACTGTCTCAAAATTGGCGGTTTCGGAGGGCGACGTCGTGCAGCAGGGTGACCTGATCGCCTTAGTTGAGTGACCTAACGTGAGGTGAGGTCACCGGCGAAGTGCTGGGAGTTGTGCGCGGTTAACGACGTGACCTCAGGTGAGAACGAGGTGAAGTTGCCATCCGCCAACGAAGAGAGACCCAGCGCGTGATATCGCCGGGCCTCTCTTCGGTAGTACTACATGCGGATCAGACGCCGTTACGGGCCCCGGTCCGAGCGCTGCGCCGCTTCACGGCGCGTCGCTCGTCCTCGCTCATACCGCCCCACACGCCGGCATCCTGTCCAGAGGTGAGTGCCCAGTTCAGGCACTCAGCATTAACCGGGCAGCGACGGCAGACGGCCTTCGCCTCGGTGATCTGCAATAGAGCGGGGCCGCTGGTTCCCACAGGGAAGAACAGCTCGGGGTCCTCGTCTCGGCAGGCCGCGCGGTGGCGCCAGTCCATGGTGCTTGCTCCTCGTCGATCGCGCTGGCGAACTCCGGTGTCCCAGCGCCGTCATTTGTCTCTCATTTGGGCTTGTGAATGATTTCACAATCACCCGCGATGTCAAGGGCTATCGACGGGGCCAGTTCGTCGGTTCACCCAACAGGGTGCTGGGCCAGGCGAACTGTTAACCGCATGTGAAACCGATTCAGAAGCGCTATTCGGGCGTAGCTGTGCGTCACGGTCGCTTGATCACGACTGCCCGCTCCGCTCCGTCACCGCGATAGGATCATCGCGATGATCGCAAGAAGCCCGTCAACCCGGAGGTTGGCGGGCCCCTCAGCAGCTGGCCCTATGGGTCTTAACGAGAGCGGCCGCCAGAACGTTTCGGGCAAGTTTTCGTGTGGGGTCCGCGTGTCCCTTGACAGGTGCGGCCATCGCTGCCCCCACCATGGGGGGCAGCGCCTATCCGGCGGTTAATCTGCAGTGGTGATCGCCGACGAGGCCGTCCCTGCGGGGACGGCATGACCACCACCGCGCCCCGTCCAGTCCGTAGCGCGGGCGTGCTGGTAGGCGTGCAGGGCCTGGTTGGTGTCGTGATCGCAGGCTGGTTACTCGTCGCGGCGCTGCGCGGCACCAGCGGTCCAGTGCCGATCGGGGCCACGGCGGCCTGGCTGGCCGGCTTCGGGGTCATTCTGGTCATCGTAGGCGTGAATCTGGTGCGCGGTCGCCACGGAGCTCGAACTCCGGCTGTAGTCGCTCAGCTACTGCTGCTCGGCGTCTGCTGGTACGCCGCAGGCCCCTCCTCACAGCCTGCCTATGGAGTGCCTGCCGCGGTGTTCTGTGTGGGTGTGCTGGTACTGCTGTTCTGCCCATCCGCGGTGCGCTGGGCCACGGGCAGGCCTCGCGACTTCAGTTGAGCTGCGCGCGCAGGCCACGAGCGGTGGCTTCGAGGAGTTCTGCATGCTGTGGCCACTTGGCGATCTGCGATTCGAGGAACTTGGCGCCGTCGAGGAAACGGCCCTGCCGGCCGAGCGTCTGACCCAGTTCGAGGAGTTCCTGGGCTCCCACCCCGGGCAGCGCCAGACGCATCCGCAGTACCCATTCAAGGTCGGCGGAACGGCCGAGGCCCCGGTAGACGGTCCGCAGATTCTCCAGGATGCGGACGAAAATCGCCCGCCTGGGCGCCGTCGTCAGGAGGTGCCGCCCGAACGGGACGTCGGGACCGGCCTGGTTGGCGGTCCGGAACAGGGCCTCACAACGGCGAAGGTCGAGCATTGCACCGCCATCGAAGGCGTCGAGGTAGTGGTCGGTAGCCATCGGCCGGACGAGGAAATGGCCGGGCATGCTGACACCCTCCAGCGACACCCCGGCCCGGCGCCCCACCTCGAGGCAGACAATCGACAAAGTGATCGGGATGCCGAGCTTACGGTTGACCACCTCATGTAGCAGGGAGTTGCGGGGGTCGTAGTAGTTCGAGGTGTTGCCCGCGAAGGACTCTTCGACGAACAGCCGGTGGATGAGCGTCTCGAGCGAGTCGATGCCCAGGGCCAGCCGATCCAGTTCGCGCAGCCAGGTGCCGGCGTCGAGGTCGGGATCAGCGCCGGCGGCGATCGCGAGCGCGCCGACGTCAAGCTCGGGCCCCGGCCCGCGCCCGGCCAACAAGGCGACGAACTGCTCGACGGCGTCCACGGTGTAACCGATACTACTGCGGCTAGCCTGCGACCGGGCTCGAGATGCGCCCTGTGATCAGGCTTGCTTGGTCTCCCAGAAGATCTTGTCAATTTCCGCGATGTAGTCCAGCAGCTCTTGCCCGGTCTTGGGGTCAGTCGAGCCCTTGGTGCCCGAGGCTCCGGCAGCCTTGGTGGCCTTGTTGAACAGCTCGTGCAGCTGCGGGTACTTCTCGAAGTGCGGCGGCTTGAAGTAGTCGGTCCACAGCACCCAGAGGTGGTGCTTGACCAGGTCGCTGCGCTGCTCCTTGATCTCGATGGCGCGCGAGCGGAACTCTGGGTCCACGTTGGACTGGTACTTCTCCTGGATCCCCTTGACCGACTCGGCTTCGATCCGAGCCTGCGCCGGGTCATAAACGCCGCACGGGAGGTCGCAGTGCGCAGTAACCTCCAGGCGGGGGCGGTGCAGAATGCGCGACAGCAGTCGCATCGTTCCTCCTGTGACAATGTGATGATCCGACGTCACGCGACCCTACTCGCGCATGACGTGCTGAGCATCCCGGATGGAGATCATTCGTGCGGACGGGGGACAACCTCGCCGGCTGGCCGTGGCGCCGTGCCGTGGTGCGTGGTCCTTCGATGTCCCCGACGCTGTCCGACGGCGATGTGTTGCTGGTCAGCCTGCGAACCCGGCCGCGCCCTGGTGCGGTGGTACTGGTCGGGTGGCCGCAGCGGCCCGGGGTGCTGTCGGTCAAGCGCGCTGTGGGCCGGCACGGCGAC
This sequence comes from Actinomycetota bacterium, assembly GCA_030854185.1. GTDB lineage: Bacteria > Actinomycetota > Actinomycetes > Mycobacteriales > Pseudonocardiaceae. Next base: position 14,534 of record JALYTS010000072.1, on the reverse strand, counting down.
GGCTGGTGGGTGCTGGGCGACAATCCCGCCGCATCCACCGACTCCCGTCACCTGGGCACCGCAACCCCGATCGCCGTAGTCCTCGCCCGCCTCTACCCGGCGCCCCACCGGCTGCCTCAGCCCCCCGGCTGACGTTGCATTCAGCCGGCTCAGCGCCGGTCGATAGGGGTTGGGGCCGGCCCGGCGTTTACTCTCGCGGTGGCGGTGTCCACAACGCGGTCACCAACTCGTGCGTGATCCCCGAAATTTCAATGTCGTTTTGAATGAACATCGCCGCGGGCGGTGGCAGCGTCAAGCTAGGCAGGTCGCGTCGCAGCTCCCGCGCATAGGCGGTGAGGTCGACCGGGGATGCCTGTTCGATCCACGCCCGCCGCAGCTTGAGGTACGCGTCGATCCACGGATCACCGGTTGGTGTCGGTGACTCACTCAATTGGCTTCCATCCATGAATTGGGGGCAGTGACCCCGCCAACCGGGCTGGTAACGCGGCTGGCGGGGCCGTTGGGTCTGCCATCACACCTGTCAGTCGAACTCGCCGCGGCGAACTCCGCTGGTGAACGCGGCCCACTCCCCGGCGGTGAACCGAAGATCACCCCGGGCGTGGTTGTTCGAGTCGCGCAGCGCGACGGCTCCGCCACCGAGGTCGGTGACCTCGACGCATTCCTGGCCTTCTACGGCGCTGGAGCTGCTCTTGTGCCAGGTCGCGCCGGTCAGATCAAGCCCGTACAACTGCGACTTATCCATGATGCGGTTCCTTCCTGTCAATGACATCTATCGGACACCTACGGGTCACAACATCACATGAACTCGACTACACCGCAGCGCGGCGGTGGGGCGCCCGGCGCACAACGCACACCGGTAACCCCAACAGCGCGGCCGCAGCTCGGCCAGGCTCGCCGCCAGCACCAGGTCCCCGCACAGCGCGCGGTAGCGGCCCACCGAACGACCCAGGGCGATCGCCCCGTCATTCACCTGATGCGTGACCAGCGTGTAGCCGTCGGTCACCTCGATCGCCGAACGCGCACGGGACACCGGGTGTCCCGCAGCGGCACTACTACGCGGCGATGTCTGCCAGCCATGGCACTCCCGGTCTTGCGTGTGTGGTGGTGGCGCGCACGGTCGGGGTCCATCGAGGTGGCGCGCGGACCGGCGACAGTCTCATCCCCTGATTGGGTTCCCTGGCGAGCGATCCGCACAGGGTCCCGGGGTGGACGTACTGGAGACTATCACCGTAATTCTACGATTGATAGTAGCGTGTGAGTATTACGATCGATAGTTACCCGCTACTATCCCCACGTGACAGGACCGACGATCAGACGCCGTCAGCTCGGCATCGAGCTCCAGCGGCTGCGGGAAGCAGCCGGCGTCACCCGACCCGCTGCAGCCGCCGCCATCGGTTGCTCGCCCGCCCGGATCGCTCACATCGAGAGCGGTCGCAACGTGCTCGGGAAGGCAGAGTTGATCGTGCTGCTACGCGACCACTATCGAGCTGAGGACGACCTCGACAGACTCGAGGAGCTGCGGCAGGAAGCCAGCAAGCGCGGATGGTGGTCGACCTACGGACTGCCAGAAACGATGGCGGGCTACATCGGTTTGGAAACCGACGCGGTCTCGGTTCGCTGCCTCGAGCTGGAGAATATTCCCGGCCTGCTCCAAACCGAGCAGTACATGCGCAGGCTGTGCACGCTGGACGTGCGGCTGTCAGCCACGGAGCTGAACAAGCGTGTCCCCGCACGCCTGTACCGCCAGAAGCGGCTCGTTGGAACCAATCCCCTACAGCTGACCGCGGTCGTATCCCAGGCTGCCCTGGAGCGGTGCGCGCGGGAGAAGGACGTGGCAGCGGAGCAACTAGCGCAGCTGCTCGATCGAGCGAAGTGGCCGAACGTGGAGCTAAGGGTGCTGCCCTTCGACATCGGGCTGCATGTAGGCATGGCGGGCCCGTTCTCCCTGCTGAGGTTCCCTGCCGGATTGCTGGACGACGTCGCGCACCAGGAGTACGCCGTCGGCGGGCACCTCATCGATGACGACTCAGTGGTGTCTCAGCTAGATACGCTGTTTGGCGAGCTGCGCAGCAAGTCTCTCGGTCCCAACGAGAGTCTGGCTCTGATCGCACAGCTCGCCAAACAAACTGGGCAGTGAGAGCGAAGAGAGGCACCGATGACACGTGACCTGACTCCCGCTACGTGGCGAAAGTCTAGCTTCAGCAGCAGCCAGGCCCAATGTGTGGAGGTGGCCGACCTACCCAACGGCCATCGCGGCGTCCGGGACAGCAAGAACCCGGCCGGGGCCGCGCTGATGTTCACCGCGCCCGAGTGGGCCGCGTTCACTGCCGGAGTCCGGGCCGGCGAGTTCGACTGAGATAGCGACCCACGAACACCCCCACCCACGCCAGGGTGGGGGTGTTCGTGGGGGTCGGCTACTCAGCCCGCTGAATGCGTGGCGGCGGCGCGGAGTTCGGTGTAGCGGACTTGGCAGTCCGCCCACCTCGGGAGGATGGTGGCGTCGGTGGCTTCGGCGAGGGTGGGGGCTGCCCGGTCCTTGTCCGACAGCAGCGGGTCGATGTCGGCGGGCCAGGGCAGGCCGAGGGTGGCGTCCAGCGGGTGCACAGTGTGTTCTGCCGTGGGCGCGTACCCGGTGGAGCACAGGTAGGTCATGACGGTGTCATCGGCCAGCGCGATGAACGCATGCCCGATACCCTCGGGGAGGTACAGCGCGCGGGGGGCATCGGTGTCCAGCAGTACCGACACCCATTGGCCGAATGTGGGGGAGCCCACCCGGACGTCGATCGCGACGTCCAGCAGCGCACCCCGGGAGCAATACGCGTACTTCGCCTGGCCGGGCGGCACGTCGGAGAAGTGCACTCCGCGGATCACGCCGCGGCGGGAGGTGCTGTGGTTGGACTGTGCCAGCCGCAGCTGGTGCCCCGTGGCGTCGACGAACGATGATTGCTCGAACGGGGCGACGAACTGGCCGCGCGTGTCCGGGAAGATTCTCGGAGTGAACTCGATCACACCCGGGATCGCCAGCTCGCGGAACTGCACGGTGTTTCAGCTTACCCAGTGTTTCAGCCTAACCAGGGCTTCACTCTAGCTAGCCCTCTGGCGGCGCAAAGCGACTTTAGCCACCTGATGTGGTGACAATCTAGATCCACTGCGGCGGGAGCGGGGCACCAACTGTCACAGCGGGTTGCACAAGACGCATAACCAATCGGCAGTTCACGCGTTGGTGCACTCGACAGGGTTGTGACACCTCGTTGCCAGCGTCGGCGGGTCCGCGGCGGTTGGCGCGACCGGAGGGTGGTGCCGTGGCCGAGCGCGCTGAGCGGGTCGAGTTCGTGCCCTTCTCGCTGGATCCGACCGAGGTGTCGTGGGCCGCGCCGGGCCGCTCGCTGGCGGCCTTCCGAGCGGGCCGGTCGGTGTCGTCGGTATCCACCGCGTCGCCCTCCACCGTGTCGCCGGCCACCGTGTCGCTGTCCACCCGGTCGGCGTCGATCCAGGTGGACCAGTACTCGGCGACACAGAGCGCGTTGTCCCAGATCGCCTTGCCGCAGTCGCCGGCGCTGGTCTGTGACGGTGGCGTGGTCGTGGCGGCCAACCTGGCAGCGGTTCAGCTCGCCGGTCGGTGGTTCCCCGATTCGCTGACCGGCCTCCCGCTGCATCGCCTGCTCACGGGCCCCGGGCGCGGCCCGGCTAACGACACCGCCAACGACACTGGCGCCGACGTCGACGCCGACGCCGAGCTGATCGGACCTGACGGGCGTGCGGTACCGGTGCGGGTGACGCGCTGGACCGTGCCGGGCACGGACCTGCTGATGGTGTTCCTGGTCGACATCTCCGACCTGCGCTCGACCCGGCACACCGTGGCTACCGGCGACCTTGCCCAGGAACACGCGCGACTGCTGGAGGCGCAGCGGATCGCTCGGATCGGCAGCTTCACCTGGGACTGGTCCACCAACCGGATCACCTACAGTCCCGCCCTGGTGGAGCTGTTCGCCGGACGCTGCGCCGACGCCACCGACCCGTTTCGCCACATCCACCCCGAGGATCTGCCCGATCTGTTCCGGCGGGTGCACGAGATGGCCGCTGATCGCGATTCGGGCATGTTGGAGTTGGAGTTCCGCGGTCTGCCCGAGCACGGTGACAGTCACTACGTGTGTCGCCTGCGAGCCGAGCGCTCGCCCAGTGGGGAGGTCCTGCGGCTGGTAGGCACCATGCAGGACGTCACTGAAGATCGAGCAGTGCAGCGGGCGCTGCGGGCGGAGCAGCAGCGGCTGGCGCAGGCGCAGCAGGTGGCCCGGATCGGTACCTGGGAGTGGGAGCCAGGCCGCGACCGGCTGGTCTGGTCGGATGTGATGCGAGACCTCTACGGAGTGGCCTCCCGGCAGACGTCCTACCAGGCCTTCCTTTCTCTCGTGCATCCCGATGACCGGGAGTGGGTGGACGACCTGTGGCGTCAGCTGGTCGTCGACCAGGTGCCGGTGGAATGCGAGCACCGGGTGCTCCGATCGGACGGGACGGTTCGCACGGTCCGCTGCCACGGCGCGGCCATCCCCGACGCCTCCGGGTGCCCGCGACTGCTCGGCACAGTGCAGGACGTCACCGAGCAGCGGGCCGCCGAGACCCGGATGATGCGCTCCAGCCAGCGCTTCGCCGATCTGGTGGCGATCGCCCCGGTCGGCATCGGGATCTTCGATGACGACGACCGGATCGTCGATGCCAACGAAGCGCTGTGCAAGCTGCTGGGCTACGACCTGGAGACGCTTCGCGGGATGAGCTCCGAGGCGCTCGCCCACCCCGACGATCGGGCCGACCGGTTACGCACCCTGCGCACCCGGCACGGAGCCGGGTCCTACACCGTGCCGCAGCGGATGCTGCTGCGGGCCGACGGTGACCCGGTGTACTGCGAGCTCAACGTATCGGCATCGGTGCAGGACGACGGCCAGCGCTTCCTGCTGGTGATGTTCACCGACATCACCGAGCGGCGCCGGGTGGCCGAGGCGCTCACCTACCGCGCGACCCACGACGAACTCACCGGCCTGCCCAATCGGGCCGCGATCACCGACACCCTGACCGAGGTGCTGGCCTGCGGCGACGGCGACGGCGATGTCGCGGTGCTGTTCTGCGACATCGACAACTTCAAGCGGGTCAACGATGCGCTCGGCCACGATGCCGGTGACGAGCTGCTGGTCGCGCTGGCGCGGTGGCTGCAGGACGGGTTGCCCGCGGGCTGCACCGCCGGCCGGCTGTCCGGCGACGTCTTCGTAGTGATCAGCTCCGACGTCGCCGCCCAAGGAGGAATCGGCCCGCTCGTCGCGACGGTCTCGCGGTTGTTGGGGACCCCGACCCCGCTGCGCGGCCAGGTGATCCGGCTGTCGGTGGCGATCGGGGTGGCTGTGCCCGACGCCTCGACCCGCAGCGCGCAGGATCTGATGCGCTTCGCCGACGCAGCCGTGTTCGAGGCTAAGCGGACCGACACCGGGCAGTTCGCGATGGCCAACCCGGCGCTGATCGCATCAGCTGATCAGCAGGTGGAGCTGGAGTGTGAGCTTCGCGAGGCGCTCGCCCACGACGAACTGCAGTTGCACTACCAGCCGGTGGTCGATCCGGACGGCGTGATCCTCTCCGCGGAGGCGCTGATCCGCTGGCCGCATCCGGAACGCGGAATGCTCAGCCCGGCGGTGTTCCTGCCGGTGGCCGAGCGGGGCGGCCTGATGCGTGAGCTGGACCGGTGGGTGCTGCGCACCGCCCTGCGTGAGGCACGGGACTGGGTGGCGTGGGATGGGCGCCCGGTCGCCGTTGCGGTCAACCTCGCCGACCCCGCCGACGGCGACTTCGTGGCGACCGTTGCCACCGCGGTGGCCGAGAGCGAGTTGCCCTGGGACCGGCTGGTGTTGGAGTTGGTGGAAACCGTCCTGGTCGACCTGCCGGACGCGACCCGCGAGGCGATGGCCGAGCTGGTCGAGCGCGGGGCGCGCTTCGCGGTGGACGACTTCGGCACCGGATACTCCTCGCTGGCCCGCCTGAAGGAGTTGCCCGCGCAGATCGTCAAGCTGGACCGCCAATTCGTCTCGGGGGTAGGTGTCGACCAGTCGGACTTCGCGGTGGTCCGCGCGGTGGTCGACATGGTCCGCGCGCTGGGCCGTGTCTGTGTCGCCGAGGGGGTCGAGACCGCAGCTCAGTTCCAGGTGCTCCGGGGCCTCGGCGTGGACGCCTACCAGGGCTGGTTATTCTCCCGCTCGGTCCCGGCACCGGAGTTTCGTGAGCTGCTCAGGAACGGCCCGCTGCTGCGGTGAGCGCCGTGGAGAGTGTCCGAGCCGAAGAGGGGCTGAAGCAAGAAGGCTGACCTAGGCCCGTGTCTGGTATCCGGCTGCTCCCCAGTTCCCGAGCTCAACAGCAGTGCTGCCGCAGGTCGGTTGAACAGCTCTGCTGTTGAATTCGGGAACTCCGGCGCAAGGTCATCGACCCCCGCTGAGCTGGGTGTGCGAGGCTCGCTACGGCAGGGCGGTAGCCGTTTGGAAGTCTGCGGGTCCATGAAGTGCTCGACGCCGTCGACCTCGATCAGGGCGAGCCGAGGCCGCGCGCACACGCGGTGGCGGCCTCGGATGGTATGAGTTTGGTCGAAGCGCTCGGAGAAGACCCGAGGGTGGCATCGTTTTCGGTTGGGTGCGCGTCTCGAACGCGAGTCGACCAGCAACGTCGCCCCGACATCGAACCGTTGTTGCACGACTGGTTGGTGCAGCAGCAGCCTGACGCCGTTCGCGCCCGATTTAGCCGGTCTGCAGTTCTCGGCATCCCCAGCTTGGCTCCCGCAGGCAGCTGATTTCACATCAGCAGCTGTGACTGGGAGCCCCGTTGGGCCGGGTGCAAGGATCGAACCGGCTACAGATGCGCAGGCTCCACGAGTCACCTGCTGGCGCCCGCCACTGATGCCGCTGCAATCATGAGCCCAACCGGCCAGAACGCCACAGCAAAGATGCCAAGTACCAGGCCGGCGATTGCCATACCCTTGTTGGTGGCTTTGCCTTGGCTTGCGTAATACAATCCGATGCTTCCGAACACGATGCCCAGGATGCCCAGGATGAAACCCAGACCGGGCACCCATGCCAGGCATGCGCCGATGATGCCGGTCACCAGACCAGTGACGCCCATGCCGTTGGACGGTGCGGCTGTAGGGACTGTGGTCATCGTGGGTCTCCCTCAGGAGTAGTGGTAGGTAGGTCGGTACGGTGGGTGCTGCCGGGCATGCGTGCCTCGGCGGCGTACATGGCGGCACGAGGGTAGCGCTTCTTCCCGCTGTGGCCGGGATCGCGGGCTATCACGGCGATCCGACCTGCGCTAGGCACACGCTGGTCGCTTTACGGTGAGGTGTAGCCGGTCACCTACGGACGGGTCTAGCTTCTTGTTTGACACATGGTAATTGAATATTCCTTGCTTGGTGACAGACGTAGCCTCTGCCCGAAATACGTCAGTCACCAGCGCCGCCGGAGCGTGTTCACGTTTCCTCCCCAGATCCACCCGTCATTCAGGGTTCCATGAGCAGGGTCGTTGATGTTAATGGTGTGGTACCAGACATCGGTAGAAACATGGCCGTCGCTCGTACGCGTTGCGTGTTCATAGCAACTGATGGTCGCCGGCTCCAGCTGCGTAGTGTGCCAATAGGTTTGCCCTTGCTCTGTGAACGGGCTGCTCCTAACCGCGTTATCGGGTCGATGTTGGGCGCGATGGCCGTGGAGTAGTTCGGATTCATAGTGCTGATAGCGTTATCCGACGACTGTTGCGTTGCAGCGTATGCTGGAATCGCGCCTACCAGTCCGAATACACTTGCAGCCAGTGCTGTTGCAGTGACGGTCTACACCGCAAGGCGCGGTGAGCAGTGAGCGGCCGCCGCAAAGCCCTGATCGTCGCCAGCGGAGAATACGACCACGAAGGATTGCGGCAGTTGTTGTCCCCAGCAGCGGATGCTGAGGCGCTGGCCACGGTCCTCGGCGACTCTCAAATCGGTTACTTCGACGTGCAGGTCGTGCACAACGAGACCGCGCACAACATCCAGGCACGGATCGACGATCTCTTCTCGGACAGTGTTCCGAACGACCTGCTTCTTGTGCACCTGTCCTGCCACGGACTGAAGAATGACTCTGGAGAGTTGTTCTTCGCCGCCCGCAACGCCCGCCCGAACCGGCTTGGCTCCACTGCCGTCCCAGCAGACTTCGTCCGGCGGTGCATGCAGTCGAGCCGGTCGTGCAGCATCGTGCTGTTGCTGGATTGCTGCTACGGCGGGGCGTTCGGCCAGGGTGTGGCGGTTCGGGCTGTCGGGGATGTCAACGTGCTCGACAGTTTTCCCGGTGACAAGCGGGATGGTGGGCGCGGCCGGGCGGTGATCACGGCGTCCAGCATCGATGGAGTACGCCTTCGAAGGAGACCAGCTCGCCGACGACCACAGCCGGTAGCCGTCGGTGTTCACCAGTGCGTTGGTCGAGGGACTGGCCACCGGCGAAGCCGATCGAGACGAAGACGGCTGGGTCTCGCTCAACGAACTCTATCCCTTGGCCTGGACAACGACCCCGTGCAGCGGCCGAGATCGCCACAATGCCCGCACCCGGTGAAGTCGCCCAGCTCCTCCGCGAGCGTCACAGTTGACCCACCACCAGCTACCCGCCTGACCACCTCGGCAGGGATCGGCGTGATCCGCACCGCGTCGATGTTCGTCGCAGCGCGACAAGTCACGCCGGGCGCGGTTAGCGTCGTCACTATGCGCAGTCACCGCACCTGGCGTCGGATACGGGCCGCTGGCCTGGTCCTCGGCGCGTTGGTGGTGGCTGCGGCGCTGGCGTTCGGGCTGCTCTGGGCGCTCACCCCGTCGGTGGGCGACCTCCAGCGCCGGGTAGCGGACCGGTTGGCCGCTCATGGGAGTGCCGACCTCGGCGAGCTGCCGGTGCCTGACCGGATCGGCCAGGCCGTGGTGGCTACCGAGGACAGCCGGTTCTTCAGCGACCACGGGGTGGACCCTCGGGGTGTCGTCCGGGGTGTGCTCGGCGGGCTCGGGGGGGATGAGGACGGCGGGGCGACGCTGGACCAGCAGCTCGCCAAGCTGCTCTACACCCCGGAACGCACCGGCGTCGGCGCCAAGATCGAGCAGGTCATCCTCGGTGTGAAGATCGACAGTACGTACTCCAAGCAGCGGATCCTGCGGGCCTACCTCACCAGCGTCTACTTCGGACAGGGCTACTACGGCGTCGCGGCCGCCGCCCGCGGGTACTTCGATCTCGCGCCGGGCGACCTGTCCTGGGCGCAGGCGAGCCTGCTGGCCGGGGTGGTGCAGGCCCCGACGGCCTACGATCCGCTGACTCACCTCGACCTTGCCAAACAGCGCCAGCGTGACGTCCTCGACCGGCTCGTTGCCACCGGAGTGCTCAGCGGCGCACAGGCCGACGCCACGTTCGCGGCCCCGCTGCACCTCCGGGTACCGCTGCGTGATGATCCGAGCACGGACCGTGGTGCCCCAAACACCACTGGCCGACACATACCCGCCGCTGGGCGCTGATCACTGAAATTTATGCATCCCTCGGGCCTGACCCGTGAGGTGATACGCGGCGAAAGTGACCCCGAGCGAACCGGCTTCTCTCTGGACGAGGCCGGGAACGGTAGGCCCTTGATGTCCGGCAAGCATCGTCGCTTCATCCCGCACCGCCGACGCCGCGCTGTCACCGTCACCGGCGCAACGCTGGCCGCCGGCGGGATCCTCGCTGGTACCGCATCCGCCGCCACGACCGTCAACTGGGACGCGGTTGCGGCGTGTGAGTCCGGCGGGAACTGGGCCACGAACACCGGAAACGGCTTCTACGGCGGCCTGCAGTACACGCTGAGCACCTGGCACGCCAACGGTGGTGTAGGTAACCCAGCCAGTGCCACCCGGGAGCAGCAGATCTCCGTGGCGCAGCACGTTCTGGCGACCCAAGGCATCGGCGCGTGGCCGGTCTGCGGACGCCACGCCAGCGATAGTTCCCCTACCGCCCCCGCGAAACACGCTGCCCCCGCAGAACCGAAGCACGCTGCACCCGCGGCGCCGCCAGCGACCCCTGCGGCCCCGCCCGCCTTGCCAGCCCAAACCGGGCCCACCACCGACTACGTAGTGGCCGCCGGCGACACCTTGGCGCAGATCGCCACTGCGCAGGCCGTACCTGGTGGGTGGCAGCAGATCTACGATGCGAACCGAGACACGATCGCCGACCCCGATGTCATCGTCGTGGGCCAGCATCTCAAGGTCCCCGATCGTGCGGCGTCAGTGGCGCCTGCGGCCACCCCACCGACTCTCGCCTCTGTTGTGAGGCTCGCCGACGCGGCCGTTCGGGATATCAACCCATCGACGGCACCCGCCGCGACACCGCCGGCTGCCGAGGTTGCTGCCCAAGCACCCGCTGCTGCCCAAGCACCCGCTGCTGCCCAAGCACCCGCTGCTGCCCAAGCACCCGCCCAGGCACCCGCCGCGACCAAGGCACCCGCGGTGGCGCCCGCAGCGTTCGCCATGAAGTTGGCGTCCCGCGTGGTCATTGCAGCACTGGCTCAGCGGGGCACGCCCTACGTGTATGGCGGTGCCGCACCGGGTGGATTTGACTGCAGCGGGCTGGTGCAGTGGATCTACAAGCAGGTCGGCATCACCCTGCCGCGCACCGCCGCGGCGCAGTCCACCGCCGGCCACTCGGTCAGCCTGAGCCAGCTGCAACCGGGCGATCTGCTCTTCTTCTACAAACCAGTGGATCATGTCGTCATCTACGTCGGAGACGGCAAGATCGCCGAAGCTTCCCAACCTGGCCAGCCGGTCCATGTCCGGCCGATGTACACCAACGGCTTCGTCGGGGCACGCCGGATCGTCTGACCGCACCCGGACGTCGCGCCCATGATGGCAGGTCCCGCATTCAGCGGGCTCAACGTGGTTATCGAAGCGGATTCACCCCGCTGAGCCCGCTGAACGCGAGCGCGCCGGGCGCCGGTCCGGCTGTCTAAGGTCGCTCTCAGCCGGGGGGTACACACTAGGCGCATGCGCATCCTCGTAGTCGATGACGACCGGGCGGTCCGGGAGTCGCTGCGCCGGTCGTTGCAGTTCAACGGCTACACCGTGCAGCTTGCCGGGGACGGTCTTCAGGCTATGGAAGTGCTCGCGACGCAGCGGCCGGACGCGATGGTGCTCGACGTCATGATGCCCAAAGTAGACGGGCTGGAAGTCTGCCGGCGGCTTCGCGGCACCGGTGATGACCTCCCGATACTGGTACTCACCGCCCGGGACGCGGTTTCCGACCGGGTCGCCGGGCTGGACGCCGGCGCGGACGACTACCTGCCCAAGCCCTTCGCCCTGGAGGAGCTGCTCGCTCGGTTGCGCGCCCTGCTTCGGCGCACTCCGGACAGTGTCGGGGCGGCCGGCAACACCGGGAGCACGCTGGCGTTCGCCGATCTCGTTCTGGACCAGGGCACCCGTGAGGTCGCCCGGGGCATCCGCCGGATCAGCCTGACCCGTACCGAGTTCAGCTTGCTCGAGTTGTTCATGCGGCACCCTCGGCAGGTGCTCACCCGCGGCCGGATCCTGGAGGACGTCTGGGGCTATGACTTCCCCACCTCCGGCAATGCGCTGGAGGTCTACGTCGGCTACCTGCGGCGCAAGACCGAGGCGGACGGTGAGCCGAGACTGATCCACACCATGCGGGGCGTGGGCTACGCATTGCGGGTGACGCCTCCGTGACACAGGCGGCCGACCCGAACTTCGGGCGGATGTCGCTGCGCACCCGGGTCACCGGCCTGGCTGCGGTCTGCGTCGGAACAGCCGTCGCGCTGGTGTCGCTCGCGGGCTACTTCACGGTGCGTACCAGCCTCTACGATCAGCTTGATACCACGCTGCTGCAGCGCGCCGATTCGCTGCGCAGCACGCTGGCCAATGCCGAGCAACTCGGTGGCATACCTGCCAGTTTCTTCAGTGCTGCCGACATCCGGGTAGGCCTGCTCGATGGCCGCACCGGTCAAAGCGTGGTCGGCGGCGACCTGGAGCTGGGCCCGCAGGAGCTCGCTGTGGCGCGGGGCGAGCAGCCCCAGTCGTTGCGCACCGACAAAGCGCGTGACTTGCGCGTCGCCGCCGTGTCCGCGGGCCCGGATGCGGCGCTGGTGGTGGCCAGTGGGTTGGATACCACGCGGATCACTCTGTCGCGGCTCGGTCTGGTGTTCATCCTGGTGGGAGGAGCCGGCGTGCTGCTGGCTGCGGCCGCGGGCACCGCCGTCGCCCAGGCCGGCTTGCGCCCGGTGCAGCGACTCACCGAAGCGACCGAGCGGGTCGCTCGCACCGGCGATCTGCAACCGATCGCCATCTCCGGCGATGATGAGCTCGCGCGGCTCACCGGGAGCTTCAACAGCATGCTCGCCGCGCTGGCGGAGTCGCAGGAACGCCAACGCCGGCTGGTCGCCGATGCCGGCCACGAGTTGCGCACCCCGCTGACCTCGTTGCGGACCAACCTGGAGCTGCTTGCCGCCTCCGACCGCCCGGACGCTCCATCGCTGTCCGACCAGGACCGCAGGGAGATCTCCGGCGACGTGCGGGCCCAGGTGGAGGAGCTGTCCACGCTGGTCGGAGACATCGTCGAGCTGGCCCGCGAGGACGCCCCGCAGGTGGTGCACGAACCGGTGGAGCTGGCCGACGTGGTCGAGCGGGCGTTGGCCAGGGCGGCCCGCCGAGCGCCGGGAGTTCACTTCGAGGTCGACCTCGTGCCGTGGAGCCTGCTCGGTGACGCCAACGCCCTGGAACGTGCCGTGCTCAACCTGCTCGACAATGCCGTCAAGTGGAGCCCCACCGGCGCGACCGTCACCGTCCGGTTGGCGCCGACCGGACGGGGCACTGGCGCGGTGGACGTTGCCGACGCCGGACCGGGGGTCGTCGATGCCGACCTGCCCTACATCTTCGAGCGGTTCTATCGCTCATCGGATGCGCGTACCCTGCCCGGGTCGGGGCTCGGACTGGCCATCGTGGCGCAGGTCGCCGCCCGTCATGAAGGTACGGTGCAGGCCAGGAAAAGCCTCACGGGCGGGATGCTGATGACCCTCGAGCTGCCCGGCCGACCATCCACCCAACATCCTTAAGGTGCCTCATATGCCCCTCTCAGGAATCCAGGACACTCTAGAGACATGACCGACGAGACGCCGCGCCCACCACAACCCGGCGATCCCGGCGAGTACCCCTCGCCATGGGCGTCCACCGGCCGGCCAGGGTCGTCGTGGCAGCCGGGGGCGCCGCTTTCACCGCCCACCACGCCGATCGGCGTACCGCCCTCAGACGTTCCCCGACCGCGCCGCGGGGGGCCCGTCGTCGGAGCCGTTGTGCTGTCGCTGATCGTGGGTCTGGTCGCCGGAGGTGTCGGCGGCGCTGTCGGCTATCAGCTCGCCAGCAGTGGGTCACTGTCGACCAGCGCGCTGGACTCGCCTGCCCCGGGTGCCGTGCCGATCGCGAACCTACCGGCTGGGTCGGTCGAGCAGGTGGCGCAGAAGGTGACGCCCAGCGTGGTCCAGCTCCGGGTGCACGGGCCCCAGGTGGCGGCCGAGGGGAGTGGGATCGTGCTGAGCGCCGACGGACTGATCCTCACCAACAACCATGTTGTTGAACCGGCCGCGACCGGCGGTCAGGTTACTGCCGTGTTGCAGGACGGCCGCTCGGTGCCGGTTCAGATCGTCGGTAGGGCGCCGACCTTCGACCTTGCGGTGGTGCGGGCCCAGGGCGTCAACGGTCTGACCCCGGCTCAGCTGGGGACCTCCAGCACTGTCCGGGTCGGTCAGGAAGTGGTGGCGGTCGGCTCCCCACTGGGTCTATCCGGCACCGTGACCAGCGGCATCATCAGCGCGCTGGACCGTCCAGTGCGGGCCGGTGGTGAGGGCAGCAGTCAGGACACCGTGCTGGACGCGATCCAGACCGACGCTGCGATCAACCCGGGTAACTCCGGTGGCCCGTTGACCGACATGCAGGGCCGGGTGATCGCCATCAACTCGGCCATCGCCGCGCTCGGCTCCGGTACCGGGCAGGTGGGCTCGATCGGGTTGGGCTTCGCGATCCCCATCGACCAGGCCAGGCGGATCGCCAACGAGCTCGTGCACACCGGTCAGGCCACGTCGGCGATCCTGGGGGTGACCGTTCCGGCTGGGCAGCCGGAGGACGGCGCAGCCGTGGTCCAGCAGGTCACGCCCGGTGGCGCCGCCGCCGCTGCCGGCATCCAGTCCGGCGACAAGATCACCAAAGTGGGCGACCGGGTGATCGACAGTGGCGATGCACTCGTTGCGGCCATCCGCTCACACTCGCCGGGTTCCCAGGTCACCGTCACGATCAAGGGAGCGGGCGGTGCCACCCGGCAGGTCCAGGCCACCCTGGGCACCCAACAGGTCGGCACCCGCTAGCCCCAGTTTCCGGGTTAGTTCGATCTTGAGCCTGTGAGGAGTCCACCTCGAGTGGGCTGAGCTGCTGTTTCTCGGCGTGTCGCCTGGTGGTCGATCTTGTGATGGTCTATGACCTAAAGAGT
>JALYTS010000014.1 GCA_030854185.1 Actinomycetota bacterium | reverse complement strand
CCACCTAAGAGCGCGCGGCCACCGGCTCCGGCGCCGCCGAGGCGGCCGACTCAGGCGCGGCCGAAGCGGCCTACCAAGGCGCCGCCGAAGCGGCCCGCGCAGGCGCCACCCGCGCCGAAGCCGCCTACCCAGGCACCACCCGCGGCGAAGCCGAAATCGCCAGCGCCGCCGGTGGATTTGGCCCCGCCGAAGAGTGTCCCTCCTCCCGCGCCGAGCAAATCCACGCCCGCTGAACCGACACCGCTTGTGCAGGAGCCCGCCGAACCTGCAGCCGCAACGCCGGCTCCCGCGGCACCGGCTCCTACCGCACCGGTTGAGCCGGTTCCCGCCGCGCCAGTACGTGCAGAGCCAGTACGTGCAGAGCCAGTACGTGCAGAGCCAGTACCTGCAGAGCCAGTACCTGCAGAGCCAGTACCTGCAGAGCCAGTACCTGCAGAGCCAGTACCTGCAGAGCCAGTACCTGCAGAGCCAGCTCCTGCGGAACCGGCGCCCTCGCTGATCGAGCCGATCGACGCCCCCGCCGGCCGGCTGGTGCGGCTGCGTGGCCGGCTGTCGAAGTCCCGCTCGGCGTTCGGGCAGAGCCTGCTGGGCCTACTCGGCGCCGGCGATCTCGACGAGGACTCCTGGACCGACGTGGAGGACACCCTGTTGCTGGCCGATCTCGGCGCGGCCACCACGACCGATATCGTCGAGAGGTTGCGCGCCGAACTCGCTGCGCGCGGAGTGCGGACAGCCGAGCAAGCTCGTGCGGCACTACGCGACGTGCTGATCGAGGCGCTACGTCCGGAGCTGGACCGCGCGGTGCGAGCGTTGCCCCACAACGGTGCCGACGGCGTCAGTGTCCCCGGCGTGGTACTGATCGCGGGGGTCAACGGCACCGGTAAGACCACCACCACCGGCAAACTGGCCCGCGTGCTGGTCGCCGACGGGCGGCGGGTGCTGCTCGGCGCCGCCGACACGTTTCGGGCCGCGGCGGTCGAGCAGTTGGCCACCTGGGGGGAGCGCGCCGGCGCGGAGGTCGTGCGGGGCGCCGAGGGCGCCGACCCGGCCAGCGTGGCCTTCGACGCGGTCAAGCGGGGCAGCGTTGACGGCGTGGACACGGTGTTGATCGACACCGCTGGCCGGCTGCACACCAAGACCGGCCTGATGGACGAGCTGGGCAAGGTCAAGCGGGTGATCTCCAAGCAGACCGAGGTCGACGAGGTGCTGCTGGTACTGGATGCCACCACCGGACAGAACGGGATCATGCAGGCGAGGGTCTTCCGCGAGGTCGTCGATGTCACCGGCATCGTCTTGACCAAGCTGGACGGCACCGCCAAGGGCGGCATCGTCTTCCACGTGCAGCGCGAGCTCGGGGTCCCGGTCAAGCTAGTGGGCCTCGGTGAGGGTGTAGACGATCTCGCGCCATTCGAGCCGGCTGCCTTCGTGGACGCGTTATTGGACTGACCATCTAGATGTGCAGAGCCGCGCCGGACTATCGACATCGGCATCCGCAACCCGGACGTAACAGTGGGGCCACCACAGTTAACGTGGCGGAAACATACCGTGCCTCCGGCCGAAACACCCGCTGTTCACTCTTTTCACACGCACCACCCGATCGTGATGCGTGTCTCGACACAGAGGAGTGAACCCGTGCCAGACACAGGTGACACTGCCTGGATGCTTGCCAGCTCCGCCCTCGTGCTGCTGATGACTCCGGGCCTGGCGTTCTTCTACGGCGGCATGGTCCGCTCGAAGAGCGTCCTGAACATGATAATGATGAGTATGTCCGCGATGGGGATCGTGGGCGTTCTCTGGGTGCTTTACGGCTACTCAGAGGCATTCGGCAACGATGCCGGTCACGGTCTGATCGGCAACCCCTTCAACTATGCGGGACTGAAGGGTCTGTACGGGGGCACCTACATCGCCAGCGGGACCTCAAAGGTTGCGATTCCACTGGTAGGGACCATCCCGGCGACGGTGTTCGTCGCATTCCAGGCCATGTTCGCGATCATCACGGTGGCTCTGGTGTCGGGTGCGGTAGCCGATCGGATGCGGTTCGGGCCATGGCTGGCGTTCGCCGCGATCTGGGCGACAGTGGTGTACTTCCCGGTCGCGCACTGGGTGTTCGCCTTCGACGGCGTCAGCGCCGCGCACGGCGGCTGGATCGCCAACCAGCTCAAAGCGATCGACTTCGCCGGTGGGACGGCGGTGCACATCAACGCAGGTGCCGCGGGCTTCGCGCTGTGCCTGGTACTCGGCAGACGCCGCGGCTGGCCGCGTGAGGCAATGCGTCCGCACAACTTGCCGTTGGTGATGCTCGGCGCCGGTCTGCTGTGGTTCGGATGGTTCGGCTTCAACGCCGGATCCGCCGTCGCTTCCAACGGCGTCGCAGGTATCACGTTCATCAACACCACCGTGGCCACCTGCGCAGCGATGTTGTCCTGGTTGCTGGTCGAGCGCATCCGGGACGGCCGGCCTACCAGCCTCGGTGCCGCCTCCGGTGTGGTGACCGGTCTGGTCGCCATCACCCCGTCGTGCTCGTCGGTCTCCCCGATGGGCGCCATCGCGGTAGGGGCGATCGCCGGCGCAGTGTGCGCGCTCGCGGTGGCCATCAAGTTCCGGTTCGGTTTCGACGACTCGCTCGACGTCGTCGGCGTGCACCTCATCGGCGGTCTTGCGGGAACGCTGCTGGTTGGCTTCTTCGCCACGTCGGCTGCGCCCGCCGGTGTCAACGGGCTGTTCTACGGCGGAGGCACCGACCAGCTGTGGCGCCAGGCAGTAGCGGCATTCGCCGTGATGATCTTCTCGTTCGTCGGAGCTCTGATCATCGCGCTGGTGCTGAAGTACACCATCGGTATTCGAGTGGACGAGGATGCCGAGCGGACCGGGATCGACGAGACCGAACACGCTGAGGCCGGCTACGAGCTCAGCGCGATCTTCACCGGTAGCGGGATGGCGAACAGCCGGCCCACTCCGGCGCTCCCCCCGAGCAAGGTCCCGGCCTCGGCCGTTAAGGAAGGTGATCGGCGATGAAGCTGGTGACCGCAATCGTCAAGCCGTTCACGCTGGAGGACGTCAAGGCTGCCCTGGAGCAGATCGGCGTGCTCGGGATGACGGTCAGCGAGGTGCAGGGCTTCGGCCGGCAGAAGGGGCACACCGAGGTTTACCGGGGCGCGGAGTACTCGGTCGACTTCGTGCCCAAGATCCGGGTGGAGGTCGTGGTGGACGAGGCGCAGGTGGACAAGACCATCGACGCACTGGTCGAGGCAGCTCGGACCGGGAAGATCGGGGACGGGAAGGTCTGGGTCACTTCGGTGGAAACGGTGGTCCGGGTGCGAACCGGCGAGCGGGGTCTGGACGCCCTGTGATTTCCTGACCTGGGACTTGCTGACATCTTGGCGGGGTACCGGTACATCTCATGGTGCCCCGCCGAGTTGGTGATCGGCTTGAAACCTGTTTGTAACCTGCCGGCGGTCGCCGCGTTACAAGCCTCGCGAACCCTCAAGTCGACCGACGTCGCCGGGCGTATAGCCAGCATGGACGGTATCGAAGCGGCGATCTTCGGCATGGAAGGGCAGGGCGATGAAGCGGCCAGGAGCCCTCCCTCACCCCGGCGGCTCGGATACCCCGGCAGACGATCTCGTCAGGGCCAGAGCGGCCCTTCTGGGAGAGAATCCCCGGCACCGCCAGCTCAGCGCGCACGCGCTGCGGGCAGCGCTCGCGGACCTCTATGAACTGTGGCTCACCTCACGCTGCGCGGCGGTAGGCGTCGGTTGCGGTAGCGCGTTGGTCGCGGTCGGTGCGCTGGGTCGCCGAGAAGTCGTGCCGTACTCCGATCTGGACTTGGTCTTGCTGCATGACGGCAAGCGCGACGTGACCGAGCTCGCGAACGCGTTGTGGTACCCGCTGTGGGATGCCCGCATCGATCTCGACCACAGCGTCCGAACGGTCGGGCAGGCTGTCCAGGTCGCAGCCACCGACCTGCGGGCCGCGCTGGGGTTGCTCGATGGCCGCCTGATCGCCGGCGACCAGGAGTTGTTCACCGCGATGGACACCGCCGTGCGCCGCGCCTGGCGCAGTGGCGTCCGCGGCCGGCTCGACGAGCTCATCGAGTCAACGCAGCAGCGCTGGCTGCGCAGTGGCGACATCGCCCATCGGGTCGAACCGGACCTCAAGAACGGCCACGGCGGGTTGCGGGATGTGCAGCTGTTGGATGCGCTGTCGGCCGGCCAGCTCGTGGATCGAGCTGGCCTCGACGTGCGGGAAGCGCGCGACCTGCTGCTCGATGTGCGCACCGAGCTGCACCGGTTCGCCGGTAGAGGCCGCGACGTGCTCCGTGCGCAGGAGGCCGACGACGTCGCCGCGGCGCTGACGCTCGGCGACCGGTTCGACCTCGCCAGGCGCCTTTCCGGAGCGGCGCGGACCGTGGTCTACGCGGTGGATGTCGGGTTGCGCACCGCGCGGGCCGCGGTGCCAACGTCGCGCGGCCGGGCCCGCCTGACCGGCCTGCGCAGCCTTGGGCGTGGACCGGTACGTCGCCCGCTGGATGAGGGAGTGGTCGAGCATGCCGGCCAGGTGGCGCTGGCTCGCGACGCCAACCCGGCACGGGATCCTGCGCTGGCGCTGCGGGTCGCGGCGACGGCCGCCCGAACTGGTATGCCCGTCGCTACCGGCACCCTCACTGCCCTCGCCGAGACCGCGCCGGAGCTGCGCCGACCATGGCCGCGGTCAGCGTTGGAGGAGCTCCTGTCGCTGCTGGGTGCCGGACCGGCGGCGGTGGATGTCATCGAGGCGATGGACCGTACCGGCCTGTGGGGCCGACTGTTCCCGGAATGGGGTGCGGTGCGTGACCTGCCGCCGCGGGATCGGGCCCATGTCTGGACTGTGGACCGGCATCTGGTGGAGGCCGCGGCGCAGGCGGCTCGGCTGACCACCACGGTCGCCCGCCCGGACCTGCTCCTGCTCGGCGCGCTGCTGCACGACCTGGGCAAGGGCCGCGGCGGCGACCACAGCGTCGTCGGCGCCGCGCTCGCCGAGCAGATCGGGCACCGGCTCGGGCTGTGGCCCTCGGACGTCGAGACGCTCCGCGCGATGGTGCGTCACCATCTGCTGCTACCCCACACCGCGACCCGCCGAGACCTCGACGATCCCACCACCGCGCAGCGGGTGGTGGACACCCTCGGTGGGGATCCGACCCTGCTGGAGCTGCTGGTCGCGTTGGCTGAGGCGGACAGTCTGGCCACCGGCCCTGGTGTGTGGACCGAATGGCGCGCCGGCCTGATCTCCGGCCTCGCCGAACGCTGCCGCGCGGTGCTGGCCGGCCGGCCGGTGCCGGCGCCGGAGCCGCTCACCGGGGAGCACCGTGCGTTGGCGCTGCAGTTCGTCAGCGGCGGTGCGCTGCACGTCACAGCGGACAGTGCTGCCGGACCGGATGCGACGACCACCATCACGGTCGTGGCTCCTGGCCGGCCTGGTGTGCTTGCGCTGGCAGCCGGGGTGCTCGCGCTGCACTCGCTGCGGGTCCACTCCGCCGACATCCGGGTCGTGGAGCTGCCCGGCGGTTGTGCGGCGGTGGCGAGCTTCACCGTCTCACCTCGCTTTGGTCGACTGCCGGACGTCGCGCTGCTGCGCCAGGAACTGGCGCGGGCGTTGGACGGCTCGTTGCAACTGGCGGACGCGCTGGCGGCCAAGGAGCGCGACTACGGCGAAACCCCAGCGCCCGGGGCGGGGTCGTCCGAGGTCGAGACCAAGGTGCTGTGGTTCGACGACGAGGCCACCTGCGCGGTGATCCTCGAGCTGCGCACCACCGACCGGATCGGCTTGTTGTACCGGGTTGCCGCGGCGTTGGAGAGCAACGCGGTCACCATCCGGTGGGCGCGGGTCGCCACCCTGGGCGGCTCGGCGGTGGACTCGTTCTGCCTGACTGCCTCCGGTGGTCCCAGCACCGCAGATGGTCACACCACGCTGCCGGCCGAGGCGCGCGAGCGGATCGAGCGAGCGGTGCTCAGCGCGGCACGGTGAGTACCGGGGCTACCATCCGGCGACATGCACGGAACCCGGGACGAGGCCGTCGGCTCACCCCCGCCCTTCGAGATCGTGTTGCGTGGCTTCCACCGGCAGCAGGTCATTGACCACGTCACCGCTCTCAAAGCTCGCGTTGGGACCATTGGCGCCGAACGCGACGCCGCGCTGCGACGGGCCGGTGACCTCAACGACCAGGTTGACAAGCTGCGTCGGGAAGCGGCGGAGGCGACCAAGCAGCTTGATCGTCTGCGTCGGGAAGCCGCGGAGGCGGCCACTGAGGTGGATCGCCTGCAGCGGTCCCCGCTGACCGCCGCGACCGAGGGAATCCAGCGGATGCTGCAGATAGCCGAGGACGAGGCCGCCGAGTTGCAGACCGTTACCGAGCGGGAGACCACCTCGCTGCGCCAGAGCGCTCGCCTCGAGACCGATCGGCTGCTGGCCGAGACCAGGCAACAGTGCGAGCGCCTGGAGGCCGAGTCCAACGCCCGGCGTCAGGCCGCGGAAGCTGAGTCCGCGGCCCGGCACCAGCGAGCGGAGCAGCAGGCCGAACGGGACATCGCGAGGCGCGAGTCAGAGACGGACGCCTGGATTCGCGATTACCAGACCCACAGCGTCGCCGCATTGCATCTGATCATGCGGATGGCGGGCGAGCGGCTGAGCAATCGAGTGTTAAAGGTCACTCGCCAGGTGGCCGCTGCCAAGCAGCTGCGATCCCAGGTCACCGATCAGCTGTCCGTCGTGCACCACCTGCTGGTCGAGGCGCTCGGCGTGGCCGCCGCGCCCACCGCCGCCGAGCAGGCCGAGCTAGCCGAGCAGGCCGAGCTAGCCGAGCAGGCCGGGCTAACTGACCAGGCCGAGCTAACCGAGCAGGCCCAGCTCACTGAGCGGGCACAGCTGACCGTGCAGGCCAATGGCGCGCAGCCCCCGGATGCCGCACCCGCGTTGGAGGATCGGCCTCGGCAGCCTGACCAGCCAACAGCCAGATTCGGCTTGCATCCGTAATACGCGTTGTGCCGCGTCCGCCCGAGCTGAGCGTCGCAGCCAGGTCGAGTAGTCCTACCTAGTCGCGGTCGCGGGTATTCACGCTCCCCGGCGCGGGCTGGTTTCGGCAGGCTGGTCGAGTGGCTCGGCGGCGGTCGGGCGGACGTCAGGTTGCTGCCCCGGCCGGAGACTCGGGCGGCGGCCATGCCGATCGTAGGAGCCCATGCCGACCGCAGGAGTCCATGGCCGGATCGCCGGCGCAACCGGGGTGGGGCCTGGGGCGCCGGCGGTTGCGGCTGTTGCTGTCGGGTCAGGTCCGGCCAGACGCTCGACGCGGCTAGGCTGGCGTTCACAGCCACACTCCGGGGCCAACCACCCCG
The DNA here is from genome assembly GCA_030854185.1 of Actinomycetota bacterium. Classification (GTDB taxonomy): domain Bacteria; phylum Actinomycetota; class Actinomycetes; order Mycobacteriales; family Pseudonocardiaceae. Next base: position 47,548 of record JALYTS010000014.1, on the reverse strand, counting down.
GCCGGACCTAAGGGAGTGCGACGGCGTGTTCGACACCCTCTCCGACCGGCTCACGTCAGCGTTGGCCAATCTGCGCGGCAAGGGCAGGCTTTCCGATGCCGACATCGACGCCACCGGCCGCGAGATCCGCATCGCGCTGCTGGAGGCCGACGTCGCGCTGCCGGTGGTCCGCCAGTTCGTCGGGCAGGTCAAGGAGCGCGCCAAAGGCGCCGAGGTGTCTGGTGCGCTGAACCCCGCCCAGCAGGTCATCAAGATTGTCAACGAGGAGCTCGTCGGCATCCTGGGCGGTGCCACCCGCCGTCTCGAACTGGCCAAGGTACCGCCGACGGTCATCATGTTGGCCGGTTTGCAGGGTTCCGGAAAGACGACGCTGGCCGGCAAGCTCGCCCTCTGGTTGCGCAGTCAGGGCCATACCCCGCTGCTCGTCGCCGCGGACCTGCAGCGACCGAACGCGGTCACCCAGCTACAGATTGTGGGCCAACAGGCCGGGGTGCAGGTGTACGCACCAGAGCCGGGAAACGGTGTCGGCGATCCGGTCGAGGTGTCCCGCCGCGGTCTGGCCGAGGCCCGGGCCCGGCACCACGACATCGTCGTGGTCGACACCGCCGGACGGCTGGGTATCGATGCCGAGATGATGCGCCAGGCCGTCGACATCCGTGATGCGGTGCGACCCAACGAGATCCTGTTCGTCATCGACGCCATGATCGGCCAAGACGCGGTGTCGACCTCCGAGGCGTTCCGCGACGGCGTCGGATTCAGCGGCGTCGTGCTGACCAAGCTCGACGGCGACGCGCGCGGGGGCGCCGCGTTGTCGGTGCGGCAAGTCACCGGGGCGCCGATCCTCTTCGCGTCCAACGGGGAGAACCTGGAGGACTTCGATGTCTTCCACCCGGACCGGATGGCCAGCCGGATCCTGGGCATGGGAGATCTGCTCACCCTGATCGAGCAGGCCGAGCAGGCCTTCGACGCCGAGCAGGCCGAGCAGACCGCCGCCAAGATCGGCAGCGGCGACCTGACGCTGGAGGACTTCCTCGAGCAGATGCTGGCCATCCGCAAGATGGGGCCGATCGCGAACCTGCTCGGGATGTTGCCTGGCGCGGCCGGAATGAAAGAGCAGCTCGCTCAGGTTGACGACTCGCAGCTGGACCGCCTCCAAGCCATCATCCGCGGCATGACGCCCGCCGAGAGGGCCGATCCGAAGATCATCAATGCGTCCCGGCGCCAGCGCATCGCCCGGGGTTCCGGAGTGGCGGTCAGCGAGGTGAACCAGCTGGTAGAGCGGTTCTTCGAGGCTCGCAAGATGATGCAGCAAATGGCCGGCCGGTTAGGCTTCGGGGCTGGCCCCGGCCGCCGCAGCCGCAAGGGACGCAAGGGTAAGAAGGGTAAGGGACGGGGCCCGACACCGCCTCGGATGCCCAGAGGACTTCCCGGTGGCCTGCCGGCAGGGCTGCCAGGAGAATTGCCGGCGGGTATGCCCGACCTGTCCGAGCTGACCGGCTTGGACCAGCTACCGCCCGGTTTCGACCCGTCGAAGCTGAGGTTTCCCAAGAAGTGACGCTGCCTCCGGGAGCAGTCGCGATGCACCTGCGCGGGATCATCCTCCCTGCTGGTGAGCCAGGCGAACTGTGGGTTGCCAATGGGGTGATCTGCGCGGAGCCGGTGCCCGGTGCTGTCACTGTCTGCGATGGCGGTTACCTGCTGCCGGGATTGGTCGACGCCCACTGCCACGTCGGAATCGGCGCACGGGGGCCGGCGAGCCTCGCGGAAGCCGCGGAGCAGGCCGTCACGGACCGGGATGCCGGCACCCTGCTCATCCGGGATTGTGGTTCCCCGATCGACACCCGCCCGCTGCAGGTCCGAGACGACCTGCCGCGAATCATCCGGTCCGGCCGCCACCTGGGCCGCCCCAAGCGTTACATCCCGACCATCGGCGTGGAGCTCGATGATCCCACGCTACTACCGCAGGCTGTGCAGGAGCAGGCAGCGACCGCGGACGGCTGGGTCAAGCTGGTCGGCGACTGGATCGACCGCGAAAGTGGTGAGCTGGCCCCGCTGTGGCCCGACCACGTGCTGGTTGAGGCGGTCGCCGCCGCGCACGCCGCCGGCGCCAGGGTCACCGCTCACGTCTTCGGCGCCGACGCACTGCCAGCACTGATCGCGGCCGGGATTGACTGCATCGAGCACGGCACCGGCCTGGCCGCCGAGACCATCGCCGAGATGGCTGCGCGTGGCACCGCGCTGGTGCCCACTCTGATCAACGTCGAGACGTTCCCGGCGATCGCCGAGCGCGCCGGCAAGTACCCGCGTTACGCCGCGCAGATTCGGGCGTTGCACGCCCGGGTCCGAGACACCCTCGGAGCCGCCGTCGAGGCGGGGATTCCGATCTACGCCGGTAGTGACGCCGGCGGTGGCATCCGGCACGGTCGGCTCGTTGACGAGATCGCCGCGTTGCGAACCGTCGGGCTCACCGGTACGCAGGCGTTGGCGGCGGCGAGCTGGGCCGCCCGCGACTGGCTGGGCGTTCCCGGCCTGGTGCCCGGTGCGCCGGCGGACCTGCTCGTCACGCACACCGATCCGCGGCTGGACTCCGACGCTCTGCGCAACCCCGCGTTGCTGATGTTGCGTGGGCGGGTGCTGTGAGCGCTGCCGTGCGAGACACCCGCAGTGGCTGGCTGATGCTCGCCTGCTTCGTGGTCGCGGAGGTGACCTTCCTGGCGGTTTCGGTGTTGGTGCTGGTTCCCTTCACGCTCACCAACCGGCACGGGGCTGCGGGTGGTCATCTGCCCGGCGGAGCGTTGATCGCCGCGCTGCTGGTGCCTACCGTGGCGGCCGGTGTGGTGGCGGCCACCGGTGCGGCGCTGCTCGTCAAAGGCAACCTGCTCGAACGGTTACGCAGCCAGCTCTCGGTCCGGTGGCGGTTACAAGACGCCGGCCTCGGGCTGGCGCTGGGCGTGGTGGGTTTGGTGGTCACGGTGCCGGCCTCGGCGCTGTGGGCGCGCTGGGTCGGCCAGAGCCATGCGAATTCGGCGGTGGGGGAGGTGTTCGACGGTCTGCGGCTGCCTCTCGGGCTGGGGCTCGTGCTGTTTTTCGCGGTGTGGCTGATCGCGCCGGTCTGCGAGGAGGTGCTCTACCGCGGGGTGCTGTGGCGGGCGATGGAGTACTGGCGGTGGAACCGTTGGGTCATTTTCGGGTTGACCACGGTGCTGTTCTCCTTCGCTCACCTGGAGCTGCTTCGTACCCCGCTGCTGGTGGTGATCTCGCTGCCGATCGCGCTGGCGCGGTTGCTCACCGGCAATCTGCTGGGCAGCATCGTCGCCCATCAGGCGAACAATTTCCTGCCGGCAATCGGACTCCTGCTGGTCACCCAGGGCGCGATATCCGGGTGATCCGACGGGCGATATGCCAGCGGTCGGGGAGGTCTGGCACAATGGGCTGCTGTTGTCGCGGCAGGTTCTCTTATCGCGCTGTGATGACAACCTCAGTGACCACTGACCTCGCGAGCGCCGCCGGTCCATGCCCTCACCATGGGCCGCGCGCGCTCACCGTGAACCTCGCGCGTTGACAGGAGTAGCTCGACCCGTGGCTGTCAAGATCAAGCTTATGCGGCTCGGCAGAATCCGCCAGCCGTACTACCGGATCGTCGTCGCCGACGCCCGGACCCGCCGGAACGGCAAGGCGATCGAAACCATCGGCAAGTACCACCCCAAGGAGCACCCCAGCGTCATCGAGGTCGACTCAGAGCGGGTGCAGTACTGGCTCGGTGTCGGCGCCCAGCCCACCGACCCGGTCCAGCACCTCCTCCAGATCACGGGGGACTGGCAGCGGTTCAACGGTCTGCCCGGTGCCGAGGGCACGCTGCAGCGAGCCGAGCCGAAGCCGGACAAGGCCGAGCTGTTCAACCGGGCGCTGGCCCAGGCCGGCGAGCTGCCGACTACCGAGGCGACTACGCCCCGAAAGAAGTCGGTCCGCCAGACGGCTTCAGCTGCGGCCCCAGCGAAGGAACCAGACAAGGCCCCAGCGAAGGAACCAGACAAGGCCCCAGCGAAGACTCCGGATAACGCGCCGGTCGCGGCCGACGATCGGGAGGACGCTGCGCCGGTCGCGGACGGCCAGGTGTGAGCATGCTGGCGGACGCGCTCGAACACCTCGTGCGGGGAATCGTCGACAATCCCGACGACGTGCGCGTCCAGCTGGTGACCACGCGGCGCGGCCGCACCCTTGAGGTGCACGTCCACCCTGATGATCTCGGCAAGGTGATCGGGCGGGGCGGCCGAACCGCCACGGCGTTGCGCACGGTGATGGGTGGTATCGGCGGGCGTGGGGTACGCGTCGACGTCGTCGATACCGACCGCTGACCCCGGGACTGAGGCGTCGACCGTGCGGCCGGGCAGCGACCACACCACAGGCCGGCAGATCACCCGGGTGGTCGGCCGGATCGGTCGGCCGCACGGCCTCCGGGGAGAGGTTGCGGTGCAGGTGCGCACCGACTTCCCCGAGCAGCGCTTCGCCGTCGGCGCGCAGCTCAGCGGTGATGCCGGCCGCATGCTCACGGTGGAGACCGTCCGTCCGCATAGCGGCGCCTTGCTCGTCCGGTTCGCCGGAGTGGCCGATCGTGATGCTGCGGCACAACTGTCCGGCCTGGTGTTGACCGCCGACGTCACCGCACGGCCCGAGCTCGACGATCCCGACGAGTTCTACGACCACCAGCTCGAAGGCCTGGCGGCCGTTGGGTCGGACGGTACGGCGCTGGGCACGGTGCGTGAGGTCCTCCACGCTCAGGCTAGCGACCTGCTGGTGCTGGAGACCGACCACGGCGAGGCGCTGGTGCCCTTCGTGCGGGAGATCGTCACCCAGGTGGACGTGGCTGGTGGCCGAGTGGTGCTCGATCCACCACCCGGCTTGCTCGACTGACTGAGAGCGTGCTGAGCTGTGATCATTTCGGTCGTGACGATCTTTCCCGAGTATCTGACACCGGCTCGCGAGGCCTTGCTCGGCCGGGCCATCGAGCGCAAGCTGATCGACATCACTGTTCATGACCTGCGGGAATGGGCCCACGATGTGCATCGGTCGGTAGACGACGCGCCATACGGCGGGGGACCCGGCATGGTGATGCGGCCCGACGTCTGGGGCGACGCGCTGGATGACGTACTCGCCGGCGAGCCGCCGCCCCGGTTGGTGGTGCCCAGCCCGGCCGGACGGCCCTTCACCCAGCAGCTGGCTGCCGAACTGGCTGCGCAACCACGGCTCGTTTTCGCCTGCGGCCGCTATGAGGGCATCGACCAGCGGGTGATCGACGACGCCGCTGACCGGGTCGCCGTCGAGGAGATCTCGATCGGCGACTACGTGCTCGTCGGTGGTGAGGTCGCCGTGCTGGTGATGGTTGAGGCGATTGCCCGGCTGCTGCCTGGAGTGCTGGGCAACCCTGCCTCGGCGATGCAGGACTCGTTTTCCGACGGTCTGCTGGAGGGGCCGTGCTATACCCGTCCGGAGGTCTGGCGTGGCCGGGAGGTCCCGGCTGTGCTCCGCTCCGGTAACCACGCCGCGATCGCCCGTTGGCGCCGGGACCGCGCTGTCGAGCGCACCGCGGCTCGGCGTCCAGATCTGCTGGCTGCGTTGCCGGCCGGTGCGCTGGACGGCGCGGACCGCGCTGTACTTGAGGGTCTGGCCACCCCGCGCGGATGAACGCCACCAGACGTCAACTCCCGGTTTCATCGCTGACGGCAACGTCTGGCACACTGGATCGGTTGCCACAGCGCAGCAAGGCAGAAACTGCCCCCAGGGCGGAAGTCTCTGTCGTCACCGCCGCCGCTGTTCGCGCCCATACCTGGGCGCTCCAAACCGTGCACAGCACACGAATGACGAGGATGGACTTGCGATGAACACCCTGGACGCCCTGGACGCGAAGTCGCTGCGGACCGACATCCCCGACTTCCGGCCTGGTGACACTCTCAAGGTGCACGTCCGCGTCATCGAGGGCTCGCGCCAGCGGGTGCAGATATTCCAAGGTGCGGTCATTCGCCGTCAGGGCGGCGGAGCGCGGGAAACCTTCACGGTGCGCAAGGTGTCCTTCGGTGTGGGCGTGGAACGGACTTTTCCGGTGCACACGCCGAACATCGCCAAGATCGAGGTGGTCACCCGTGGTGATGTCCGGCGCGCCAAGCTGTACTACCTTCGCGATCTGCGGGGTAAAGCGGCCAAGATCAAAGAGAAGCGTGAGACGCCGTCCGCGTCCTGATCTCCCCGCACCGGTCGTCTGTCGATAGCCTGAGGACGTGGCCCACCTGGCTCGCTCGACCGAACCCGCTCGCGGCGACAAACCCGATGAGTTCCCCGGCCGCCGCGTGCACCGGCACCGACTGTCCAAGCGGAAGAAGGGCTCGTTCTGGCGCGAGGTACCGATCCTGGTACTCACCGCCCTGCTGCTCACGTTCTTGATTCAGACGTTCATCGCTCGGGTTTACGTGATCCCCTCGGCATCCATGGAACCGACCCTGCATGGCTGCCCCGGCTGCACCAACGATCGCGTGCTGGTCGACAAGCTGACCTACCGGTTCCGCGATCCGGCACCGGGCGACGTAGTGGTTTTCCGCGGTACTGACTCATGGGCCAGCGAGTTCACCAGCCAGCGGTCGGACAACATCCTGATCAACGGCCTCCAGCAGGCCGGTGCGCTGGTCGGCCTCGCTCCGCCGGACGAGCGGGACTTCGTCAAGCGGGTGATCGCGGTCGGTGGCCAGACCGTGCAGTGCTGCGACAAGCAGAACCGGGTGACGGTCGACGGGGCTCCGCTGACCGAGCCCTACGCCATGTTCATCGGGCACGAGCCCCAAGAGGAGTTCGGGCCGGTCACGGTGCCGCATGGAAACCTGTGGTTGATGGGGGACAACCGGGACAACAGCGCGGACTCGCGACGGCACGTGGCGGATCAGCTGTCGGGCACGCAGCCGGTAAGCAATGTCATCGGCAAGGCCCGCGTGATCGTGCTCCCGCTGTCGCGTTGGCAAGGGATCTCTGACCCTGATCCGCAGCAGATCAAAACACTCGGCGCGTCTCGCTCTTCCGGCTCGTCCCTGCCGTCCGGACTGCCGCTGGCCGCTGGCCTGGTGCTGTGTTGGCCGGTGTCGCGAGGCGGCCGGTGGCTGCAGGAGCGGGTGGTCGCCAGGAGGCGTGGCTGACGACCGTGCCGGCCGTGGGACGAAGCACCCGTCAGGCCCTGCCGCGACCACCGAGGGCGGTGGTGCGCAGGGACGGTGGCATGTGGGCCCTGCAGAGTGTGCTGCACCGCAAGGGCTTGGGCCCTGTCGCTGGGGTGGACGAGGCCGGTCGGGGTGCCTGCGCTGGGCCGCTGGTGGTCGCCGCGTGCGTGCTACGGCTGGCGGACGCGGTGGCGCTGGCCGGGCTCAACGACTCCAAGCTGCTCACCGCTGCGCGCCGGCAGCATTACCACGACCTGATCGTGACCAGATCGGTCGCCCGGAACGTGGTGGTGATCCCACCCGAGGAGGTCGACGAGCTGGGCGTGCACGTGGCCAACTTGGAAGGGATGCGGCGCGCCGTCGCCGGCCTCGCGGTGCATCCCGGTTACGTGCTCACTGACGGCTTCCGGGTGCCGGGCCTGACGGCCCCGAACATGGCGGTAATCGGCGGGGACCGGGCTGCCGCGTGCGTGGCGGCGGCCTCCGTGCTGGCCAAGGTGACCCGCGATCGGATCATGGTTGACCTACACGAGCGGATGCCCTGGTATGGCTTCGGCGAGCACAAGGGCTATTGCACGCCCGAACATCACGCCTCCCTGCTCTCGCACGGACCGTCGGCGCAACACCGGTTCAGCTACGTCAACGTCGCCCTGGCGGCGCGAATGCACAGCATCTCTGCCCCTGCGCGGCGGGTGCCGCGAGCGCGATTGCGGACGATGGCGTCGCAGGTAGTGGTCCAGAATGGGGTATTGCCAAGAGCAGGAGAGGTCAGCACCCGATGAAGCGACTGATGGGCCCTCGATGAGCGCCGAGGATCTCGAGAAGTACGAGACCGAGATGGAGCTGTCGCTCTACAAGGAGTACCGCGACGTCGTCGGACAGTTCGCCTATGTCGTAGAGACCGAGCGGCGCTTCTATCTGGCCAATGAGGTTGATGTGCAGGCGCGCAACGCCGACGGTGAGGTGTACTTCGAGGTGCGGATGTCCGACGCCTGGGTGTGGGACATGTACCGGCCGGCCCGATTCGTCAAATACGTCCGGGTCCTCACGTTCAAAGACGTCAACATCGAGGAAGTGGACAAACCAGACTTACGGCTACCTGAAGGTGGCCCCTTCGGCGAGTGACTGGTCCGCTCACCACGCGACGTCGGCCCATTGCCCGCCCCCTTGCCGCCGGCCAGGCCTCAACCTGCGCCGCGATGGACGTGGCCGAGGCCAGCCCGCCCGTGCACCCGTGATCATCGTTTATGTGCCTTAGTCGACGATGAATGTCGCTGAAGCCACCCAAACGGTGATCACGGTGGGGTAGCTCGATAGGCACCCTTTCGTTGCGACGGCGCTGAGGCTGCCCGTTGTACCAGCCACAGCCCGGGCGGTGAGTTGCGGAGGGGTCCGCCTTAGCACGCAACCCTGACACTTCACGGCGACCACCACTCAGCACGCCGCACTTATCCACATCCACCCTGTTGTCCACAGATCTGGCTGCGCGATGTCGACCCCGCCGGCCCGGGCCAGCAGTCTCGTGCTTGGAGATCGCCGAGGGCACGGGAAGGCCGACATGGAAACGACGGCGCAGGCGGCACACCGCCGTAACGACGAGTTGGGCAGGCGGGGGGAGGATCTGGCGGCTGACTACTTCGCCTGCGCCGGGCTCGTGGTGCTCTCGCGAAACTGGCGTTGCCGGGACGGCGAAGTCGATCTGATCGCCACAGACGGCGAGCGCCTCATCGTCTGCGAGGTAAAGACCCGATCGGGGACCGGATACGGGGAACCGTCCGAGGCCGTGACGCCGGCGAAGGCAGCTCGGATCAGGCGCGTCACGGCGGCGTGGCTGCGGGAATATCGGGTCGGCTGGTGCGAGATCCGTTTTGATGTGCTGGCGGTGCTGTGTCCGCAGGACGGGCCGGCCACCCTGGAACACCTCCAGGGCGCGTTCTGATGTCGCTAGCCAGCGCCTGGGCGGTGGCTCTGCACGGCGTCGACGGGATGCTGGTGGAGATCGAGGCCCATATCGGTCCGGGACTGCCGGGGCTGCAAATGGTTGGGCTGCCCGATACCGCCCTGTCCGAGGCGCGGGACCGGGTACGGGCCGCAGTGCTCAACTCGGGTGAGCGATGGCCACCGCGTCGGATGACCCTCGCGCTGTCGCCTGCCACCCTGCCTAAGGTCGGGAGCAGCTACGACCTCGCGCTGGCCTGTGCCTTGCTGGCCGCAGACCGCCGGATCCCGGCCGAGCGGTTGGGTGGCCTGGTGTTGATCGGGGAGCTGGCGCTGGACGGCCGGCTGCGCCCGGTGCGGGGGGTGCTTCCGGCGGTACTGGCGGCCCGCCAGGTAGGCATCGACCAGGTGGTGGTGCCCACCGCATCGCTCGCCGAGGCGTCGCTGGTGACCGGTATGCGGGTGCGTGGCGCGACGTGTCTCAAGGACGTGCTCAGCTGGTTGCGGGACCCCGCCGTCGGGCTTACGTGCCCAGGCCCGCCGCGCCAGGCACCCCCGGCGGCGGTCCCCGATCTTGGCGACGTGCTGGAACAAGGCGACGCCCGCTGGGCGGTGGAGGTCGCTGCCGCAGGGGGGCATCATCTGTTCCTCACCGGGCCGCCGGGTACCGGCAAGACCATGTTGGCTCAGCGAATGGTGGGGCTGCTGCCGGCGCTCACCGGTCAGGAGGCGCTCGAGGTGACAGCGGTGCACTCGGTGGCAGGTCTGCTTTCCTCCGAGACTCCGCTGATCACCGTTCCGCCCTTCGTCGCGCCGCATCACACCAGTTCGGTGGCCGCGCTGGTCGGGGGTGGCTCGGGGTTGGCCAAGCCCGGCGCGGTGAGCCGAGCGCACCGTGGGGTGCTGTTCCTCGACGAGGTCGCTGAGTTCGGGCCTCGATCGCTGGAGGCGCTGCGCACTCCGCTGGAGGATGGCGAGGTCCGATTGGCCCGCAGGGATGGGGTTGTGCGATACCCGGCGCGGTGCCTGTTGGTCTTGGCGGCCAATCCATGCCCCTGCGCTCCGCCCGACGAGCGGGACTGCACCTGTGCGCCCTCAGCCCGCAGGCGATACCTGGGGCGACTGTCCGGGCCGCTGCTCGACCGGGTGGACCTTCGGGTCGCGATGCGCCCGGTGAAGGACATGGGTGAGGCCGAGGCAGAGCCGGAGAGCACAGCGATTGTGCGTGAACGGGTGCTCAGGGCCCGCGAAGCCGCTCGCGCACGCTGGGCGGGCACCGGTTGGAGCACCAATTCCGAGGTGCCCGGCCCAGTGTTACGGCGGCGGTTCCGGTTGCCGCGGGCGGTGACCGAACCGATCGCGACCGCGCTGCATCGCGGCATGGTGACCGCGAGAGGGGCGGATCGCACCCTTCGGTTGGCGTGGACGGTGGCTGACCTGGCCGGGCGGGACCGCCCGCTGGTCGAAGACGTGAGCGCCGCGATGGGGCTGCGAGACCGGAGGGCGGCATGACACCCGGGCAGCGGGAGCTGCGGCAGGCGCGGGCCTACCTCAGCCGGGTCGCCGAACCTCCGGCGCCCGCGCTGTCCGAGCTGATCAGCGGTGCCGGTCCGGTGCGCGCGGCCCGGTTGGTGGCCGCGGGACAGGTATCCCACCGGGTGGCCGCAGAGACGGGGGCCCGCCGAGCGGACGACCGGGCCGAGGCCGACCTATCCGCGGTGGCCGCGCTGGGCGGCCGGTTGGTGATTCCCGAGGACGACGAGTGGCCCGCCGAGGCGTTCACCTGCTTCGCCACGCCGACTGCCCAGGCCGACGATCGCTGGCGGACCCCGGTGTCGCTCTGGGTGCGGGGTGGCGGGCGCCTCGCCGAGCTCAGCGACCGGGCGGTGGCGGTGGTGGGGGCCAGGGCCGCGACCGGATACGGGGAGCACGTCGCGGCCGAGTTCGGCTACGAACTGGCCGAAAGCGGCTTTGCGGTGGTCTCCGGCGCCGCGTTCGGCATCGACGGTGCCGCGCACCGCGGCGCGCTTGCCGCCGACGGTCGCACCGTTGCGGTGCAGGCCTGTGGGCTGGATCGGCCCTACCCGGCAGGCCACCACAGGCTGCTCGACCGGATCGCTGAGGACGGCGCAGTGGTCAGCGAGTATCCACCTGGTGTCTGGCCCGCGCGACACCGCTTCCTGGTACGCAACCGCCTGATCGCGGCATTCACGGCTGGCACCGTCGTGGTGGAGGCCGGCGTCCGCAGCGGAGCCCGGCGCACTGCTACCGCCGCGGCCGCGCTCGGCCGGGTCGTGATGGCGGTGCCGGGTCCGGTCACCTCGGCGTTGTCGGTCGGATGCCACCTGCTGGTACGCGACGAGCAGGCGGTGTTGGTCACTCGGGTAGCGGAGGTAGCGGAAGCGGTAGGGCGGATCGGGGCGGACCTCGCGCCCCCGCTGGGCACGTCCCGCCGGCGCACCGACGGGCTGAGCCCGGATCTGCTGGCGGTGTATGAGGCATTGCCGGCGCGGGCTCCCAGGCATCCCGAGCAGCTGGTGCGCGAATCCGGAGTGCCGCTTGCCCGGGTGCGCTCCGCGCTGCCCCTGTTGGAGCTGCAGGGCCTTGTGGGCTGCGGGGTCAGCGGTTGGCACCGGGTGCTGCCCGACAATGATCCATGAATGGGCGTGGCGGTGCTTGACGTGGCACCGTCGGGAGCGCAGCGTCCGGCGGGTGAGCGAGGACCCTCCAGCGCCTGAACCGCTGCCGGACGCCCTGACCGCGCATCGGGAGCGTTTCGTGGCCCATCTGCGGTCAGTGCGCGGGTTGTCGCCGCATACGGTGCGGGCTTACCAGGGTGACGTCACCGCGTTGTTGCAGTACCTGGCGGATTCGGGTCGCCATGATCTCGCGGAGTTGGACCTTCCGCTGCTGCGCGGCTGGATGGGCGCGCAGCACCGTAGTGGGCACCGGCGCAGCACGTTGGCGCGGCGGGCGGCGGCGGCCCGGGCGTTCACCGCCTGGGCTACTCGAGCCGGTGTGCTGGGCAGCGACCCCGGGTGGCGGTTGGTCGCGCCGCGCCCGGGACGAGCCCTGCCCGCAGTGCTGCATCCGCAACAGGCTGCCGCCGCGCTGCATGCATCGCAACGCGGGGCAGCCGAAGCGGATCCGATGGCGTTGCGTGATCATGCGGTGGTAGAGCTGCTGTACGCGACCGGGATACGCGTGGCCGAGCTCTGTGGTCTTGACCTTGGCGATATCGACAGGCAGCGGCGTCTGATCCGGGTACTCGGCAAGGGCGCCAAGGAGCGAGCAGTGCCCTATGGACTGCCCGCTGAACGCGCGCTGCTGCGCTGGCTCGAACACGGGCGCCCGGCACTCGCGCAACCGCATGGCGCAGCGGCGCTGTTCCTCGGAGCGCGTGGCGGCCGGGTTGATCAGCGGATCATCCGCACTGTCGTGCACGACGCGGTCGGTGCGGTACCGGGTGCGCCGGATATGGGACCGCACGGCCTGCGGCACAGCGCCGCGACTCATCTGCTGGAGGGGGGCGCAGATCTGCGGGCCGTTCAGGAGTTACTCGGTCACGCTACGCTCGCCACCACGCAGCTCTACACGCATGTCACTGTCGAGAGGCTGAAGGCGATCCATGACCGGAGCCACCCCCGTTCCTGACTACCCCGGGGGTCGTGACCGCATGCTGAGCGCTGTATCTCCTGCTGATTCCGCGGTCAGTAGCGGGACTGCGGGCGGCAGGGTCGGGGAGGTCGAAGCCGGCATCGTCGCGTTGTGGCAAGCCTTCGGGCAGCATCGCGACGCGACCCTGCGTGACCGGCTGATACTGCACTACGCGCCGTTGGTCAAGTACGTGGCCGGCCGGGTTGGAACGGGACTGCCCGCCCATGTGGATATCGCGGACCTGGTGCAATCGGGCGTGTTCGGCCTCTGGGATGCCATCGACCGGTTCGAGCCGGAGCGCGGCTTGAAGTTCGAGACCTACGCGATGCAGCGGATCCGGGGCGCGATCCTCGACGAGTTGCGCGCACAGGATTGGGTGCCCCGTTCGGTGCGCAGCCGGGCCCGCGAAGTGGAGCGTGCGCTGGAACGCCTGGAGAGTCGGTTGCAGCGTTCGGCTACCGATGCGGAGGTGGCCGTGGAGCTTGGTGTCAGTGTCGCCGATCTGCGGGAGCTCTACGCCCAGCTACAGCTCACCAGTGTGATCGCGCTGGATGAACTCATGGCCGCGGGCCGCGGCGGCAGGTCGATCGTCGAGACGCTGCCCGACGACACCGCGCAGGAGCCGGGCGCACTCCTCGACTCCGTGGAGAGCCGGCGCCTGCTTGCTGAAGCGGTCTCGCAGCTCACTGATCGGGACCGAGTAGTGGTCTCGCTCTACTACTTCGAGAACCTCACCCTCGCCGAAATCGGCCGGGTGCTAGGGGTCACGGAATCACGGGTATGCCAGCTGCACACCAGGGCGGTGCTACGCCTGCGAAGTAAGATGCTGGAGGCGTCCGCCGGTTGACACACCTGCATTCGGCCTGCCCGGTACATCACGGATGATCCGCCGGGTCGTCGATCGGCAGCAGGCGCACCCTCATGCCGGCGAGCAGCCGCAGCGGATCCAGGTATTGCCTGTCTTCTGCTGTGTCCTCAGCGCCGTCTCGTCCAGGGCTGCGCAGGACGCCCCAGTGCAGGCACGCGCTGACGGGGCAGCCCAGGTGGCCGGGCTGCACAGTGCCGATCGGCTGACCCCTGGCCACCCGATCGCCGGCGGTGACGGTTGGTGACACCGGCTCATATGTCGTGCGCAGGCCCCCTTGATGATCCACTGATACCACCCCGTGGCCAGCCACCGTGCCGGCGAAGACCACCGTGCCGGCGCCGGCGGCGAGCACAGGAGCACCGGCCACCGAGGCGAGGTCAACACCGCGATGTCCCGGTCCGTACCGCGACGCCGGCGGGTGGAACGCCTGAACAACGGTCGGCGAACCGGGAAGTGGCCAGCCGAAACGCGATGCGGGTCCGTCGCCGATGTCATCAGGCCTGGTCCGGTACGCCAGAGCGGTCGCGTCACTCGCTCGACTGGTCGAGACCGCGTGATCAGGCCCGGTGGGTAGGTGGGATAGCACCGCCGGCCCACCGAAGGCAACGGCGATGAGCATGGTGGCGATCAGGGTCCGGGACACACCGACAGCGTCACCGCGTCGACGCCGGCTGCCCAGCTACGGGACCGATGGTTGGGGATAGCGCGGGCCCTGTGGACAGCTGCGGACGGCGGGACCACCTGGGCTGCGGTGGGGCGTAGCCAGGCCGTACACTGCAACAAGCGACTCGCATGCGGGTCGACTTCGCGCGCCAGCGCTACGCCCTACGGGGCCTCGGCGTCCGGCGGTCCTCGTCGCGGTCTTGATCGCGCGGGGTCCGGTCGCTGGCCTGGCGCCAGGGCGGCGGTCCAACCCGGCCCGCCGTGACAACCGCATGAGCGTGCCGGCGGAAGCTGGCGCGCCTGACACATTGAGGTGTCCACCGGCTATGGCCGTCGTCACCATGAAGCAACTGCTCGACTCCGGCGTGCACTTCGGGCACCAGACCCGCCGCTGGAATCCGAAGATGAAACGCTACATCTTCACCGAGCGCAACGGCATCTACATCATCGACCTGCAGCAGACGTTGACCTACATCGACCGCGCCTACGAGTTCATCAAGCAGACCGTCGCCCACGGCGGTTCGATCCTGTTCATCGGCACCAAGAAGCAGGCTCAGGAAGCGATCTCGCACCACGCGCAGCGGGTCGGCATGCCCTTCGTCAACCACCGTTGGTTGGGCGGCATGCTCACGAACTTCTCCACCGTGCACAAGCGCCTACAGCGACTCAAGGAGCTTGAGTCGATGGAACAGACCGGCGGTTTTTCCGGGCTGACCAAGAAGGAAATCCTCATGCGCACCCGGGAGAAAGACAAGCTGGAGAAGACGCTGGGTGGGATCCGGGACATGCAGCGGGTGCCCAGTGCGGTGTGGATAGTCGACACCAAGAAGGAACAGATCGCCGTCGGCGAGGCCCGCAAGCTGGGCATTCCGGTGGTGGCCATCCTGGACACCAACTGCGATCCCGACGAGGTCGACTACCCCATCCCGGGCAACGACGACGCGATCCGCTCGGCGGCGCTGCTCACCCGGGTGGTGGCCGACGCCACCGCCGACGGCTTGATGTCGCGGGGCGGACGCTCCACCGGAGCAGACGGTTCGGACAAGCCCGAGGTCGGGACCAGTGTCCACGAGCCGCTGGCGGAATGGGAGCAGGAGCTGATGGTTTCGAGTGCCGTGGTGCCCGGCAACCCGGTGTCCGGCGACACTGCTTCGGCCAACGTCGGGGAAGAGCAAGCCGAGCCGCCGCAGGCGGAGCCGGTGGCGGCCAACAACGGAGTGCCGCATTCCTAAGCGGTCCTGCCCGACCTACTTCGATCCGATAACGAAATCTCCAGGACGGTAAAGTCACGATGGCGAATTACTCAGCCGCCGATGTGAAGCGGATCCGGGACCTGACTGGTTCCGGGATGATGGATTGCAAGAAGGCCCTGGAAGAGTCCGGCGGTGACTTCGACCGGGCGGTTGAACTGCTACGGATCAAGGGCGCCAAGGACGTCGGCAAGCGCGCTGAGCGCGCCACAGCCAATGGGCTGGTGGCGGCCGAGGGCGGCGTGATGATCGAGCTCAACTGCGAGACGGACTTCGTGGCCAAGGGCGCCGACTTCCAGGAGCTTGCCAGCAAGATCGTCGCTGAAGCGATCCGGACCCGGGCGGCCGACGCGGGGACGCTCGCGCAGGCGCAGCTCAACGGCGGCACGGTCGAGGACGCGGTGCTGGACGTGTCGGCCAAGATCGGCGAGAAGCTCCAGCTGCGCCGGGCAGTGTCCTTCGACGGTGAGGTGGCGACTTACCTGCACCGCCGCGCCTCCGACCTGCCGCCCGCGGTGGGTGTGCTCGTCGAGTACGACGGCGGTTCGGCGGACACCGCGCGTGCGGTGGCGATGCAGGTGGCGGCCATGAAGCCGCGCTACGTCACCCGCAGCGAGGTGCCTGCGGACGTGCTGGCCGACGAACGCCGCATCGCCGAGGAAACCGCACGCCAGGAGGGCAAGCCGGAGCAGGCGCTACCGAAGATCGTCGAAGGCCGCCTCAACGGTTTCTACAAGGACGCGGTGTTGCTGGAACAATCCTCCGTGCAGGACTCCAAGAAGTCCGTTAAGGCGCTTCTGGATGAGGCCGGGGTGACTGTGCGCCGCTTTGCTCGCTTCGAGGTCGGCCAGGCCTGACGCGCAATGAAGGTCGATCGGCTGGAGACTCCCGGATACCGCAGAGTGCTGCTCAAACTCGGCGGGGAGATGTTCGGCGGGGGTGGAGTCGGAGTAGACCCCGAGGTGGTCAAGGCTGTCGCGCGGCAGATTGCTGACGTAGTTGCCAGCGGTGTACAGATGGCAGTGGTGATCGGCGGGGGAAACTTCTTCCGTGGCGAGGAACTCCAGCAGGGCGGGATGGAGCGTTCTCGCGCCGACTACATGGGAATGCTCGGCACAGTGATGAACTGCCTAGCCCTGCAGGACTTTCTGGAACGTGAGCACAAGATAGACACGCGGGTGCAGACGGCCATCACGATGGGCCAGGTCGCGGAGCCCTACATCCCGCGGCGGGCCATCAGGCATCTGGAGAAGGGCCGGGTCGTGATCTTCGGGGCCGGCGTGGGGATGCCCTACTTCTCGACCGACACCACCGGTGCCCAGCGGGCGCTGGAGATCTGTTGCGAGGTTCTGTTGATGGGCAAAGCTGTGGACGGGGTGTACACCGCCGACCCGAAGATCGATCCTTCGGCCACGATGTTCACCCACACCACCCATCGAGAGGTACTCGAACGCGGCCTCAAGGTGGCGGATGCGACCGCGTTCAGCCTGTGCATGGACAACAAGCTCCCGATCATCGTGTTCAATCTGCTCACCGAAGGCAATATCGCCCGGGCGGTACGTGGTGAGCCCATTGGCACCCTGGTCAGCTCTGTGGCATAACGCTAGTTCTCAAGGAGCAGCCGTGATCGACGATACTCTCTTCGACGCCGAGGAGAAGATGGAGAAGGCCGTATCAGTGGCCAAGGAGGACTTCGCCACAGTGCGTACCGGTCGGGCCAGCCCCATGATGTTCTCCAAGATCGTCGTAGATTATTACGGCTCGGCCACACCGTTGATCCAACTTGCCAGCGTCTCGGTGCCCGAGGCTCGGATGGCCGTGATCAAGCCCTACGACCCCAGCCAGCTACGGCCGATGGAGAAGGCGATCCGGGACTCCGACCTGGGGGTCAATCCCACAAATGACGGCATGATCATCCGAGTGCTCATCCCGCAGCTGTCCCAGGAACGCCGTCGGGACCTGGTCAAGGTGGCGCATACCAAGGGCGAAGAAGCCAAGGTATCCATTCGCAACATCCGGCGCAGAGCCAAGGAACAGCTCAGCCGTATCGGTAAAGACGGCGAGGCAGGTGAGGATGACGTGGCACGGGCCGAGAAGGAACTCGAGGCCGTCACGCACCGCTATGTCGGGCAGATCGACGAGCTCGTCAAGCACAAGGAATCCGAACTGCTCGAGGTCTGAGTGGCTGCCAGCGGACCGCCCGAGCAACCCACTTCCGCTGTGCAACCAGAGCGGCGTCCCCGCGGCCTGCGGGCGGGCCGCAACCTGTGGGCCGCGATAGCCGTCGGGCTGTTGATGGGTGCAGGGGTCCTGGTCGCTCTGTTCACCGTGCGACAGGTCTTCATCGGGATCGTCGCCGCGGCGGTGGCGGTGTCCAGCTGGGAGCTGGCCGGAGTGCTGCGCCGGGCCGGTATCCGGGTCGCCCTGCCACCGGTACTGCTCGGCGGCCAGGCGATGGTGTGGTTCGCTTGGCCGTTCGGCCGCGACGGGATACTCGTCGCCTTCGTCATCACTGTGCTGGTCTGCCTGGTGTGGCGGTTTCCCCGCGGCGCGGCAGGATACGTCCGCGACGTCAGCGCGTCGGTGTTCAGCGCGGCTTACGTGGCAGGCTTCGCCGCCTTCGCCACGTTGCTGGTGGTACCCGAAGACGGGGCGGCGCGGGTCCTGAGCCTGATGGTCGCCGGGGTGGGTTCGGACGTCGGCGGCTATGCCACCGGGGTGCTGGGCGGGCGGCACCTGATGGCGCCCTCGATCAGCCCGAAGAAATCCTGGGAGGGTTTCATCGGATCGCTGCTGGTCGGGACTGCGGCGGGTGCCCTGTCTGTGACGTTGCTGTTGGACGGCCAGCTGTGGCGGGGAGTGTTGTTCGGGGTGGCGATCGTGCTCACCGCAACCGGCGGGGATCTGATCGAATCACTGATCAAGCGTGATCTGGGCGTCAAGGACATGGGTACCGTGTTGCCCGGCCACGGTGGATTGATGGACCGCCTCGACTCATTGCTGCCCTCGGCGGTCGTGGCCTGGCTGTTGTTGGTAGTGCTCGTCCCAGTCGCGGGCTGAACTCACCGACCTTCAACCAGCGCCGACCTTCAACCAGCGCCGACCTTCAACCAGCGTCAGGTATACAGATGGCCGGCCTCGTCGGCGATGCTGGTCGGCGGCGGCAGGACCCGCGTGGTCGGATCGATCAGCGCGAAGTTGGCCCCACAGGGGTCGACGACCCGTGCGATCCGGCCCAACTCGGTGTCGTAGGGAAAGATCTCCACCCGACCACCGAGGTCGAGGACCCGATTGACCGCACCGTCAGTGCCGATCTGCGGATCTACCGCGAAATGAAGCATCCAGTGCGCAGGGATCTCGCGGGCCCAGTCCTCGTTCATCTGAAGCCTGGCCAGCATGGTCGGCCCACCCCGCGACCAGGTGGTGTAGTCAACGTAGCGGCCGTCACCGATCTGGTGCGCCTGGTAGCCGAACAGGTTCGCGTAGAACTCGTCGGCCTGCGCGCCATCCCAGGTGTTCAACTCCGCCCAGATCAGCGACCCGGGGTCGGCAGTTCGAAACAGCCACGGCGGCCCCGGCTCCCAGAATCCGATCACCCCGCCGGTCGGGTCCGCCCCGATGAGCACCCTGCCCTGCCCGGGCGCATCCACCGGCCCATAAAGCAGCTGCCCACCCCACTGGGTGAACACGTCGGCGGTGTGCATGATGTTGGCGCTGGCGAGATACAGCCGCCAGGCCACCGGCTGATCTGCCTCCGCCGCAACGCCGGCCAAGCCGGCCACCGGTTGACCGCCACAGAGTGCCGTCGTGTATCCCCCGTTGCCCGGGTCCGGGTCGATGTCGTAGGTCCAGCCGAACAATCCGGCATAGAACTCGCGACTACGGGCCGGATCAGTGCTCGACACGTCGATCCAGCAGGCCATTCCCGGGAAGAACGGTGTGTCCTCGGTCACCGCGCGACAGTACTCGATTGGCCCCTGGTGCTCGGCGCGCGGGCACAATGGACCGGTGACCGACCTGGGCGTGCTGGCCAGCCCCAACATCTGGAACTGGCCGGAGGTCTACGAGCGGGAAAATCAGGCGGTCGACGCCGATGGGGCGTTGTGGGCAGCATTGGCCGACCGGGTCGACTGGGGTGGCACCGATGTCGCCGACGTCGGTTGTGGGGACGGGTTTCATCTGCCCCGGTTCGCCGAGCGTGCTCGCAGCGTGGTCGGCGTGGAACCACACCCTCCGTTGGTGATCCGCGCCCGCCGACGAGTTGGGGACCTGGCAGGCGTCCGAGTGCTCGACGGTTGCGCTCAACGGCTTCCGCTGGCCGACTCCAGCGTCGATCTGGTGCACGCCCGCGTCGCGTACTTCTTCGGCCCCGGTTGTGAACCCGGGCTGGCCGAGGCTCGCCGAGTATTGCGCCCGGGCGGGAGCGTGGTCGTGATCGACCTCGATGGGACCCACGGGCGTTATGGCGAGTGGTTGTGCGCGGCGGCGCCCCGGTACCGGCCGGCTGCCGTCGAGGCGTTCTTCGCTGCCCAGGGTTTCGACTGCGCCCGGGTGGACACGATCTGGCGGTTCGGCAACCGTGGTGATCTGGAGGACGCCCTGCGCATCGAGTTCACGCCGAAGGTGGCGGCGCGGGCGATCGCCCAGACCTCGGGATTGACCATTCCCGTGCGTTACCGCCTGCACCTGCGCCGCGAGCCCACCGATCTCAGCGTGGGACACTGGAAAGCGCGATGACTGCGCTGCCCCTGGTATTCGAGGCCCCGCGCCGCGGTATGCCGCCGCGGCATCTCGCCGACCTCGATCGCGACGAGCGTCGCGCGGTGGTGGCCGAGCTGGGCGAGCCGGCATTTCGCGCCGACCAACTGGCCCGGCACTACTTCACCCGCTTGAGCACCGATCCGGCTGCGATGACCGACCTGCCCGCGGCGCGCCGGGATCGGCTCGTTGCGGCGTTGCTTCCCGAACTGGCCACTCCGGTGCGGCACATCTGCTGCGACGACGGCACAACCCGCAAGACGCTGTGGCGTGCGGCGGACGGGACCCTCACCGAAAGCGTGCTGATGCGCTACCCGGACCGGGCCACGGTGTGTGTCTCCAGCCAGGCCGGCTGCGGGATGGCCTGCCCGTTCTGCGCCACCGGGCAGGCTGGACTGACCCGCAATCTGTCCACCGCGGAGATCGTCGATCAGGTACGTGCGGCCGCAGCGGCGATGCGCGACGGTGAACTGCCCGGCGGACCCGGCCGGCTGTCCAACGTCGTGTTCATGGGCATGGGTGAGCCGCTGGCCAACTACCAGCGGGTGGTCGCCGCCGTCCGCCGGATCACTCACCCCGCACCGGATGGGCTGGGCCTGTCTCAACGGTCGGTGACGGTGTCCACAGTGGGCCTGGTGCCGGCGATCCGGCGGCTGGCCGCCGAAGGACTGCAGGTCACGCTCGCGGTGTCGCTACACACCCCAGACGACGAGCTGCGAGACACCCTCGTTCCAGTCAACGGTCGGTGGAAGGTGGCCGAGGTGCTCGACGCGGCCCGGCACTATGCCGACACCACC
Organism: Actinomycetota bacterium; assembly: GCA_030854185.1. Taxonomy (GTDB): domain Bacteria; phylum Actinomycetota; class Actinomycetes; order Mycobacteriales; family Pseudonocardiaceae. The sequence continues at coordinate 26,421 of JALYTS010000014.1, read as the reverse complement.
GGGCGCCGGGTATCGATCGAGTACGCGCTGATCCGGGACGTCAATGACCAACCGTGGCGGGCCGACCTGCTCGGTCGGCTACTGCACGAACGCCTCGGCGCCCTGGTACACGTGAACCTGATCCCGCTCAACCCCACCCCGGGCAGCGAATGGGACGCCAGTCCGCGCCCTGCCCAACAAGAGTTCGTGGCGCGGGTCCAAGCCGCCGGAGTGCCCTGCACCGTCCGGGACACCCGCGGCCGCGAGATCGCCGCCGCCTGCGGCCAGCTCGCCGCATCCGAGCCCTGACACGGTCCGGCATTCAGCGGGGGATCCACAGTTCGGACGGTCCCCGCCGGGCGACGTTCGGTGCGCCGCGCTCGCCAGGTGCGGGTAGGTCCAACAATTCGTTGACGGCGGCGACCAGGTCACCGGCGTAGGTCCACAACACCGAAGTGCGAGGATCTCGCTCGTCACGAACCCGAGACGCGATTGCGTCGGTTTCCCCGTGTACCAACAAGCAGTCAATCACCCCCCGGTGAGCGAAGGACAGGAACAGTGCATCGAGCTGGCCAAGCGAATCCATGATGGGAAATCCACCGAATCCAGCCGCCCGCAATCGCTGCAACGCCCGGATAGCCTCGGTCATCAGGTGGCCTTGGTGCATTCGCGTAACGGATGGGCCTTTGTCATGACATCGCCTCGTCTTCGCCTGGGACCGGCTGGCCACCGGGGTTGAGAACACCGGCGGCCAGCCGGGGTACCTGCGGCGCACTCCGACGGCGTGACCTGATCGAGTTCATGCCGGGGGGCCGATGTAGGCGGCCAGCGTGCGGGCGTCGTCGTTGGCGATGAGTACTCCGAGGCCGGCGACTCCGTGCGGGTACAGCACCCAACCGCGCCGATTCCGGTCGCGGATGGCGATCAGGGTGCACTGCCCGCTGCCGTCTATGCGCAATCCCTCCACTGCGCACCGTTCCTGCTCGCCGTACGGCAAGTGATGCGGCCCGTCCACCTCTTGCACCTGCTTCAATGCCCACTCCCGTCCCACCGCGGCGTTGCCCCGCCGAGCCTGTTCGCCCTAGGACCGACCAATCCTGATGGGGTCAGCTTCGGAGGGTTTGGGCTGTCATGGGCAGGTCGCGCTGTCTGCCGACTAACGCCGTCTGTTGCCGTCTGTTGGCGGGTGTGCCTGTTCCGGCCCGGCGGGATCTACGGTGGACTGACTACCGAGGGGATGGGATGGTCGAGCAGGAGTTACCGCGGACCCGGTTAGAACAGCTGCTCCGGCAACGGCACGTCACACTGGAGGAGTTCAGAAAGCGCTACCGGCGGGCCGCTGGTGCTGAGCTCAGTGAGCGGCAGGCGTATCGATGGGTGGCCGGGGAGCTGCGTGGCCTGCCCTACCCACAGGCGCAAGCAGCTCTGGAGCTGCTGTTCGGTGAGCCGGTGGCGCGACTGCTAGGTCCGCCGTACGGAACCGGAGCGGTCCTGCCGACCCGCCGCAGTGCCGGGGCGGCACCGGAGCGGGGCAGCGCACGGACCGACTGGGAAGGGCAGGTAATCGCCATGAGTGCAGACCGGGCACGCGACTTTCTCACTCGTATAGAGGCCTCCAACATCGGTGCCGAGACTCTCGACCAGTTGATCGACGACGTGCGCCGCCTGGTCAGCGCCTATCAGCAGCAACCGTTGCCGACCCTGCTCGGTGATCTGGTGGACACTCAGGATCGTGCCTTCGGGTTGCTGGAGGGGCGCCAGCGCCCGGCTCAAACGAGGGACCTCTATCTGATCGCTGGGATCGCCTGCGGGCTGATGGCTAAGGCATCACACGACCTCGGCGTTCCGCATGACGCGCTGACGCAGGCGCGGACGGGCTATGCCTGTGCGGACAACGCTGGTCACGACGGGCTGCGCGCCTGGATTCGAGGCCTGCAGGCCCTGATCACCTACTGGTCAGGTCGGTTGGAGGACTCGGTGCGCTACGCGCAACTCGGCGCCGACGCCGCAACTCGCAGCAAAGGTACCGCCAGTGTGTGGCTGGCCAGTAGCGAGGCGCGATCGCTGGCCGCGCTCAACCGGTTCGAGGAGGCACACGCCGCGCTGGACAGAGCCACTGAGACAAGGGAACGCCTGCAGCCCGACGAGCTGGACAGCCTCGGTGGACTGTGCACGTTCAGCCGACCACGCCAGCTCTACTACGCCGCCGACGCGCTCGCCTGGGGCGGTGAGGCCGAGGCGAATCACACCGAACGCCTTGCCCTGGAAGCGCTGGACGCTTATGCCGGGGCACCCGACCAAGACCGAGCCTTCGGTGACGAGTCCGGCGCGCGCAGCGCCCTCGCCGTCGCGCGGGTCCTCCTAGGCGAGATCGACGGCGCGGCCGAAGCGCTCGCGCCAGTGCTCGAACTCCCCCCGCCGAAGCGCATCCATGGGATCGTGACCTCGGTCGAGCATGTGCGCACCGCGCTGCGCGCGGTGGAGGATCCGGGCCGGGGCGCCACTGACCTAGCGGGCGCCATCGAAGGCTTCACCTCCGAGCGGCTGGCGCTCCAACGATGACCGACACTGCGCCACACGGGGTGACACTGACCGGAGCGAAGGTGCGGCTGCGCGAGTTCCGGGCCGACGATCTCGACGACGGGGACGGCATAGTCGGCGATGACCGGGTAACCCGGTGGCTGTCCTTCGACTCCCGAACTCGCGAGCAGCAAGCCGAGGTGCTCACCGGTGCCATCGAACGCGCCAAACACACTTCGCGCACCGAGTACTATTTCGCCGTCACCACCCACACCGATGATCGGCTGATCGGATTCGTGCGGCTGGGGCTCAGCGGCGTGCAGGGTGCCAAACTCGGTTTCGCGGTTGCCGCGTCGCACTGGGGCCGTGGATACGCCTCCGACGCCGCGCGCACCCTCATCGGCTACGGCTTCACCACACTCGGATTGCACCGCATCTCCGCGGCAATCGGGCCCGACAACGCCGTATCCATCGCCATCGTCACCCGGCTCGGCTTCACTCGGGAGGGCCTGCTCCGCGATCACGTATTCACCAACGGCGCGTGGCGGGATTCCGTCCTGTACTCCCTGCTCACCCACGAATGGAGATCACCAACGGCCGCCCGTGAATGATGATTTCTGTCATGACGCGTGTCGGATGCGGTTGCTGGTTTTGGTGTATCTTTCCGCTGTTCGTATTCCGCCGCTATGAGGCGCGGAAGACTGTATCGGCGTGCCAGGCGAGGAAGTCTGCGTTCGGCTGGTCGAGGTTCCGTTGAGGCATACAGATTGTTTCGCCGGACCCCGCTCGCCGGTAGAAGTCCTCGCCATTACCCCATTCCGTCCGCAGGCGCGGGCTCACCAGCAACGTCTTCTTCTGCGGATGAACCGCCAGGTAACCGCGGTCGAACAGGGCGTGGACGTCTGAGCGGAGCAGCAGGCCGTTGTCGACCCGGTTCTCGCCCTGGTTGGTCACGGGACGGATGTGCGCCGCCTGTAGTACGGGAACGATCTTGCTGCCGGTAATCGCGCAGCGTCGATCGTACGCCTCCTGAACGAGGGCCTTGAAAGCGACTTGGCCGACCCGGACGCGGGTGAGTCGGGGTTGCCCAAATACCTTGCCCAGGACGGCATCAGGAGAATCGTTGTCGCCTTGGTCGGCCTCATTGTCGATAGCCAGGTTCAGGTGACGGCTCAACAGGGCGCCGAGCACGTGCTCCAAGTAGCTGCCCTCGGGCGAGGCGAGGTCATACCTACGGCCCTGCACGATGTTGCTTGCCCATCCTGGCGGGGCATCGGGCGCTTCGTCCGGGTCAAAGAACCGGACGTCTCTTAGCATAATGCAGCCGATCTCTGGGTCGGCGCCGCCATCATCCAGCGTCTTTCTCCGGTATTTGTAAATCCGGGTACGCATTTCCTCGACTGTCGCAAAGCCGTTGTCCTCGCGGAAGAACTCCCACGCGCGCGTTATCGGTAGTGATGCCCAACCGCTCAGAAAGCCGCCACCGACGATCCGGTTGCCGTGCGAGTAGTGTGACTTGAAGAGGAATGGCGCGCCCGCGGGGATCGCCTCGAACCGGCGTCGACCGCTGGGCTGCCAGAAGTTCACCTCTGTCGCGACCCGCTCCTGTAGGAACCGGTACCAGTCCCAGTCCGTGACTCCGACCCACGCGTGCACGGCTGCCATACTGCCCGATCAAGCGGGGCCGCGGGAGCGTTGTGATGATTACCAGCTACGCCCCGCACCGTGGCAGGACGCGGAATAGTTGTAGATCACAATCCCCGATGTGGTCGGCGAGGGTGCGCGCGGCGTCATCGGCGATGAGCACGCCGAAACCAGCCGCTCCGTGCGGGTAGAGCACCCAGCCGGGACGTTGCCGGTCGCGGATGGTGATCACGGTGCGCGACGCTCCCGTCGAAGTGCGGCCCGCGCGCTGTGCCGCAGGATGGCGGAGCTGCGCTGCAAACGGTTATTGCCTCGCTCAGGGCCCTTCGCACCGGTAGGCTTGTGGTTGTCTTCATCCGAGTTCAGGAGGACTGAGGCCATGCTGGCGCCCCCCGAGGGTCGCTGAGCGCAACCCCGCAACCCCGCAGCGCGTATGACGCTGCTGCCTGACGGTGGTTGACATGAGCGGCCCGCGCTTTCGAGCTGTTTCCTGCTCTGTTGACCAGCGAAAGGTTCTCCAGTGTTCTCGCATCGTCTGCACGCTTACCTGCGCGCCCTTGCCGGGCCGAGCGCACAACGCGTCGGTCCGTTCTTGGCATCGTTCGACGACCACGACGCGGGCCTGTTCCGCAACTACGCCGTCCCAGACGACGGCGTAGAGCCCACGGGAATCCAGGTCACGGCCCTGATTAGGGCGTTCACCGACCGCGACCGCATCCCGCGGCTGGAATACCTGCCTGACCTCTGCCCGGCCGTTGAGTCCGGCTTGCTCGCCGAGGGCATCGTGCCGGAGCGGCGGGTACCGGTACTGACGTGCCTGCCCACCGACGCAGCCGCACCGCCGATTGTTGCCGGGATCGAACTCTGCCTGGCCGGCGACGATGAACAGTTACGCCAGGTCGCCGAGGCGCAGAACGAGGCCTACGGCCAGCCCGAGACCACTGACCACGACGTCGCCCGGCTGCGTGGCACTGTCGAGGGCGGAGGTCTGGTGGCCCTCGCCCGTGACCTGGCCACCGGCCGCGGCGTGGGAGGTGGGCTCTGCGCGCCACCCCACGACGGTGTCAGCGAGCTCGCCGCTATCGGTGTTCGAATCCCCTACCGGCGACGCGGAATCGCGACAGCACTGTCCGCGTTGCTCACCCGCGCGTGCCCCACCGTCGGGATCATCACCCCGTTCCTGACCCCTGAAGGCGCGGCGGAGGAGAGCATCTACCGGTCAGTTGGCTACCATCGCGTCACCGAGATGCTCCACATCTCTCAGGACACTAAGCAGGCGTCCCTGATCGTCGCTCCGAGGACAGCGCTGACCAGTGAGAATGCCTTTCGGTGGCCGGGCGGCATGATCTCTTCGGGGGAGGGCGTGGCGTTCAGGGAGGGTGGTCGGCGAGGACGTCGCGGCCGGCGGGCCGGCGCTACTGGACGTGTTTGCCTGCGGTCCCCAGACAGGACCGCCGAGCCGATCGACGAGCAATTCCAGCCGATCGGAACGCCACGACTGGCATGGTTCCGATCAGGGTATGTTCGGAGGGAGTCGGCGGCGTCCCGAGCACAGGTTCGGGGCTGTCCCGACGACGAGGGTAGGAGGCTGGATGAGCTTCGCGGATAAGTTCAGGGACAAGGCTCAGGTGCTGCGTGGCCGTATCAAGCGGAACACCGGCGAGGTCACCGGCAGCAGGCGCCTGCAAGCCGAGGGCACGGCCGATGAGATAATGGGCAACCTGAAGCAGGCTGGCGAGAAGATCAAGGACGCATTCCGCGGGCGGGGTAATGGCCGCCGTCGATATTAGTTAGGTGCTCTGTCGGTATTAGTTAGCTGTTCTGCTCCGGCAGTAAGGAACGGGCGGCCGTCGAAACTGGGCTGATTCAGACGGCGTCGACGGCGAATTCCGTCTGGCCTGCACTGTCACTGACGGCTTGATACTCAGAGGCGACGCCTTGCCCAGCACCGAGAGGCCACCCACAGGGGGTGGCCCTCGGCTCTCTACTTCCGCGACGGCGCCGGCGCTAGCCGGCGTGCGTCACGCCCTCTGGAGTTGCCGGGCGTTGGTTCGGATCTGCCCGGCATCAGTCTGCGCCTGGATCTGCGCCTGCTGGGCGGCGCTCTTGGCTCATCAGTGGTCGATCACATGCCCGAACCCGAGGCTCTGGCTCGACGCGGGTAATCACTCCGCTCGCCAGTGCGTCCGAGGCAACACGCAACTCCATCCCGCGCAGTGGGTCAACCCCACCTCGTTAGTCTATTTCGGTAAGGTCAGCGAGGGCACCAGGAAGGGACTGGAAGCCGCACGGGCCCGCGGCCGTAAACCCAAGCTGAGCCAGCGGCAGGTTCTGGTGGCCCGGCGAATGTATGAGGACAAGGGCGAGGACGGCAAACGTAAGTGCACCGTTGCTGAAATCGCAGAAACCTTCGGCGTGTCCCGCAAGACGATCTATCGTCACCTCGATTAATTGCACGGCCACACCGGTCGGCACCACGCGCGGAGCGGCCCGTACCGCACCCGCAGTAGGCTTCTGATTGTGGAGCGCAGCGAGGCCGCGAAGACCCGCATAGCGGGAGATCGCCGTTCGCTGTTTGACCGATTTGTCCAGACGGCCCACCGCCGGGTCAGCCAGGCCCCATTCTTCTTCGTGTGTGCTGGCATCGTCGCGATCTGGCTGGTCAGCTTGCCTCTGTGGGAGGACCTCAAGGAATGGCAGACAGCAATTCACACTGTCGCAAGCGTCCTCACGCTGCTGCTGGTGGTGCTGCTTGAGAACGCCGGTCGCCGCGCGGAGGAGGCCGCGCAGGAGAAGCTCAACGTCATCGCCGAGGCGCTGGCCGAGCTGATGACTTCGGAAGCACGCACCGATCCTGATCTCCGGGAAGCCGCGAAGCGCTTGCGCCAAGCCGTCGCCCTTGAGAAGCGCCATTGAGATTGAGGGACCACAAGGAATGGTCTGCTAGGGCGCCACGAGCCCCGGCCTACTGGCTCGCCGGGACCCAGAGCCGTTGATCATCGTTGGTGTGTCTTGGACGACAGGATGTGTCGCCGTAGGCACACAAGCGGTGATCAACGGATCGGGCGGTCGTGCGGGCTAGGGAACGCTGCGCACGCGCGTGCTGCACAGCGGGCACGCCCCGAGAACGCCCCGATGCCGTCGTTGCCGCCATCCGTGACTTGGTCGGGTAGCTGGGGGAGGACACTGGCACCGTGCAGCTCCCCGTCATGCCGCCGGTCGCGCCGATGCTGGCCAAGCCCGCCGCCGAGATTCCGGCCGGCCAGCACTATGAACCGAAATGGGACGGCTTCAGATCGATCATTTTCCGGGATGGTGACGAGGTCGAGATCGGCAGCCGTAAGGAACGGCCGATGACCCGTTACTTTCCCGAGATCGTCACCGCTGTCCTGACGAATTTCCCGCCCCGGGCAGTGATCGACGGCGAGATCGTGATCGCCGATCGGGAACGCAACAGCTTGGACTTCGAGGCGCTGCAGCAGCGTATTCACCCCGCGGCCAGCCGGGTCAGGCTGCTGTCCGAGCAGACCCCGGCCAGTTTCGTGGCGTTCGACCTGCTCGCGCTCGGCGACGACGACCTCACCCAGCAGCCTCTCGCGCAGCGACGCGCGGCGTTGGAAGAGGCGCTGGCCGGCGCCGCCGCGCCGGTGTACGTCACGCCGGCGACGCGAGACCAGGACGTCGCCCGCCGGTGGTTCGACCAGTTCGAAGGTGCCGGGCTGGACGGCCTGATCGCCAAGAGTCTCGACCTGCGCTACCAGCCCGACAAGCGGGTAATGACCAAGATCAAACATGAACGTACCGCCGACTGTGTCGTCGCCGGCTTCCGGCTGCACAAATCCGGTCCGGACGCCATCGGCTCGCTGCTGCTGGGCCTCTACGACGACCGGGGGGTTCTCGTGTCGGTGGGCGTGGTCGGGGCGTTTTCGATGGCCCGGCGCCGGGAACTGCTCATTGAGCTGCTGCCCCTCGTCACGACGTTCGACGATCATCCATGGGCCTGGGCCCGGCAGGAGGAGGGTGAGCGCACTCCGCGCAAGTCCGAGACCAGCCGCTGGAACGCCGGCAAGGACCTGTCCTTCACACCGCTGCGTCCCGAACGCGTCGTCGAGGTCCGCTATGACTACATGGAGGGCGTGCGCTTCCGGCACACCACCCAATTCGTCTGCTGGCGCCCCGATCGCGATCCCCGCAGTTGCACCTACGAGCAGCTCGAGCGGCCGGTCCGGTTCAACCTCGCTGACGTCCTGACGAGCGAGTGACCGGGTCCCGGTCGGCCCACTCGAGCAGCGGCTCCAGCGAGAACACCGCATCGTCGATGCCGGCATGCACGTCGCCCAGGTATGCGAACCGCTCGGGCACGGTGGCCAGGGTGAAGTCACCGGGTTCGGCGTCGGGCACCTCGTCCCACCGCAACGGTGTGGACACCACCGCCTCGGGCACGCCGCGCACTGAGTAGGCGCCGCGGATCGTGTGGTCGCGGGTGTTCTGGTTCCAGTCGACGAACACCGCCGCGATCCGGTCCCGCTTCCACCACGCGGTGGTGACCAGATCCGGTGCGCGCCGCTCCACTTCACGGGCGAACGCGTGGGCCGCGCGGCGCACGTCGGCGAAGCCCCAGCGCGGCTCGATCCGCACGTAGACGTGCAGGCCCCGACCCCCGGAGGTCTTCGGCCAGCCCACCGCGCCGAGCTCGGTGAGTACCTCCTGCGCCACCACGGCCACCTGGCGGGCCTGCGCGAACCCGGTGCCGGGCTGCGGGTCCAGATCGATGCGCCACTCGTCGGGACGTTCCACGTCGGTCGCGCGGGTGTTCCACGGATGGAACTCCACGGTGCTCATCTGCACCGCCCAGATCACGTCGGCGAGGTCGGTGACGCACAGTTCGTCCGCCCAGCGCCCGGACGGGAAGTCCACCCGCACCGTCTGCACCCATGGTGGAGCACCGGCCGGCAGCCTTTTCTGGTGCACCTTGGGTCCGGTGACTCCGGTGGGGAACCGGTGCAACATGCACGGACGGCAGCGCAGCGCCCGAACGATGCCGTCGCCGACTGCGATGTAGTACCGGGCGAGGTCGATCTTCGTCTCGCGCCGTGCGGGGAAGTACACGCGGTCCGGATTGGTGATCCGGACGGTTCGGTGGCCGACCTCCAGCTCGACGGCTGGCGTGCCGCGGGTGCCGGCCACCCGCCGAACCTCAGCGCCGCTTGGCTTTGCGGGCCTTGAAGTGGCTGGCGATCAGCATCACCACAAGCGCCGCGCCGGGGGCGATCAGGAAGAAGTCCCCCACGTGACCCTCGTTGTTCCCGATGAGCATCGCGAACAGCGCGAAGGCGGTGAACCAACCAGCGATCTTGCCGGCGCGCTGGGGAGTGCCATGCCAGCCCCACGCGGCTGACGGCTCCTCGTCCGGGTCCACACCGTGGATTGAGGGCCCGCCGTAGGTAGAGTCCTGGTCGGCGGGATGCTGATCAGTCACGGACACGCCAACATCATCGCATACCGGCAGCTGGCGTCGCATACCAGCGGCCGGCCGGCTCACAGCCACCACCGGGTACGCCTAACAACGCTGTCATCGGGGACAATGACTTAGATGGACCCGTCGGATCGGCCACGCACGGTACTGCTGCTGGGCAGCACCGGGTCGATCGGCGTCCAGGCGCTGGACGTGATCCACCGCAACCCTGGTCGCTTCCGCGTGGTCGGGCTCGCCGCCGGCGGGGCAGACCCGCAGGCGTTGGCTGCGCAGGTGCTGGCGTCCGGTGCACCCGCCGTCGCGGTGGCCCGGGGTCGGGCGGCGCAGGACCTGCAGCTGGCCCTGTTCGCCGAAGCTCAGCGATGCGGGTACAACCAGGGCGGATACCGGATGCCCCGGATCCTGGTCGGTCCCGAGGCGGTAACCGAGCTTGTCGCGACCCAGCCCGCCGACGTAGTGCTCAACGGGGTGACCGGTTCCCGCGGCCTGGCGCCGACGCTCGCGGCGCTGCGCAGCGGCGCCATCCTGGCGCTGGCCAACAAGGAGTCCCTGGTGGCTGGTGGCACGCTGGTCACCCGCGCCGCAGCGCCGGGCCAGATCGTGCCGGTGGACTCCGAGCACTCGGCACTGGCCCAGTGCTTGCGGGCCGGCACCAGGGCGGAGGTATCCCGGCTGGTGCTCACCGCCTCCGGAGGGCCTTTCCGCGGCCGTCACCGCGAGGAGCTCGACGGGGTCACCGCCGAGCAGGCCCTGGCGCATCCGACCTGGCGGATGGGGCCGGTGGTGACGGTGAACTCCGCTACCTTGGTGAACAAGGGCCTGGAGCTGATCGAGACGCACCTGCTGTTCGGTATCGCCTACGATCGCATCGACGTCGTGGTCCACCCGCAGTCGGTGATTCATTCGATGGTCACCTTCACCGACGGCTCGACGATCGCCCAGGCCAGCCCACCGGATATGCGGTTGCCGATCGCGCTGGCGCTGGGTTGGCCGGACCGGGTGGCCGACGCGGCCCCGGCCTGCGACTTCGCTCACCCCACGAGCTGGACGTTCGAACCGGTGGATACCGAGACCTTCCCCGCCATCGAACTGGCCAAGGAGGCGGGCGTCGCCGGCGGGTGCGTTCCCGCGGTGTTCAACGCGGCCAATGAGGAGGCGGTGGCGGCCTTCCTCGAGCACCGCATCTCCTTCCGTGAGATTGTCGACACTGTGGCGGCCGTACTGGGTGAGGCGCAGGGGTGGCGGGCCGAGCCGACTACGGTGGACGACGTGCTGGCCGCCGAGGACTGGGCCCGGAGCAGAGCCAGGGAGCTGCTGGGCGCCTCGACTCACCCAGACCGGTCGGAGCCCGAAGTGAGGATCCCGAAGTGAGGAGCCCCGAAGTGAGGAGCACAGCGTGACGTTCGTGTTGGGGGTGGTGCTTTTTGCGATCGGCATCGGGATCTCCGTCGCATTGCACGAGGCCGGCCACATGTACAGCGCAAAGTTCTTCGGGATGAAGGTGCGCCGCTACTTCATCGGCTTCGGCCCGACCCTGTTCTCCTTTCGCCGGGGAGAGACGGAGTACGGCCTCAAAGCGATCCCGGCCGGTGGGTTCTGCGATATCGCGGGGATGACCGCGATGGACGAGCTACCCGATCCGGACGACCGTAGGCGGGCGTTCTTCCGTTTCCCCACCTGGCAGCGGGTCGTGGTGCTCGCCGCGGGCTCGTTGACCCACTTCGCCGTGGGCATCGTGCTGATCTATGCGATGGCGGTGTCGACCGGCCTGCCGAACCTCAACCGGGCGCCGGCCCCCGCGGTGGTGTCCAAGGTCAGCCAGTGCCTCGAGGTGCAAGCCGACAATTCCTGCCGGCCGGGTTCCCCCGCGCCGGCCAGGAACGCGGGCCTGCAGCCAGGGGATCGGGTGCTGGCCGTGGCAGGCGCCCCGATTCATAACTCCGCCGACCTGATCGGTGCGATCCAGCGCCGTTCCGGACCGACCGAGTTCCGCCTCGAGCGTGCCGGGCAACAGCGCACCGTAGTCATCGACGTCGCCCGGGTGCCGGTCTCGGCGCTGGGTGGCCAGGGCGACAAGCTGGTCGGCGCGATCGGCGTGACACCGCAACAACCGGACGCCGTGACGCTGCATTACAGCCCAGCAGCCGCGGTAGGCAAGACCGTTACCTTCACCGGCGCCATGTTCGCCAACACCTGGCAGGGTCTCAAGCAATTCCCGCAGAAGATTCCCGCGCTGTTCGACCGGATCGGCGGCCAGAACCGACCGGACTCGCCGGTCAGCGTGGTCGGGGCCAGCGTGCTCGGCGGCGACGCCGTGGGTTACGGCGCCTGGTGGTTCTTCCTCTTCCTGCTCTCGGCGTTCAATCTGTTCGTCGGGGTGTTCAATCTGCTGCCGTTGCTTCCACTGGACGGCGGGCATATCGCGGTCAACCTCTACGAAAGCCTCCGCAACGCCATCCGGCGGGCCACCGGCCGCCCCAACGGGCCTCCGGTGGACTACGCGAAGCTGATGCCGCTGACCTATGCGGTCGCGATCGTGTTCATCGGGATCGGCGCTCTGACCATCACCGCCGACATCATCAATCCGATTCGTTTGCACCCATGACTGAGCCGATGATTGGGCCAATGATGAGGCCTCCCATGATGATTGGCATGCCGGCCGTTCCGCCACCGGTTCTTGCCGAGCGTCGCAAGACCCGCCAGTTGCAGGTCGGAACGGTGGGCGTGGGCAGCGAGTACCCGGTGTCCGTACAGTCGATGACCACCACGCTCACCGCTGACGTGGACGCCACCCTGCAGCAGATCGCCGAGCTCACCGCGGCGGGATGCGACATCGTGCGGGTGGCGGTGCCCAGTGCCGATGATGCCGAGGCGCTGGCGGCCATCGCGAGTAAGTCACGGATACCGGTGATCGCTGATATCCACTTTCAGCCCAAGTACGTCTTCGCCGCCATCGATGCGGGGTGCGCGGCGGTGCGAGTCAACCCCGGCAACATCAAGAAATTCGATGACCGGGTGGCCGAGATCGCCAAGGCCGCCAAGGATGCGGGCGTCCCGATCCGGATTGGCGTCAACGCCGGGTCGCTGGATCCCAAGATCCTCGCCAAGTACGGCAAGGCGACCCCGGAGGCGCTGGTCGAATCCGCGTTGTGGGAGGCGAGCCTGTTCGCTGAACACGACTTTCACGACATCAAGATCTCGGTGAAGCACCACGATCCGGTGATCATGGTCCGCGCCTACGAGCAGCTCGCCGCCGCGTGCGACTACCCGTTGCATCTCGGGGTCACCGAGGCCGGCCCCGCGTTCCAGGGCACCATCAAGTCGGCCACCGCGTTCGGGGCATTGCTCAGCCAGGGCATCGGGGACACGATCCGGGTCTCGCTGTCCGCACCGCCGGTCGAGGAGGTCAAGGTCGGCCTGCAGATCCTGGAGTCGCTGAACCTGCGGACCCGGCGGTTGGAGATCGTGTCCTGCCCGTCGTGCGGCCGAGCCCAGGTCGATGTCTACAAGCTCGCCGAGGAGGTCACCGCGGGCCTGGAAGGCATGGAAGTGCCGCTGCGGGTGGCCGTGATGGGGTGTGTGGTCAACGGACCAGGCGAAGCCCGCGAGGCCGACCTCGGGGTGGCCTCGGGCAACGGCAAGGGACAGATCTTCGTCCGTGGCAAGGTGATCAAGACGGTGCCCGAGGCGCAGATCGTCGAGACGCTCATCGAGGAGGCCTTCCGCCTGGCCGAAGTGCCCAAGGCGCAGGAGTACAAGGCCGAAGGTTCTTAGCTCAGGGACTCCTTCGACGGCGCTGCCTCGGCTGTTCTGGCACGCTAGACGGTGTGCTCAAGTACGCGGGCGCACGCCTGCTGGATGACCGTGACGTGCGCAGCGTCCGTGCGGCGCTGGCCGCCGACCCGGTGATGTCCTGCATGCTGGCCGCTCGGATCGAAAACGGCAGCCTGGATCCATGGCGGCTCGGCGGGGAGCTGTGGGGTTTCGCCGGTCGCCCGCACTGCGGGCTCGACGGGTTGTGCTTTTCTGGCGCCAACCTCGTGCCCATGTGTGGCGGACCGTCGGCGATCCGGGCCTTCGCAGACCGGGCGGCCCGGCGGGCCAGGTGCTGCTCGTCCATGGTGGGACCGGCCGATCAGGTGCTCGGGTTGTGGTCGGAGCTGTGTGAGAGTTGGGGGCCGGCCCGCGAGGAGCGTCCGAACCAGCCGCTGATGGTGCTTGCCGAGCAGCCCCGGGTCCGCGCGGACCCGCTGGTGCGGCCGGTGCGTCCGGACGAATTGGAAAGCTACCTGCCGGCTGCGGTGGCGATGTTCACCGAGGAGGTCGGGGTCGATCCTCGACTGCCCGACGGCGGCGCCGGTTACCGCGCCAGGGTGGCGGAGTTGATCGCGGCGGGGCGGGCATTCGCCCGGTTCGACGCCGGCGAGGTGGTGTTCAAGGCCGAGATCGGGGCGATGTCGTCTACCGTGGGTCAGATCCAGGGCGTGTGGGTGCATCCGGATTGGCGTGGTCATGGGCTGGCGGCGGGTGCGACGGCGGCCGTGGTGGCCCGACTACAGGCGATGGGTCGGGTCGCCAGCCTGTACTTCAACGCATACAACCAGCCGGCCCGGGCCGCGTACCGCCGAGTCGGTTTCACCCAGGTGGGCTGCTTCGCTACGGTGCTGTTCTGAACTGTCAAGCGGCATACTCGCGCCCGTGCGCCGACTACGTCTGGTAGCCGTCCTGCTGGCGGCCCTGATGGCCGTCCTGCCGGCTGGCTGCGGTTTCTTCGGGTCCGACCCGCAGGACGCGGCGGCTGCCTTCCTCGACGCAGTGGCCAAGGGTGACGCCGCCGCGGCCGGGCGGTTCACCGACGATCCGGTCGCCGCCACTGAGCTGATCCGGCAGGTTCGCGACGAACTGAAGCCCCAGCGCGTGCAGCTGACTGTGGGTGAGGTCCGCGCCGGCGACCGCATCGCCTCGGCCTCTTTCGCCGCGGTCTGGGACCTGGGTAGGGGTCGGCAGTGGCGTTACCCAGGCGTCTTGGAGCTGGTGCCCGCGAACACCACCGATGGCTGGGTGGTGCGGTGGAGTCCCGCGGTGCTGCACCCGCGGCTCGGCCCGCATCAACTCCTGACGCTGCGCGAGGAGCCGGCTGAACCGGCCCCGGTGGTCGACCGCGCCGGAACACCCCTGCTGACCTCGCAAACCGTGGTCACCGTCGCGCTCGATCGCAGCGAGACCCCGGATCTGGCCGCCGAAGCTGCCCAGCTGGCGAGTGTCCTGGGGCGTTTCGATCCCCAGATCACCCAGCAGTCGATCATTGCTGGAGCCAACGCCGCACCGGCGGGGCAGCCCAGTGCGGTGGCCGTGCTTCGCCAGCAGGACTACGAAGCGATACGGGATCAGATCGATCAGCTGCCCGGGCTGAGCTTCCCCACCCAGCAGCGGCTGCTCGGTCCCGACCGGGACTTCGCCTCCCAGCTGCTGCCGGGCATCCGCAAAGTGGTCGCCGAACAACTCCAGAACGCCGCCGGTTGGCGCATCGTGACGGTGACCGCGACAGGGCAGGAGGTCGAAACCCTCGCCGCCGAGCAGCCACGTCCGGTGCCGACCCTCGCTACCACGGTCGATCGTGCCGTGCAGGTAGCCGCCGGACACGCTGTCGATTCGGTGCCCAACCCGGCGATGATCGTGGCGATCCAGCCCTCCACCGGGGAGATCCTGGGCGTCGCGCAGAACAGTGCGGCCGACGCGCAAGGCCCGCTGTCGCTTACCGGGCGATTCCCGCCAGGGTCCACTTTCAAGATCGTCACGACGTCGGCGGCCTTGCAGTCCAAGCAGGTCACGCCGAACTCGCCAGTGGCCTGTCCGGCGACCACCATTGTCGGGCAGCGGGTGGTACCCAACGATCACCTCATCGATCTGGGCACGTTGCCACTGCACACCGCCTTCGCCAGCTCGTGCAACACCACGTTCGCCCAACTGGCGGCCCGGCTGGGAACCGGCGCGTTGACCGACGCGGCGCACCAGATGGGCATCGGGATGGACTACGCCATCGCCGGCCTCTCTACTTTCACCGGTCAGGTCCCCCCCGCGGAGTCGATGGTGCGGCGCGCGGAGAACGGATTCGGGCAGGGCCGGGTGCTCGCCAGCCCGTTCGGCATGGCGCTGGTGGCTGCCACGATCGATGCCGGCGGTCAACTCCCCACCCCGATTCTGATCCGGGGAACGACGACTCAGACGGCGCTCGGACCGGTCCCGCCGGTGCCCCGCGAAATCGCCGACGCGGTGCGGGCGATGATGCGAGAAGAGGTGACCGCGGGCACCGCGAAATCGTTGGCGGGCCAGACCCAGTTGTTCGGCCAGACCGGGACCGCGGACGACGGCCCTACCGGCGCGAATGGCTGGTTCGTCGGGTTCCGGGGTGACCTGGCATTCGCCACCCTGGTCGTCGGCGCAGGCTCGTCCGCCCCGGCCTTGGACGTCTCCGGGCGCTTCCTGTCCGCACTAGGTGCGGGGTGACCGGCATAGAGTGGGGGTATGCCCGTGCGAACCCAGTTGCGTCCAGGCCGCCAGACTCCGATGCGTCCGGTCCCCCCGGCGATCCAGCGGCCGGACTACGTCGGCAAACCCGGGCCCAGCCCGTGCACCGAGCCGTGGACCCAGCCGCCCGAGGTGATCGAGGCTATGCGGGTGGCAGGAAAGATCG
The DNA here is from genome assembly GCA_030854185.1 of Actinomycetota bacterium. GTDB lineage: Bacteria > Actinomycetota > Actinomycetes > Mycobacteriales > Pseudonocardiaceae. The sequence goes on along the minus strand of JALYTS010000014.1, from coordinate 10,108 downwards.
CCGCGCAGGCGCTCGCCGAGGGCGGCCGCGCGGTGTCGCCCGGGGCCACCACCGATGAGGTCGATCGGGCGGTACACGAGTTCCTGGTCGACCACGGTGCGTATCCCTCGACCCTGGGTTACAAGAGTTTCCCCAAGTCCTGCTGCACGTCGCTGAACGAGGTGATCTGCCACGGCATCCCGGACTCGACCGTGATCGAGGACGGCGACATCGTCAACATCGACGTCACCGCGTTCATCGGCGGTGTCCATGGCGATACCAACGCCACCTTCCTCGCCGGTGACGTCAGCGAGGAGGACCGGCTCCTGGTCGAGCGGACTCACGAAGCGATGATGCGCGGCATCCGCGCGGTGCGACCGGGCCGTCAGCTCAACGTGATCGGTCGGGTCATCGAGGCTTACGCCAAACGCTTCGGCTACGGCGTGGTCCGCGACTTCACCGGCCACGGCATCGGGCGCTCCTTCCACGGCAAGTTGGTCGTGTTGCACTACGACGAGCCGTCCGTGGACACCGTGTTGGAGCAGGGAATGACCTTCACCATCGAGCCGATGATCACGGTCGGCACCATCGACTACGACGTGTGGCCCGACGGGTGGACGGTGACGACCAAGGACAAGGCGCGCACCGCGCAGTTCGAGCACACCCTCGTCGTCACCGCGGACGGGGCGGAGATCTTGACCCTGCCGTAATGACGCGCGGAGCGTTGCTCGTCGCCGGCACCACCTCCGACGCGGGCAAGAGTGTGTTGGTGGCCGGGATCTGCCGATGGCTGGCCCGTCGCGGGATATCGGTGGCGCCGTTCAAGGCGCAGAACATGTCCAACAACTCGGTGGTGACCCCCGACGGGGGGGAGATCGGCCGAGCTCAGGCTATGCAGGCCGCGGCGTGCGGTATCGAGCCGGACGTGCGGTTCAACCCGGTCCTGCTCAAACCGGGCAGCGACCGCTGCGCCCAGGTCGTGGTGCTCGGCCACGCCACTGGCACGGTATCCGCCGCGTCTTACCGCAACCGTAAGGCTGAACTGCTCGACGTCGCGGTGAGCACGTTGACCGCGCTACGAGCCGAGTACGACGTGGTGATCTGCGAGGGCGCCGGATCGCCCACCGAGATCAATCTCCGGTCCACCGATATCGCCAACATGGGCTTGGCCCGGGCCGCTGGGCTGCCGGTCCTGGTGGTCGGTGACATCGACCGGGGCGGTGTGCTCGCGCACCTGTTCGGCACCGTGGCTCTGCTGTCGCTCGCCGACCAGGCGCTGGTGGCCGGATTCGTGATCAACAAGTTCCGCGGCGATCCTGACCTGCTGGCTCCCGGACTGACCCAGTTGCAGGCGCTGACCGGCCGGCGCAGTTACGGCGTGCTGCCGTTTAGCGACTCGCTGTGGCTCGATGCCGAGGACTCACTGGCGCACATTGCCGACGGCGTGATCGGGCACCCGGCTCCCCCGGAGGGCACCCAGTGGCTGCGGGTGGCCGTGGTGCGGCTGCCACGGATCTCCAATGGCACCGATGTCGAGGCGTTGGCCTGCGAACCCGGGGTGATGGTCCGCTATGTCACCGAGCCGTCCCGGCTAGCCGACGTTGACCTGGTGGTGCTGCCCGGCTCGAAATCCACCGTCGCGGACCTGTCCTGGTTACGCCGGACGGGGCTGGCTGCCGCGGTGGCGGCACACGCCGCCGCCGGACGTCCGGTGTTGGGCATCTGCGGTGGCTACCAGATGCTGGCGCGCCGCATCACCGATCACGTCGAGTCCGGCGTGGGTGAGGTGACAGGCTTGGGACTGCTTGATCTAGAGGTGGTCTTCGACCAGCGCAAACATCTGCGGCGTGCGGCTGGGACCGCGCTGGGGGAGCCAGTAATCGGCTACGAGATCCACCACGGCCGGGTGGTTCATCGCGGTGACCCACCGCTGGTGTCGGGCGCCGACGACGGCTCCGACGGCGGTCACGTGCTGGGCACCCATTGGCACGGGCTGTTCGAAAACGACGCTTTTCGCCGTGCCCTGCTGCGGCGAGTGGCCGCCCTCGCCGACCGGCCCGGCTTCCGACCGGCGCCCGACACCAGCTTCGCCGCCTTACGGGCCGCCCAGTTGGATCTGCTCGGTGACCTCGTCTGCGCCCATCTGGATACCGATGCACTGCTCGACCTGATCGAGCACGGCCCCCCACCCGGCCTGCCTTTCGTCTCGCCAGGTGTCGGCGACCACTAGCGCGCCGGCCCACACCGCTTCGGAGACCAGAGCAGGTGCAGTCGGTGTGAACGGCCACCATGCTTGGTCTGGTCTGGTTGGTCAAGTACGCTGGGGAAGTGCCCAAGCAGGTGAACATCTACGAGGCCAAGAGCACACTCTCCAAGCTGCTCGCGCAGGTGGAGGCCGGCGATGAGGTTGTCATTGCCCGCAACGGTAAGCCGATCGCACGGCTGGTGCCGTTGCCGCGCTCCCCTGTATGCCGCATGCCCGGAGGATGGAAAGGCAAGGTCTGGATATCCCCTGACTTCGATGAGCCTGATCCGGACTTGGAGGCTTTGTTTTATGACGGGCCGATCTTCCCCACTGAGGACGACCGTCTGTGAGGCTGCTGCTCGATACGAACGTCCTGATCTGGTGGCTCGCCGAGTCGCCACGGCTGAGCAAGGAGACGCGCGACGCGATCACGGCGGAGCCCGAAGTCATCGTATCGGCGGTCAGCGCATTCGAGATCGCAGTCAAGTCGGCGATCGGCAAGCTGCGGGTGCCAGGCGATCTTGAAGTACAGACTGTGGAGCAGGCGATGACGGAACTGCCGGTAACGGTGCGGCACGGATTGGCAGTAGGGCAGCTGCCCATGCATCACCGCGATCCGTTCGATCGTCTCCTTATCGCTCAGGCGCAGTGCGAGGGGCTCACGATCATCACCGCTGATCGCGCATTCGCTGCCTACGACGTGCCGATCATGGCGGCTTGAGTCAGGCGGCGAACTCGTCGTGCTTGACGCCGCTGATCAGGGTTGTCCAGGTTGCCCGACGCCGTGATCCGCGGTGGCCCAGGCGCGCCGCGTTCGCCGAGATTATCGTCATACCTGCGGGCTAGTGTGCCCGCATGACTGATCCCATCCCTACTGCGTTCGTGCCGTGGTTGGACAAGAGTGGACCGGCGGTCTGGCTGGCCCTCGACGGGGAGCACCGCGCCGCGTTCGAGGCCGAGTTCCGGGCCGTTCTTACTGAGGTCGCCGAGACCTTCGCCGCCGACCGCCTTACCCAGGTGGTGCGCCGTTGGTGGCCTCGCGATGTGCTCGACGCGCACCCCGACCCGATCGCCGAGCACATCGCACAACGCCTTAGTGACGGTGATCAGTCGGTGCTCACCAAGACCGCGGCCGAGCTGCGCACAGAGATGGTCCGCCAGGACAAATGCGCTACGAAGTGATCTTTGCCGCCTACGCGGAGGAACTCCGTGAGCCCTGCTAGGGGTCGCGATCTGGGCTACCAGGACCAGTTGGTTGAAGTTGATGCGGTCGCCGCCTTGCAGTGAGCACCAACGGTTTGGGGCCGATCCGCCCGCGACCCCCAACCCACCGATGCGAGAGCTGCGCCCTCGCGAGTCACCGGGTTGGAGCGAGTCCTCATAAGGTCCACGGGCTCCCTCGTAGGTTAACAAAAAATCGTGCACAGCAGTGCGCTTGCATCTGGCGAGCGTGTGATCTACAGTTGCCACAGGTTGGGCGAGGGCATTGGTCGCAGCGGGCATGGGATGCCACAGCTAATCAAATAGAGACGGCCCCGTTGCCGGGGCCGTCGGGCCAGGGCTGCTCACCCTGGGGTGGTGTGCCATCAGCCTACCCTACGAACCGCAAGTCAGCAGAGGGGTGCACCGTGACCCGCGTCGCCGTTTACATCGACGGCTTCAATCTGTACTTCGGTCTGCGCAAGAGATACGGCCGCAAGTACTTGTGGCTCGACCTGTGGACGCTGGCACGCAGCCTTTTGCGGGACGGTCAGACCTTGGAGCAGGTCAGGTACTTCACCGCGCGGGTCCGCAATGACAATGACGTGGGCGGCCAGCAGCGGCAGTCCGATTATCTGGACGCCCTCGGCGCGCGCAGCCCGCTGGTGCGGATCCAGGATGGTCGGTTTCAGGAAAAGGACCGGCGCTGCCGTGCCTGTGGCAGCGTCTGGACTGTCTTCGAGGAGAAGGAGACCGACGTCAACATCGCCGTCGCGCTGCTCGGTGATGCGGTACGGGACAGTTACGACGCCGCATTGGTGGTTTCCGCCGACAGTGACCTGTGTCCCGCGGTCCGCGAGACAAAAATCCTGTTCCCGGAGAAACGGATCATCGTGGCTTTCCCACCGGGCCGCCGCTCAACCGAGCTCAAGCGGGTGGTCGACGGATGGGTGTTCATCGGCGAGGACAAAGTCCGCCAGGCGCAACTGCCTGACGAGGTCGTCACCGAAACAGGCATCGTTCTGCGACGGCCCAAGCATTGGATGTGAAAGGACGGTCCACGTGTCCGATGACCGGATCACCATGTCCGAAATCGCTCGCCGGATCGAAGTCACGTTACCTGCGGTAAGCAACTGGCGGCGGCGTCACCCCTCGTTCCCCATCCCCAAGGAGACAGGCGGCAAGGAATTGTTCGTCGCCGCAGAAGTGGCGGAATGGCTTGATGGCCGGAAGATCTCGAAAAAGGACATCAAGGACGACGAACTGCCCGGCGCGACCTACGGCGCCAGGTTTCGCGCGACCACGAGCATCCCGAGCGGGTCCGGCGTTGCGATCAGGGATGATCTGTGGCGGGAGTTCGACCGGTGCCGCGGAATGGTGGACATCGCCGTACTCACCGACCTCGTGCTGGGGTTGCTCTACTTGGCCGCCGTAGACGAACGTTGTTGGAACGCGATCGTGGCGGCCGACGGTGAGTCGCGCGCACGCCTGGTGGCAAGCGCGGCCGACAAGCACGCTCTTCAACTTGAAGATCTTGACCGTGCTGTTGGCAGGTTCCTCGCTGACCCAACCGGAGCGACCCGACTCGCGGAAATCATTCAACTGGTTGATCGAATTCGGCGATCCGGTCAGACCGCCGAAGCGTTCGAGTTCCTCGTGAACCAGTTCGCGGTCAGCGAGGGCCGTCGAGGCCCCACGGTGCACACGCCCCGGTCCGTGACTCGGCTTCTCGTGGACGTACTCGCTCCTGAGCCGACAGCGAGCGTATTCGATCCGTCCTGCGGTTCCGGGGGATTCCTCCTCAAGGCGGCGGAGTACATGGCGGCGCACTATGGTCCGGCGTCTGGCGGCTCGTTCACCGGGCATGCCCTGTCCGCACGTTCCGCATCGCTGGCGCGCATGAACCTGCTGATCCACGGCGTCCCGGCGGAGGTGGACGCCGACGCTGCCGCGCCTTTTCGCGGTGGAAGAGAACTGATCGCGAGCAAGCGATTCAACGTGGTCATGTCGAATCCTCCGTTCGATCTGAAGGCGCCGACCGGGTCAGCCGCAGAGCCCTACCTGCACGGTCGTTACGGATCGCTGCCGAAGAACCGGACCAGCTTTGCCTGGCTGCAATACGCGGTATCCGCGTTGAAAGATGACGGCTGGGCTGCTGTCATCATGCCAGGTGGCACCCTGTTCAGGGGAGGTGCGGAAAGGGAGATCAGAGCCCGAATGATTGACGATGACGTCGTACAGGCAATCATTGCGTTGCCATCGGCACTGTTCGCCTCGACCGGAATCCCGGTTACGGTGTGGTTGCTCAACAATCCGGCAGGGAAAAGCTCGGGCGAAATCCTTCTCATCGATGCCAGCGATCTCGGGCACATGATTAGCCGAACGCAACGGACGCTGTCCGGTGAGGATAGCAGTCGGATCGCCGACTGCGTGACGAAGTGGCGAACTGGACACGGATACCAGAACGTGCCCGGTTTCTCCGCGTCCGTCGCCATTGACCGCATCCGGGCCGAGGACTACGTGTTGATCCCGGCCCGGTATGTGGGCAGGAGCGGGGCGCTCGACATCCCCGCCAAGTCGGTGAGCGAGCTGCGGGACGAGCTCGTTGCGCTTGAACGGCGCGCCGCGGCGGCGGATGAAGCGGTCGCTCGGCAGCTGGATGGGATACAGGCATGGACTCCTTGATCGGGACCGTGCCTGACAACTGGACAGAACGTCGACTTGACGAGATCTGCGAAATCCTGGCGGGACCGTCCAAGCAGGTCAGCCCAGCCGGCCTCGGTTCGGCAGATGTGCCGGTCGTTACGCCGACTGATCTACGACACAACAGGATCGCTGATGACTATGCCACGGGTTTGCCTCGGGAGAAGGCTCGTGCGTTGTCGCGCTACGCATTGCTTCCGGACGACATCGTCTGTGCCCGATCCGGTCATCTCGGTCGTCAGGGGCTGGTAAGCGCTCACCAGGGCGGCTGGTTGCTCGGTTCCGGGTGCTATCGGCTTAGAGTGAGTCCGCTGATCAGCGCCGGTTACCTCGTGTACTACCTCGGTCATCCAGCGGTTCGCGACTGGCTGATCCGGAGTGTTCGTGGTGCCATGATCCCCACTCTCAGCACGTCGATGCTCGGCGCCTTGCCGGTCGTGGTGCCGCAGGCGGACGTTCAGGCCAGTGCCGCCGATGTGCTCGGAGCGCTGGACGATAAGATCATCGTTCACGAACAGATCAGCCAGACAACCGCAGCCTTGCGTGATGCTGTACTCCTGCGGCTGTTGAGCGGACCGCCGCAAGGCGACGAGTTCGGACCGGACGGATGGTGATCTCAGGGCCTGTCCCGACTCTGACGGATGGCGAGCGACCTATCTGCTTCGTGATCATGCCGTTTGTCGAGAAGACCGACGACAACGCGCCGGGATTCTTCTACGAGGTGTTTGCCTCGCTGTTCAAGCCGGCCATCGAGGCAGCGGGTTTCGAGGCAAGGACAGCCAAGCGTCAGGGCTCGGACGTAATCCAGGCGACTATTGTCGACGACCTGCTGGACTCCCACCTCGTCCTCTGCGACCTGACCGAGCACAACCCCAACGTGCTGTTCGAGCTTGGGCTGCGCGTGGCCGACGAGAAGCCCGTCGCCATCGTTAAGGCGACTGGGACCAACCCTATCTTCGACGTGGACCATCTGCTTCGGGTCGAGTCGTACAACCCGAACCTATGGCCCAGCACGGTCGAGAAGGACGTACCCAAGCTCACCGCCCACATCCAGGAAGCATGGGCGACGCGTGAGACCGGTCGAAGCTACATGTCCATCCTGCGACAGGTGGCAGCTCCCGTCGGGTGACCTGCGAGAGTAACTGCCCCGGCGTCTGAGGGAAGGACTCCTAGCGGGTCTCTCTCGGGTGCGCTCCCCCTTAGAGGGCTAGCTAGTCGCGGGAGTCGAACTCATCATTCTTGACGCCGCCGACGAACGCTGCCCAGGCGGGTTGGCCGAAGGCGAGAGCGAGGCCATCCGGGTGGTGGCTGTGCCGCACCGCGACCCGGCCGGTGCGGTCGGCCAAGGGGCCGGTCTCGACGCAGCTTCCGCCGGAGCTGTTGCTGTAGCTGCTGATCCGCCAGGAAACGTCGGCCCGAGCGTCCGGACCGAGGACCTGGTCCGGGTGGGCCATTACAGATCCTCTCCGATGGAGCTGATGACCTTGGCGGACTCCGCTGGCTCAAGTGCGCTGTCCAAGAGGTGATCGTATACCCGGACGAACCGCTCGGAGCCCGGTGGCTCGACATATACACCACCTGCCAGGGTGTCGGTATAGCCGATCTCCAGGTCCGGTTCCGCAGTGGTGAACACCAGGAAGTCGCCGCTGGTGCTGGCATGTGCACCAACTCGGGCTGGGAGCACCCGGAGATCCACATGTGGGAGCTTGCTGCAGGCGAGAAGATGGGCGAGTTGGCTGCGCATGACGCCCGACCCACCGACCTCGCGGCGTAGCACGAACTCATCGATGATCACTCTCAATCGGGGTGGTGTCTTCTGGTGCAGTACGGCCTGCCGGTCGATCCGAAGTTGCACCCAGCGGGCGATCTGCGCCGGTTCAGCCTCCCAATCGGCGGCAGTGATCACAGCTTCGGCGTACTCCCGGGTTTGCAACAGCCCGGTGACCACCAGGGCGGCGAATGAGCGGATCTCGGTCGCGCGGGACTCCAGCCACACGAAGTCAACGAACTGGCGCTCGACGTCGGGTTCGTAGCCGTCCCACCAGCCCTTCTGCCAAACGTCCTCGGACAGCCGGAGCAACCCGTCACGCTTGCGGCGATCGGACACTCCGTACAGGTCGAGCAGCGCCATCAGGTCCGGGCGGCGGATCGGGTACTCCCCGGACTCGAACCGGCTCACCGTGGCGGCGTTGCGTTGCAGGAACTCACCGGCCCGGGCCAACGTCATGCCGGTCTCATCGCGCAGGTCCCGCAGGCTCTGACCCAACCACTGGGCTCGCAGGGTCACCTTCGACTTGGGCGGCATCCCGCCATCCTGCCGCATGGGGCAAGCCGCATAACACAAAATTGTGTGATAGCTAATCCTGTGTCATGCTAGTCATCCACGATCTCCATGCGGCAGGCATGGCGACTGAGCGCAACGGGGCTGGCCCATGGGAATCGGTTCAGGCGTCCAGGTCTCGGCCTGGATCAAAATCAGCGACAACACCGCTATCGCCTACCACGTGTTCGACCACGGGCTGGTCGAGTTCTCTCTCGGCAGCGACGTTGACCTGGTCGCCACCGAGCGCGGCCTGCGCAATCTCGTCACCCACGCCCAGGAGGCGCTCCGCTCGGTCCAGAACGCGGTCGACCGCGACGATGGGAGTTGCCAGACGGCGTGATCCGCGGTGGCACCGGCGCTGCCGAGGTCGCCGAGACGTTCGATGCTCCGCGTGATCGGACTGCCTGTCCAGTGATGCGGCGTTCGACGAGGTTACTGCGGTTGTGATCTCGCGGAAGGTGTCGCAGAGTGTTGAGCTTCGCGTGTGTCGGTTTCGGTACGGGGCAGATCTCGCACCTGCCGCACCTACAGGCCGTTCGCCACAGTCTGTGCTGGCACCGGCGCACGGTCAGCGGCATGAGCGGACGTTGTTTCGCGTCGGATAGGTATCGGGCCGCTTATCGGGGCGTGTTCCAGAGTGTGCGACTGTTGTGGAGCTCCTCTTCAAGCGAGCCCAGGATCACCAGCGACCGCCATCATCGTCGTGTCCCATTCACGGTAACCGTCACTTCGGGGTGTGAGCAGTACACCGATGGAAGCAGTGTTTCCAGATCGCCGCCACTGACTCCGCGTTCGTGATGACGAAGCAATAGCCACGACCTGAATGCAGCGCGTGTCACCTCATTTAACGCGGAGCAGACGCCGAATCCCAACTGAGCTCCTAGCTTGCCCGAGCGGAACGTTCGGAACTGCCATGGCATGGCCCCCTTGTGCACATTGCGGGCCTTCTCAAGCCCGTCGAGCAACAAGCGGCCGAGCTCACTGCAGTGTCCGACTGGCAGCTCGTCAACCGCTGAGAGAACCCGAAGTCGACTGGCTTCATAGTCCGAGTCGAGCCTGACGTTCGCAATGTCCTCCCACATAATGCGGACCATCCCGTGCGCCCCATCGTCATCGCTTCCGGCAGGTGCAGCAGGCAGCAAGGGAACGGACACCTGAGTGCCCAGCGCTCCGATCGCGGGATCTAGCGGGCTTGGTTCCGCATTGGCGTCAGCCGCTGCCAGTTCGTAGTAGCGCTTGGGTTCTCTTCCCAGCCGTCCTGTCGAGCCGGATACTCGTGCGAGGTAGCCGATGACCGCACGAGAGGACCGAAGTTGATGGAATAGAAACTCTCCAGTCACGTCTCAACAACACGACAGTCGGGATGCGCGTCCCAAGCTCGTGGAGCCGGTACTCACGGGACGGGGAGGGGTGATCGATGATGACCACCCCGGTCCAAGTGATTGTCGCGCCGTCGAGTTCCACGGTTCGGCCCCGCCCGTTCACCATGGTGGTCGTCTTGGACGACAGGCGCCGGGCGGTCCCGCCCACCTGCCGCCCACCCTCCGCGATCTTCTTAGAGCGCGTCTGAGAACTCGGTTGGGGTCGGCGTGTGCTGCCCGGAAAGTAGGTGAGCTCCAGGTAGGACTGGCGGTTGTCTACGCCGACCGGTCCAACCT
>JALYTS010000071.1 GCA_030854185.1 Actinomycetota bacterium | reverse complement strand
ATGCGCTGGTCACCCAACTCAACGGCAACGATGACGCCGCTGCGGCCGCGCGCCGGGGACAGACCGTGGAAGGCCGACCCACCTCGTCGAGCTCCTCGCCGGGCTTGATGGCCGCCATGCTGCACAGTCTGGACGTGGCACCGGGCATGACCGTGTTGGAAGTCGGCACCGGCAGCGGGTACAACGCCGCGCTACTCGCGGCGCGCCTGGGCGATGACTCCATCACCAGCATTGAACTGGACCCCGCACTCACCCACCGGGCCCGCATCGCCCTGACCACCGCCGGGTACCGGCCCACGGTGGTCAGCGGCGACGGTGCGGCCGGATACCCACCGAACGCCCGGTATGACCGAGTGATCGCCACGGTGGCGTTGCCTCGGGTGCCGGTCGCGTACCTGGAGCAGACTCACCCCGGGGCGTTGATCCTCATTCCGTTGAGCTTCGCCGGTCGCGGCGGGCTGATGGCGCTGCTGCGCCGCGATCAGATCAGCGGGGCGAGCGGAGCGTTCCTCGCCCAGTACGGCGGGTTCATGGCCGTGCGCAGCGTCGCCGAGCCTGCCGCACCGAAGATCCGCCCGCACCTGCTCGACGCCGCATATCCGACCCAGGTGCCGCCGGGTGCGCTCACCGACGCCCACCCGGCCGCGTTCTACCTCTCCCTGTGCTGTCCCTGCCCGTACAAGACGCTGGGTTTCACGCCTGATGACAACAGCACCGGTCTGCAGACCTGGGGCCAGGGAGCCGACGGGTCCACCTTCGCCCTCACCACCATCGACGGCATCACGCACGTCACCGCCGAGGGCCCGCTGTGGGACACCCTCGAGACCGCCTACGCCCAATGGCGAGCACTAGGACAACCCGACCGCGACCGCTTCGGCGTCACCGCAACCCAAGCGCGACACTGGGTGTGGCTCGACCACCCCGACCATGTGATCATCGAACTGGGCGAGTTTTAGATCACCACCGCACACCCGCACGCAATCCGGCTGGACGAACCCCGCAACGTCCTCCGGCAACTCACCCGCACCGGCTCACTCCGCTAAAACGGTTGCCTGCCGATGACCCTTGAGTCACCCTTTCCGGTGGTGGTAGTTGGCTGCCGGGCGCTGGTCGTCGTGATCGGTCACGTGCTGGCGCCCTTCCGGTCACTGAGCGCGCGAGGCAGGCAGGGATACCCCACCCGAGGCGCTGAAAGGGGCCGTTTTCGGGGTCGTGGTACTGGTCTGCCTCGCTCGGGTTGTCTGCCTCACCGCAGGTCAGGTGCGGGGCAGTAGCCGGGCACGGGGGTGAGGCATGTGCCTCGGCGGGGGCCAGTGCCTCACCGCCTGCCTCAGCTCTTGGAGTTGCTGTCCGAGCCACAGTCCATGCAGGTCAATCACATAGTTGCATGAAAAGGGCTTGACCCACTGTCTGCGCGCCTCTTACGAGGTTTCCCCGTGGTACATGAAGGACGCTTGACTGACATCACGCAGCTGATCCTGGATACCAGCGACAAGGACCCCCAGGGGTACGTCCGCGCGGTACAGGACCAGTTCTCACCCGGCGGCGAGAGCGCCTCGCTGGGTATCGGCAGTCTGAAGGGACGTTGATGATGACGGATCATCTGTTACGTGGGTACGCGCCGATCCCGGCCACGGGGTGGCGGCAGATCGATGAGGAAGCCAAGACGCTATATCTGGAGGAGAGTTTCAGCTTCTGCGTCACCGAACCCGACGCCGCCGTCGTCCTGACCGATGGGTAGCGTGCCGGGGTCTGCTGCGGGACCCGCACCCCTCGGGCTGACCGGTGTGCCAGACGAAGCCACCGTGCGCCGGGCGGTGGAGTGCGCGGTGCGCGCGCCGTCGATATACCGCCACCGATCTCGGGCTCGCCACGACACCGCTGAGCCAACCCCTGGAGGTGGCCCAGACCCGAGCGTCGATCAGCACTCACATCGGCCCCCAGCTGTTCGCCCAACTGGTGCTGCGCGTGGGATGGGCAGACCGCGGCGCCCCGGAGCTGCCACCCACCCCCCGACGCCGACTCGACCGTGTTCTGCTGCCCAGCCGTTGATCTCCACCGGCCCGGTGGGTGGCCGGGTTCCGGTTGCACCCAGCCGGCGAGGGCCGTAGCGTCGACTTGGCTTCTATAGCGAGGTCTCGTCTCTTCGAGCATCGCGCTCGCCCTACTCAGAGGCAATGATGTCGGTCCTCGCTCACCTTTCTCAGGACAAGCCTATTCGGCGCTTTCTCAGGACAGGCCTATTCGGCGCGTCGACGTCATCCCGATGAATGCTATGAGGAGATTCCTGTGGGGAACACTGCCTCCGCGTCGCCGCCGCCGGGCGTCGCGGCACCGAAGATTCACCTGCCCCCCGGTATCGCCGCCGAGATGACCTCCGTCACCGACGCCTGGCGGCGGGCGGACACCGTGGCCCGGATGTGGGCGCACGACGCCGGTGTCTGGACCGGTCAGGACGAGGGCCGCCGGCTGGGATGGTTGACGGTTGCCCGGGAACAGCGGGAGCATCCGCAGCGCTTTGCCGCGTTCGTCGAGGAGATCCGTGCCGGGGGCTTTGCCGACGCGGTGGTGCTCGGCATGGGCGGTTCCAGTCTGTGTCCCGAGGTGTTGGCCCGGACCTACCCGAGGGCTGCGGGACTGCCCAGGCTGCGCGTGCTCGACTCCACCGACCCCTCCCAGGTCCAGGCGATGGCTCAGCGGGTGGACCTGGCGCACACGGTGTTCTTCGTCTCATCGAAGTCCGGCACCACGCTGGAACCCGACATCTTCGCCGACTACTTCTACGCCCAGGTCGCCGCCGTGGTCGGTGAACCCGAGGCGGCCCGGCGCTTCGTTGCCATCACCGACCCGGGCTCACCGCTGGAGAAGCGCGCCACCGAGGCGGGCTGGCGGGCGGTGTTCCACGGCGTGGCCTCCATCGGCGGGCGGTACTCGGCGCTGTCGGACTTCGGGATGATCCCGGGGGCCGCGGCCGGTGTGGATGTCATCGGACTGCTCGACCGGGCCGAGACGATGGCCCAGGCCTGCGCGGCCTCGGTGGCACTCGCGGACAATCCGGGCTTTCGCCTCGGTGCGCTCATCGGTGTCTGCGCGACCGGCGGGCGGGACAAGGTGACGATTCTGACCTCGCCGGGCATCGCGGGGTTCGGGGCGTGGTTGGAGCAGCTGCTCGCCGAATCCACCGGCAAGCAGGGCCGAGGCGTGATCCCGGTCGATGGTGAACCGCTCGGTGATCCGTCGGTCTATGGGTCGGATCGGCTGTTCGTGCGCCTGTGCCTGAGCACTGAGCCTGATCCGGCGACCGATGCCACCGTCGAGGCTTTAGTGACGGTCGGTCATCCCGTCTATGAGGTCGAGCTTGGCGACGTCTATGACCTGGGTGGGGCGTTCTTCGGTTTCGAGTTCGCGGTGGCGGTGGCTGGTGCGATCATCGGCATCGATCCCTTCGATCAGCCGGACGTCGAAGACGCCAAGGTCGCCGCCCGCCGTCTGACCGACGCCTATGAGGCCGCCGGGTCGCTGCCTGAACTCAGGCCGCTGGGCGAGGGGCACGGGATCACCCTCTACGCCGATGACCGCAACACCGCGGAGCTGCGGGAACTGACCCAGGGCGACACCGACGGGACGCGCTCGCCCCTGGACGACTACCTGCGGGCCCACCTCGGCCGGGTTCGAGCCGGGGATTATGTGGCACTGCTCGCCTACATCCCGATGACTCCGCACCACGAGCGGCTCCTCACCGAGATGCGGGTCCTGGTCCGTGACGCGTTGGCGGTGGCGACCTGTGTCGGCTTCGGGCCACGGTTTCAGCATTCCACCGGCCAGGCCTACAAGGGCGGTCCGAACACCGGGGTGTTCCTCCAGATCACCTGCCAGGGCCGGGTCGACCTGGACATCCCGGGGCATTCCTACACCTTCGGAGTGGTCGAGGAGTCCCAGGCCAGAAGCGACCTCGACGTCCTCGCCACCCGAGATCGGCGGGCGTTGCGGTTGCACCTGGGTCCCGATGTGGCACACGGCCTGTCGATGTTGCGGGATGCCCTGAGCCGGGTACTCGGCTCGTGAGCGGCCCAAGGCCGGCAAGCGCAGGACCGGCAAGCGCTCGGCCGACGAGCGAAACGGAGAAGATCATGGAACTGGGAATGGTCGGGCTGGGTCGGATGGGCGCGAACCTGGTCCGGCGGGTCAGCGGCGCTGGGCACCGCTGCGTCGTCTTCGACATCGATCCCGACGCCGTGACGGTGCTGGCCAAGGAGAGCGGCGTCACGGGCGTCTCCTCGCTCGAGGAGCTGGTGGCCACTATGGCGGCGCCGCGGGCGGTGTGGGTGATGGTGCCCGCCGGGGAGATCACCGACAAGACGGTCAGCGACCTGGCGCAGCACCTCGACGCCGGGGACGTGATCATCGACGGGGGCAACTCCTACTACCGCGACGACATCGCCCGGGCCGAGGCGGTGCGCGGCAAGGGCATTCACTACGTCGACGTCGGCACCAGCGGGGGCGTGTGGGGCCTGCAGCGCGGTTACTGCCTGATGATCGGTGGTGAGGACGAGGTCGTCGGGCGGCTGCAACCGATCTTCGAGGCCATCGCCCCCGGCGTGGCGGCGGCCGAACGGACCCCGGGGCGCACCGGGGAACCCAGCCCGGCCGAGCAGGGCTACCTGCACTGCGGACCCAACGGGGCGGGCCATTTCGTCAAGATGGTCCACAACGGGATCGAGTACGGGGCGATGGCCGCCTACGCCGAGGGCCTCAACATCTTGAAAAACGCCAACGCCGGATCGAAGGAGCGGACCGCTGACGCCGAGACCGCCCCCATGGAGAACCCCCAGTTCTACCGTTACGACCTCGACCTGGCTTCGGTCACCGAGGTGTGGCGACGAGGCAGCGTCATCGCCTCGTGGTTGTTGGACCTCACGGCCGCCGCGATGGTCGAGTCCCCCGACCTGGCTGATTTCTCGGGCCGGGTGTCGGACTCCGGGGAAGGCCGCTGGACGGCGATCGCCGCGATCGAAGAGGGCGTTCCCGCACCGGTCCTGGCAACGGCGCTGTTCTCCCGGTTCGACTCCCGAGACCTCGACCAGTTCGGCAACCAGGTCCTGTCCGCCATGCGTAAGGGCTTCGGCGGACACGCCGAGAAGCCAGCGGGATGAGGAAACCAGCCATGGCACCGAAATACCTCGCCATCCTCTTCGACATCGACGGTACATTGATCATCACCGGTGGGGCCGGGGCCGCCTCCTGGCGGATGGCTTTCGACGAGCTCTATGGCATCCCCGCTGACATCGGCCAGTTCACCGACACCGGCATGACCGACCCCGACGTGGGCCGCCAGACCTTCGTCGCCGTGCTGCACCGCCAACCCACCCGCACCGAGTTCGCCAAGCTGTTGGAACGGCGGCTGCACTACCTCTACCAGACAGTGGCCGACTCGCCGGGTTACCGGGTCCTCGACGGCGTGGAGGACCTGCTGCCCGCGCTGCTCGACCAGGGCTACCTGCTCGGCATCGTGACCGGCAATCTCGAGGCGTCCGCCCACATCAAGTTGCATCGAGCCAAGCTCAACCGGTACTTCTCCTTCGGCGGCTACGGCTCCGATTCCACCGACCGCGGCGAACTCACCCGCATCGCCCTGCACCGCGCCGCCCTGGTCTCCGGCGAGCCGGTCAGCCCCGCACAGTGCCTCGCCGTCGGAGACACCCCGCATGACGCCGAGGGGGCACACGCCGCCGGCATCGCCTGCGTGGGGGTGGCCAGCCACAACTTCTCCGCCGAGCAGCTCAAAGCGGGCGGGGCGGACTATGTGATCGCCTCACTGAAGGATGGGCTCCCGCTGTGAGCAGCGGCGTGCGCGCGGCCACGATGCCCACCGCCGGGTCGCAGGTCCCCGCCGACGCCGTGCTGGTGCTCTTCGGGGCGACCGGCGACCTGGCCAAGCGCAAGCTGCTGCCGGGCCTGTTCCACCTGGCGGTCGCCGGCTTGATGCCCCGCCGGTACCGGATCGTCGGGTCGGCTCCTCCGGGTGCAACCGCCGACGCGGCGAACTTCGGGGACCTGGTCCACCAGGCGCTGGAAGACTTCGGGCGCAAGAAGGTCACCGACGCGTCCTGGGACACTTTCGCCGGCGCGCTGTCGTTCGTCGCGTCCACCGACAGTGACATGACGGCGCTGGTCGACGCCGTCCACCGGGCCGAGGCGGAGCTGGACGGGGCCCAACGGATCGTCTACCTGGCCGTTCCTCCGCCGGCGTTCATCCCCATGATCGAGGCGCTCGGGGCCTGCCAGCTCGTGACCCCGCAGACCAAGATCGTGATCGAGAAGCCCTTCGGGTCCGACCTCGACTCGGCGCGGCGGCTGAACTCGGCGCTGCACGAGGTGTTCGAGGAGTCCCAGATCTTTCGCATCGACCACTTCCTCGCCAAGGAGGGGGTGCAGAACATCCTCGCGTTGCGGTTCGCCAACGGGCTGTTCGAGCCGGCCTGGAACGCCCGGCACCTCGACTACGTCCAGATCGACGTGCCCGAGCAGTTGACCATCGAGGGCCGCGGCGCGTTCTACGAACCCACCGGTGCCTTCCGGGACATGGTCGTCACCCACCTGTTCCAGCTGCTCGGGTTCCTGGCCATGGAAACACCCGCCGCGCTGGACGCCGCATCCCTGCACAAAGAGAAGCTGCGGGTGTTTCAGGCCATGGAGCCGCTCGACCCGGCTCGGGTCGTCTTCGGCCAGTACGAGGGCTACCACCGCGAGCCCGGTGTGGCCGCAGACTCGACCGTCGAGACCTTCGCCGCGGCCGAAGTGACCATCGACAACCGCCGCTGGCGCGGGGTGCCGTTCTACCTGCGCACCGGCAAGGCCCTGGCGCAGACCCGCTCGACAGTCACCCTGGGATTCAAGAAACCCACCCTCGCGCTGTTCGCGCAGAGCCCCGACGCGACGGCCACGCAGAGCCCCAACGAGCTGGTCTTCGAGCTGGCCGACCCGGGTGGTGTCACGGTGGCGTTCTCGGCGAAGAAGCCGGGGCCACGGATGGCACTCGAGGCCGCGTCGTGCTCGTTTTGCTACGCCGATTCGTTCACCGTGGCCAACGAGCTCGAAGCCTACGAGCGGCTGCTGCACGACGTCATGCTCGGTGACCCCACGCTGTTCAACGACGCCGCCGGGATCGAACGCCTCTGGGAGGTGGCCGCACCGCTGCTCGCGGCCCGCCCGACCCCGGTGCCCTACGCCCAAGGCTCGTGGGGCCCGGAGCAAGCCGCCCAGCTACTCGCGCCGCGCCGCTGGCACCTGCCCGACCCTTCGATCACACCAGCAGCGAAGGTGACCGACGGTGCAGGCTGAGCGCGTCGTAGTCATGATCGCCACCCCGCTGGAGGCGGAGTCGGTGGCGCTAATCGAGGCGGTCGATGACCGGCTGGAGGTCCGCTACCAACCCGAGCTGCTGCCCCCGCTGCGCTTCCCCGGCGACCATCGCGGGGTCGAGTCGTTTCACCGGACCCCGCAACAGGAACAACGATGGCGGGCGATGCTGGCCGAGGCCGAGGTGCTGTTCGGCCTGCCCGGAGACTCCCCGCAGGGACTGGCCGACGCCCTGAAGACCTGCCCCCGGCTGCGCTGGGTGCAGGCCACCGCCGGCGGTGCCGGTGAGCAGGTACGGGCCGCCGGCCTGGCCGGTGAGCAGCTGAGCCGGGTACTGATCACCCGCGCCGGTGGCGTGCACGTCGGACCGTTGGCCGAGTTCGCGGTCCTCGGTCTGCTCGCGTTCACCAAGGGTCTGCCCCGGCTGCTCGCCGACAAGGCGGCGCGGCGCTGGGACCACTACCCGATGGCCGAGCTGGCCGGTGCCACCGTGCTCATCGTCGGGCTCGGTGCGATCGGCATCGAGGTGGCCCGGCTGGCCAAGGCGTTGGGCATGCGCGTCATCGCCGTCAACCGCACAGGTCGCACCGACTCGCGCTACGTCGATGAGGTCCGCACCTCGCGGTTCCTGCCGGATCTTCTGCCGGTGGCCCAGGGCGTCGTGCTGACCCTGCCGTTGACCGACGAGACCCGCGGGATGATCGACGCGGCGGCGATCAGCCGCATGCACACCGGCGCTGTCCTGGTCGACGTGGGCCGAGGCGGCGTCGTCGACGAACCGGCGCTGGTCCAGGCGCTGGCGCAGGGCCGACTGGCCGGGGCGGCCCTGGACGTCTTCGCCACCGAACCGTTGCCGCCCGACAGCCCGCTGTGGGAGCTGCCCAACGTGCTGATCAGCCCGCATACCGCCGGCCTGTCGCTGCGGGAGAACGAGCGGATCGTGGCCCTGTTCAGCGAGAACCTACGGCGCTATCTGGCCGGAGACGAGCTCCTCAGCCGGGTGGACCCCACCCGGCTCTACTGATGGTGGCCGTGAGAGAGAAGACACGCCATGGCGAGCAAGCATGAGGTGCGGGTGCGCCGCGCCTACGACGAACCAGTGCCCGACGACGGCGCCCGGGTGCTGGTCGACCGGATCTGGCCCCGCGGGCTGAGCAAGGAGCGGGCCGCCTTCGACGAGTGGTGCAAACCGGTCGCACCCTCGACGGAGTTACGCAAGTGGTATGGCCACGATCCGGAACTGTTCGAGGAGTTCGGTCGCCGGTACCGGGTCGAGCTCGACGAGCCCGAACGCGCCCAGGCCCTTGCGCATCTGCGTGAGCTGGCCACTCGCGGCACCCTGACACTGATCACCGCCACCAAGCACGCCGACATCAGCGAGGCCGTGGTGCTGGCCGAGCTGCTCCGGGGTTGATTCGTCGTGTTCGGTAATCGCTTGGGGTCCTCGTGATCTCCCACCCCGCCTTCAGTGTCGAGCCGTGGTGCCTGCGGGAGACCGAGTTGCACCTCGACGTGCTGGCCCAGAGCGAGTCGGTATTCGCGTTGTCCAACGGTCACATCGGGTGGCGGGGCAACCTCGACGAGGGCGCACCGCACGGCCTGCCCGGCTCCTACCTCAACGGGATGCATGAGCTGCGCCCATTGCCCTACGCCGAGGCCGGCTACGGCTATCCCGAGTCCGGCCAAACCGTGATCAACGTGACCAACGGCAAGCTGATCCGCCTGTTGGTCGACGACGAGCCCTTCGACATCCGCTACGGCGAGCTGCGCAGCCACGAGCGCCTGCTCGACTTCCGGGCCGGTGTGCTGCACCGCCGGGCCGAGTGGTCCTCGCCAGCCGACTGCACGGTCCGGGTGACCTCGACCCGCCTGGTGTCGCTGGTCCAGCGCTCGGTGGCCGCCATCGACTACCAGGTCGAGGCCGTCGATCGCCCGGTGCGTCTGGTCGTGCAGTCCGAGCTGGTCACCAACGAGCCGCTGCCCCCGGCCAGCGGTGACCCGCGGGTCTCGGTGGTGCTGGAGGCGCCGTTGCGGTCGCAGGAACATGCCTGCGTCGGCGCCCGGGCCGTGCTGGTGCACCGCACCGAGGGCAGCGAGCTGCTGATGGCCGCGGCCATGGACCACCTGGTCGACGGGCCACCGTCGACCCAGGTGCTGGCCGAGAGCTTCCCGGACCTGGGTCGGGTGACGGTGACCGTCTCCCTGGAACCCGGGCAGCGGCTGCACCTGGTCAAGTTCGTCACCTACGGCTGGTCAGCGGAGCGGACCCGACCAGCGGTACGCGACCAGGTCGACGCCGCCCTCACCGCCGCCCGCCAAACCGGTTGGCAGGGCCTGGCCGACGAGCAACGGGCCTACCTCGACGAGTTCTGGACGTGCGCCGACGTCGAGGTCGAGGGTGACACCGAGATCCAACAGGCCGCGCGCTTCGCCCTGTTCCACGTGCTGCAAGCCGGAGCCCGGGCCGAGGGACGGGCCATCCCGGCCAAGGGCCTGACCGGACCCGGCTACAACGGGCACGCCTTCTGGGACACCGAGTCCTTCGTGCTGCCCGTGTTCACCTACACCATGCCCGCCGTCGCCGCCCACGCGCTGGTCTGGCGGCACGCCACACTGCCGATGGCGCTGGCCCGGGCCGCGCAGCTGGGTCTGGCGGGCGCGGCGTTCCCGTGGCGCACCATCACTGGGGCCGAGTGCTCAAGCTACTGGCCCGCGGGTACCGGCGCCTTCCACGTCGGGGCCGACATCGCCGACGCCGTCGTCCGATACCACAACGCGACCGGCGACGACGCCTTCGAACGGAAGATCGGCCTGGAACTGCTGGCCCAGACCGCCCGGCTGTGGCGCTCGCTGGGCCACCACGACGACCAAGGCAGGTTCCGCATCGACGGGGTCACCGGCCCCGACGAGTACAGCGCCATCGCCGACAACAACGTCTACACAAACCTCATGGCCCAGCACAACCTCCGCTGCGCCGCCGCCGCGGCGCAGCGCAACCTCGACCGAGCCCACCAGCTCGGCATCGACGCCGAGGAGATGGCCGCCTGGCGTGACGCCGCCGAGACCATGGTCATCCCCTACGACGACGCCCTCGGTGTCCATCCCCAGGCCGAGGGCTTCACCGCGCACCAGATCTGGGATTTCGCCGCCACGACCGCGGAGCAGTACCCGCTGCTGCTGCACTTCCCCTATTTCGATCTCTACCGCAAACAGGTGGTCAAACAGGCCGACCTCGTGCTGGCCATGCACCTGCGAGGCGAGTCCTTCACCCAGGCACAGAAGGCAGCAAACTTCGCCTACTACGAGCGGCTCACCGTGCGCGACTCGTCGCTGTCGGCCTGCACCCAGGCGGTCATCGCGGCCGAGGTCGGGCACCTCGACCTGGCCTATGACTACCTGACCGAGGCCGCCTTCATGGACCTCGAAGACCTCGAACGCAACACCCGCGACGGCCTGCACGTCGCCGCACTGGCCGGGACCTGGATCGCCCTGGTGGCCGGGCTGGCCGGGATGCGCGAACGAGACGGCTCGCTGAGCTTCGCCCCGCGCCTACCCGACGGACTCACCCGACTCGCGTTCGGCGTCGTCTTCCGGGACAGGCACCTACGGGTCGAGACGACACCCGAGGCAACGAGCTACCAACTGACCCAAGGCGATCCGCTCCCGATATCCCACTTCGGACAGGCGACCACCGTGTCCGGGAAAGAACCCGTGCGCTGCCCCACCCCGCGGTTACCGCCACACCAGACTCCGCCTCCGACCCAACCCGCCGGACGCCGGCCACTGCGTCGCCACGTCCGCCACGACGCCACCGCGCCAGCAGCAACACCATGAACAGTCACCACACACCGTCACCACACACAGGGGAGACACCGCATGACGACCGCACCCGGCAACGCCGTCCTGAGCAAGCTCAGCGACAGCGGGCAGACCGTTTCCAACGCTGACGACGACATCCGCGGACGCAAGGTCAAGGACAAAGACGGCAATGCCCTGGGCAAAGTCGAGGACCTGCTCATCGACGACCAGGACCACCGGGTTCGATTCCTGCTCGTCGAACACGGCGGCTTCCTCGGCATCGGGGAGACGAAATCCTTCATTCCCGTCGACGCCATCACCCACATCACCGACGACGAGGTCCACATCAACCACTCCCGGGACCACGTCGCCAGCGCACCCCGCTACGACCCGGACCTCATCGATGACGTCTTCTACCACAACATGTACGGCTACTACGGTTACACACCGTTCTGGGGCGCCGGCTACACCTACCCCGATTACCCCTACTACCCCGCCGCTGGGCAAAGACCGTAACAAGCCCACCGCTCACGGCGCCGAGCTAACTGGCGCGGAGGCACACCGGCATCGTCAGGAACCCATTGCTCGGATAGACATCTCTTCTCGGCGGCTCGCTGGCACCGAGCTCGATCGTGGTTGTGCACCTCAGGAGCTCTTCCATGGCGACCCGCAGCTGGAGGCGGGCGAACGGCGCGCCCTGGCAATAGTGAATTCCTGCCCCGAACAAGAGGTTGTCCCCGTGGTCACGGTCGAGGTGTACGGCGACAGGATCGTCAATGGCGCCTCCGTCGCGGTTGGCGGCGATCCAATTGAGCGAGAGCTGCTCGCCAGCGCCGATCCTCCGGTCCGCGATCTCCACCTCGCGGGTAGCGGTCCGGTGATTGGCGACCAGCGGGCCGTCGGTACGCAGAATCTCCTCGATCGCCGCGGCCAGCAGCGACGGTTCGCGGCGCAGCCGCTCCTGCATATCAGGGTGCGTGGCGAGGTGAAACACGAGAATCCCGAGCGCCGCCGCCATGGTGGCGCAACTGGCTGTCCAGTTGCGCAGGATGCTGACGATGTCCTCGTCACTCAGCGCTGTACCCTCGACTGCGGTCCCCAGCAAGCTGGTGATGACATCATCACTGACAGCTATCCCGGTTTTCCGTCGCACCCGTAGCGCGTCCGAGACGTATCCGGCGAACTCGCGAGCCAGCGCCGTCCCCGTCTCCTGGTTCGGCGACAACGCCGCCGCTTGATTTCGGCGGGCCCAGTCGCGCAGATTCGTCCACGTCTCAGGCGACCAGCCCGAGAACGCGCAGTGCGTCTTGACGGGGAAGGGTTGGGCGAACTCGGCGATGAACTCCACTTCATCGCGCTTCGGACATGCCCGCAACAGGTCGACCGCGATGCGCCGGCAGCGTGGCTCGAGCGCGTGCATCCGCTCAGGCCGGAAATACGGCTCCAGAGCACGGCGGTACCGAGTGTGATCAGGAGGGTCCATGCCGTTGGGAACGGAGCGATACTCCGAGGCGTTGCTAAAGGTCTCAGGATCGGCGAGAACGCTGACAATATCGTGCTGTCGGAACAGCGACCAGCCCAGGAAGCTGTCGTGGGCAACGGGGCAACGCTCGCGCAGCTCGTCGTACGCCCGCCGCTGATCGCGAAGGACGGAGACATCTCGGGGATCCCAGTCGAGGATCGGATGCTCACTCATGTTCGCTCCTCGCTATTCACCGGGACTGGAAGTCCGTCGGGGGTGACCTGACCGCCGGTCAGTGCCCAGCCAGCAGCCGGGTCTGCCGGTTGCTGGCGCAGTCGAGTGGGTCTGGTGTCGTGCACGATCGCCGGGCAGGTAGTGCTGGAGCTGTCCGGTCGACGCCAACCCCGACGGACTTCCGGTGCCGACCACTTAGCTGTCGCTGCTGGTCAGCTGCTCGTGCTTGGAGGCGATGCTGGCCAACAGGCCCTTCCACGACCGGTCGAAGGACTCCGCCCCTTCGGTCTGGAGCTGGGTGGCCAGGGCTTGGTGGTCGATGCCGGCCTCGGCGAAGGCGGCCAGGGTCTGTTTGCCGTCGCCGCCGTCGGCGGCCATCAGGTCGCCTACCTGTCCGTGGTCGGCGAAGGCGGCCAGGGTCGCCTCGGGCATGGTGTTGATGGTGAACGGCGCGGCCAGAGCGCTGATATACAATACGTCGGGCGCCTCGGGGTTCTTAGTCGAGGTGCTGGCCCACAGCAAGCGCTGGGGGCGGGCCCCTTCGTTGGCCAGGCGACCCCAGCGAGGCGAGTCGAGCAGCTCCCGGTAAGCCCGGTAGGCCTGGGTCGCCACGGCGATGCCCAGGCGGTCCCGAAGCTCGCCGGGGACCCGGTCGGCGACCGCGGTGTCCCACCGGCTCACGAACACCGAACCCACCGAGACCACGGCCGGGTCCAGACCCGCCGCCACCCGCCGTTCGACGCCCCGCAGGTAGGCCTCGGCCGCGGCCTGGTACTGCTCGGCGGAGAACAGCAGGGTCACGTTGATCGGCAGCCCGGCGAAGGTGCACTCCTCGATGGCGGGCAGGCCCTCCGGGGTGCCGGGGATCTTGATGAACACGTTGGGGCGCTGCGCTTTGGCGTGCAACGCCTTGGCTTGGGCGATGGTGGCCTTGGTGTCGTGGACCAGCAGCGGTGAGACCTCCAGAGAGACCCATCCGTCGACGCCGTCGCTGTGCTTGTGGACCGGCGCGAACAGATCAGCGGCCCGACGTAGGTCGCTCAGGGCGAGGGCGAAAAAAACCTCCTCCTCCGACGCACCGGCCGCCTTGCGGGTGATGATCTCGGTGTCATAGTCCGAACCGCCCTCGATGGCCTTGTCGAAGATCGTGGGATTGGAGGTGAGCCCGGTGATCGAGTACCCGGTGATGTAGTCCTGCAGCGTCCCACGGTCGAGCAGGCCACGGGTGATGTTGTCCAGCCACAGGCTCTGACCTGCCTCGTGCAGCCGCTGAGTCGGCTTCATCGCGTCTCCTTTTAAGTTGTGTTCGTGTCGGGCCCGACCAGCCGGCGGGCCGCATCGACGATGTGCCGCGACGAGATACCGGCCACGTCGAGCAGCTCCGCCCCCGTCCCCGAGGTGGGCAGCCCCCCCACGGCCAGATGAGCGACCCGAAGCGCTGGCACCGAGGCGTTGGCCAGGGCCTCCAGCACGGCGCTACCGATCCCGCCCTCGGGGTAGTGGTCCTCGGCCACGACCAGGCGGCTGGTGGTGGCCCGGCAGGCGGCCACCAGGGCGTCGCGGTCGATGGGTTTGATCGAGTAGGCGTCGATGACTCGCACCGCGATACCGGAGCCGGCGAGCTCGTCGGCGGCGGCCAGACACTCGTGCAGCGTCACCCCCGCCCCGATCAGGGCCACCTGATCATCGGGTCCGGCCCGGTGGACCTTGCACCCCCCGATCGGGAATGTCTCCTCGGGTGGGTAGATCACCGGGTAGGCGCCCCGGGTGGTGCGCAGGTACACGATGCCGGGCGTGTCGGCCATCTGGGCGATCAGCGCCGCGGTACAGGGGGCGTCGGCGGGGTACAAGACGACAGAGCCGTGCACCGCGCGCAGCGCGGCCAGGTCCTCCAACGCCATCTGAGAGGGACCGTCCGCACCGATCTCGACCCCGGCGTGCGAGCCCACCAAGCGGATGTTCACCTCGGAGATCCCGGCCATCCGGATGAAGTCATAGGCACGGGAGAAGAACACCGCGAAGGTCGCGGCGAAGGGCACATAACCCCGAACGGCGAGCCCGACGGCCGTGGCCACCAGCTGCTGCTCGGCGATGAACATCTCGAAGTAGCGCTGCGGGCAGACCTTGCAGAAGTCCTCGGCGTGGGTGGAGTTGCCGACCTCACCGTCCAAGACGACGACCTCCGGACGCGTGGCCAAGGCGGCCACCGCGGCACCGAAGGCGACCCGGGTCGCCACCTTCTCCCCCACCGCCCACCTGGGAAGGCGCACCGGGGCACCTGGTTCGGCGGTGACGGTCGGGATCCCCCGGGCCGGACGGTGCGTGGTGATCCGCAGATCGCTCGGCCCGCCCAGCGCGGCGATCGCCCGCTCGGCCATCTCCGGGGGCAGCGCCTTGCCGTGCCAACCGTTCTTGTCCTCCAACTCCGGCACCCCCTTGGCCTTGACGGTCCGAGCCAGCACCACCGTGGGCCGATCGCCGCTGGAGCGGGCCTCGGTCAGCGCATGGTCGATGGCCGCCGGGTCGTGGCCGTCGATGACCAGCGGGCGGCACCCGAAGGCCGCCACCCGGGCGGCGTAGCGCTCCAGGTCCCACTCCAGCTCGGTGGGCCCCCGCTGGCCCAGGCGGTTGACGTCGACGATGGCGGTGAGGTTGCCGAGTTTGTAGTAGCTGGCCTTGTCCAGCGCCTCCCAGATCGAACCCTCGGCGGTCTCACTGTCCCCGCACAGGACCCACACGTGATAGGGCAGCTTGTCCAGATACCGGCCCGCCAAACAGACCCCGACCGCGTCGGGCAGTCCCTGACCCAGCGAGCCGGTGGCCACGTCCACCCACGGCAGCACCGGGGTGGGGTGGCCTTGCAGCCGGGCCCCCAGCTGCCGGTAGGTCTTGATCAGCTCGTCCTCGCTGACCACACCCACCGCCCGGAACATCGAATACAGCAGCGGCGAGGCGTGGCCCTTGGAGAAGATCAGGTGATCGTTACCAGCATGATGGGGCTGGTCCCAGTCGTAGTGAAGGTGCCCGACCAGCAAAACGGCCATCAGGTCCGCGGCCGACAACGACGACGTGGGATGCCCCGACCCGGCCTGGGTGCTGCACCGGATCGAGTCCACCCGAAGCTGGGTGGCCAGCTCGCGGGCGAGGTCGAGCTCCTCCCCGGTCATCACCGGGCACCCGCCAACGCGTCAGCCAGCACGTCGTCCAAGGACACCCCGGCATCGGCCAGCTTGGTCGAATCGACCGGCTGACCGGAACGCACCAGTGCCTCGATGGCGGCGGTGAGATCCCAGATGTTGACATTCATCCCGGCCAGCACCCGCCCGCCCCCCATCCAGAAGGCGATGAACTCACCCTTGCCCACGTCGCCGCGCAAGACCACCTCGTCGTAGCCCCCCGCCGCGACATAACCCGTGTACTCCATGCCCATGTCGTACTGGTCGGAGTAGAAGTAGGGCACCTGGTCATAGGACGCGACCCGGCCCATCATGGTCGGCGCTGCCACCGTCCCCTGGTTCAGCGCCGCCGACCAGTGCTCCAGACGCAGGTGGGTGCCCAGGCTCGGGTAGTAGGAATTGGCCACATCACCGACGGCGAACACGTCGGCATCGGTGGTGGCCATGTGCTCGTCGACGACGATCCCGTTGTCGACCCCCAGGCCGGCCGCCTCGGCCAGACCGGTGTTGGGAATGATGCCCACCCCCACCACGACCGCGTCGGCCTCGACCACACCACCATCGGCCAGGCGGACCCCGGTGACCCGCTGATCCTTGCCGGTGATCTCCGCCACCGTCACACCCAGCCGCAGCTCCACCCCATGATCCCGATGCAACGCGGCGTAGATCTCGGCGACCTCCCGACCGAGCACCGCCAGCAGCGGCAGCTGCGCCATCTCCAGCACCGTGACCTCGCACCCCGCGGCGCGGGCCGCGGCCGCGGTCTCCAAACCGATCCAACCCGCCCCGATGATCGCCACCCGCTTGGCCGTCGCGAACGCCGCCTTCATCGCCTCGCAGTCGGTGACCCCACGCAGGTACAGCACCCCGTCAAGATCGCTACCGGGCACCCTCAGGCGCCGCGGCGACGAACCGGTGGCCAGCGCCAGCTTGTGGTAACCCACCCGCTCACCGCCCTCGACGGTCACCTGGCGGGCGGCGCGGTCGATGGCGCGCACCCGGGTGCCCAGGCGCAGGTCCACGTCATGCTCGGCGTACCAGCCCTGCGGGTGGACGTAGATCTTGTCCTTCTCCGACTTGCCCTGCAGGTAATCCTTCGACAGCGGGGGACGGTCGTAGGGACGCTCGGTCTCTTCCCCGATCAGAACGACCCGGCCCCCGAAACCCTCCGTGCGCAACGCCTCGGCCGTCTTGGCCCCGGCCAGCCCGGCGCCCACGATCACGAATGTCTGCTGTGCCGTCACCATCTGATGTCCTTGTCTTGAGCCAGAATTTCTACGGGTTCAGGTTCGGGTCGGGGACCGCCGGTCGGAGCGACGAACTCCCCCCGGGAGCTGGCGTCGTCGCGGAATCAGTCTGTGGACGACCACGGCAGCCGCAGGGACAGGGCGACGAGGCGATCACCGCGAACCAGGGACAACAACACACCGGCACGCCTCTCGGCCACGACCGCCGAGGACGAGGATACGAACACAACCGCGCCTCCTGAGCATCCCTGGACGGGATACGCGGTGTCGTCCCTCGCTGTAGAAGGTGCCTCCGACGCTAGTTGCGCCGGAGGCAAACAGCAACCGCACGGGCGCACCTGGGCCGTGGCGACGCCATTCGGGTGTCGTGCACCTGAAGGGATCCAACCAGGCCGTGATGCATGCGTGACGATCCTGGCAGCCGCTCGGCGGGTAGCGATCGACGACAGGCATAACAGCTACGCCCCGGCGGCCCACACCATCATCACGCTCCGCCACCGACGTCGTCGCAGACGTATTCGTTGACGTCCGACGCCAACGTCCGCGTGGGAGTGCTCGCCGAGGTGCACCCAGGCCTGGAACGCCTGATCGGACGCACTCCGACCAGTATCGACACTGTCATAGCCGCAGCGCTGGAAGGTCAAGACAGCAGCGGTGCCGGAGAACGTTCGTAGCGAGCCATCTCCTCGCGCGCCACATCGGGGTTGCGTCGGCTGCCCGGCGCGGCCCGCACGTCCACCAGCTCGCGGATCCTGGCCGCGCTCAGCAGCTTCACCAGCTCGTCGCGGTCGGCCGTGCCGTGGCCGAAGGTGAACAGTGGCATCCGCCCAGAATGCGCGAGATCGGCGTTGCAGGCGACGCCCACACCTTCACCGCTTCGGGCCGGACCGCCTCGCTCGCCGACATGCCCACCGCGGCCGATGCCTGTGACGTCGCCGGTGGCCGCCGCCCGCCCTGGTCGGGTTTCGACTTGCACCGGACCGGCGACAGTCGTAGCGTCGAATCGGCTTCGACAGTGAGGTCCCATCCCAGTTGGGCATCGTGTTCGGCCGTTGTCAGAGGTAAGCCCATGTCGGTGCTATCAGTGCACTGTCATCTTGCGCGGGGGGCGCGCGTTCGAGGTGCCAGTGTCGCCGCGCCGCTTACCGGTGGCCGCCGGTCGGGCCGAGAGTGGCGTGCTGGTGTGCATCTGCCCGAATCCGGCCGCCAGATGAGCGTCCCGCCAGGATTCGGTGGCCGTCCCCGGGTGGTGATCGTCGGTGCCGGGTTCGCCGGGCTGGCCGCCGCTAAGGCGCTTCGCCGGGCCCCGGTCGAGGTCACCCTGCTCGACCAGCACAACCACCACGTCTTCACTCCCTTCCTCTATCAGGTGGCCACCGCGCTGTTGGAGCCCTCGGAGGTCGCTGCGCCGGTGCGGTCGCTTCTTCGCCGGCTGGGAAATGTCACCTTTCGCCTCGGCCGGGTCACTGATGTCCACCTGCCCGTCAAGCAGGTCGAGACCGACCACGGACCGATCCCGTATGACTTTCTCGTTCTCGCGGCCGGGTCGGTCAGCAACTACTTCCACAGCACTGACATCGCCACGGGCTCGCTGGGCCTGAAAGACCTCGCCGAGGCGCTGCAGCTCCGAAATCACATCCTGTCCCGCTTCGAGCAGGCCAGCTGGGTCAGCGACCCCGCCCAGCGGACCCACCTACTGAGCTTCGCCGTGGTCGGGGGCGGCCCGACCGGCGTCGAGTTCGCCGCCGCATTGGCCGTGCTCGTAGCGGGCATGGTCGAGCGCGACTTCCCCGCTGTTCATCGCGACGACATCACCATCACGCTGGTCGAAGGAGCCCAGGGACCTCTGGGATCGTTCCCGAAGTCACTACGGACCTCGGCGACCGAAGCGCTATCGGCCAAGGGCGTCCAGATCCGCTCCCGGGCGACGGTCACCGACATCGACGAACAAGGACTGGTCCTCGACGACGGGAAACGGATCAACGCCGCCACCGTCGTCTGGGCCGCCGGGGTCCGGGCTGACCCACTGGTCGAGGCCCTGGGCGTGGAGCTGGGTAGCCACGGTCGGGTCCCGGTCGGTCCAACCCTACAGCTCACCGGCCACCCTGAAGTCTTCGTCGTCGGGGATCTGGCCGAAATCCCCACCGGTGGCCAGGCGCTGCCGATGCTCGCCCAGGTCGCCATCCAAAGCGGCCGCCACGCCGGCCACTCGATCGCGGCACAGATCTCCGGACATCAACCCCGCCCGTTCCACTACCGCAACCTCGGCACGATGGCGGCCGTCGGGCGCAACGACGCCATCGCCCACATCGGGCCGCTGCGACTGTCGGGCCTTACCGGCTGGCTGGCCTGGCTGTTGGTCCACATCGTGCGCACCGTCGGAGTGCAGGCCAGGGCATCGGTGGCGATCAGCTGGATCTCGGGCTACCTCTTCGCCGACCGGCCAGTCCGGCTCATCACCGGCCCCCGCCAGGACAGTCCGGTAAACCCGCCCTATCTCCACGGGGTTGACCACCACCATGGAGGTGACACGTGACGATTGCGCCGTCGGGTGAGCAATTCGAGATCACGAGTGGTCGGCAGCGGGCCACGATCGTCGAGGTCGGCGGTGGGATACGCGAGTACGAGGTGGCAGGGCGCCGGGTCCTTGACCCCTATCCCGTCGATGACATGTGCGACGGGGCACACGGCTCGGTGCTGGTTCCCTGGCCCAACCGCCTCGCCGACGGGCGATACGCCTTCGACGGGGTCGAGTACCAGACGGCGCTGACCGAGCCGGAGAAGGCCAACGCCATCCACGGGTTGTTGCGCTGGCGTTCCTGGCGCGCCGCGCAGCGCACACCGAGCCGGGTCGTCATGGGTACCAGGCTCCACCCGATGATCGGATATCCCTTCTGCCTCGATGTCAGTGTGGCCTACGAGCTCGGCGACGATGGCTTGGTCGTGGCGACCACGGCAGTTGCCTACCGGCACCGAACCCGTCGCCGGCACAACCTTCGACTACTCCCAGGGCAAACTCCTCGGCAACCAAAAGGTGGACTTCGCCTTCACCGACCTGGCCCGTGACGAATCCGGGCGGGCATGGGTCCACCTCACAGGTGTCGATGGGCGTCGTGTCGAGCTGTGGGTCGACGAGCACTACCCCATTGTCGAGCTCTACACCGGCGACACCCTCCAGGCGCAACGTCGTCGCCAGGGGCTCGGGACAGAGCCAATGACGTGTCCCCCGAACGCCTTTCAGAGCGGCGAGGGGCTGCTACGGCTGCAACCGGGCCAATCGCTGACCACGACGTGGGGCGTCGGGCTCAAGAGGAGATGAGACGTGGAGGTTCGAGTCGGTCCGCCCACCGTCACCAGCCATACCGACGACGAGTTCGCGGTGTGCGACCTGGACGCGGAGACGTCGAACACTGTCGCTGTCACCGCGCTTCGCCCTCGGCAGCCTCCGAGCCCTCGGTGTCCTGCAGGTCGACCGCTACGACGACGCCCGAGACATGCAGCCAGGCAAGATCGAACACGAAATCCGGCACGGTGAGCTCGCCGCACTGCACCTCATCCCGCACACCCCCTATTACGGCACCCACGAGACGACTCCCTTGTACGTGCTCGTCGCCGCGATGGCATGGGCGTGGCACGGCGACCGGGCCGAACTCGACCGGATGCGCCCGCACGTCCAACGGGCGCTGGAGTGGATCGACACCGACGGCGATTTCGACGGCGACGGGCTGCAGGAGTACCAGACCCGGTCTCCGCAGAGCTACTACAACCAAGGGTGGGCATTTGCAGCTTCGACCCGCCCTGCCCGACTGGCTGCCCGAGATCCGCCTCGAGCAACTGACCATCGACGACACGTCGGTAGACCTCACCGTGTCCCGCCTCGAAGACGGCACACACCACATCGACGCCGAGCATCGACGAGGAAAACTCGACATCACGCTCGACGACACGACAACAACGATGGCAGGACGCGATGGAACCCCCATCCCCCAACCAAGCTGACCTCCCGCGAGAGTCACGACGGCCAAAACTCCCGTTGGGGCGGGTCGTGGTTGGAATCGACGGATCCGCCGGATCCCGTCAGGCGCTGGTGTGGGCCGCCGACTACGCAACAGCGACCGGTGTCGAAGTGGCGCTCGTGATCGCCTGGCACTACCCGGCCATGTACGGCGAGGTCGGGTTGCCTGCCTTCGACTTCGAGGCAGACTCCCGGAAGGTCGTCGACCAGCTGGTGACCGAGTTCCGCGCCTCGTATCCAGAGGTGGTCTTCTCCACCGAGGTGGTGCGCACCCGGGCGGCCGAGGCCCTGATACAAGCCTCCGGCGACGCCCGGCTGCTGGTGGTGGGCTCCCGCGGTCACGGAGCGTTCGCCAGCATGCTGATCGGCTCGGTGAGCATTCACTGCGTCCAACACGCAGCATGCCCGGTCGTGGTCGTGCGCTGAGCCCACCGAGGCCGCGGCTTGTATTAGTCGGTGACGTTGATGGTGGCCATCATGCCGGCGTCTTCGTGGTCGGCGGTGTGGCAGTGGTAGACGGTGCGGCCGGGGTAGTCGGTGAAGGGGATACGCAGCCGCACCCAGCCGCGGGCGGGGATGATCACGACGTCCTGAAGGGTGGCGGTGCGCGGTGTTGCGGTGCTGTCGGCGAGGACGTGGAAGGGCCACACGTGGAGGTGAAAGGGGTGGTCCATGGGGCTGGTGTTGGTGATGGTCCAGTCCTCGGTGGTGCCCAGGCGAACTGTCTGGTCGTTGCGACGGGGGTCGAAGGTGCGCCCGTCGATGGTGAAGCTCATCCCCATGCCACCCATGCCCATACCTCCCGTGCTCGTACCGCCCATGCTTATGGCGAAGGTGAGCTGTCGTTGCCGGTCGAAGGGTCCCTGCGGGATGGGCGGGGCGGGCAGGGTCGCAGGTAGTGGCGGGGAGGCGCCGGCCGGCCCGTCGACGGCCAGGGTGGCCAGGGTGACCGGGCCGGGTGACCGGCCCGGACCCATCATGCCCATCATGCCCATCATGCCCATCATGCCCATCATGCCCATCATGCCGGTGCCGCGCTGGTAGGGGTCGGTGATCAGCGCGTATTGGCCGGCGATAGTGGGGCGGATGATCAGGTCGGCGCGGTTGGCGGGGGCGAGCATGATCTGGTTGTGGTCGGTGGGGGTGGGCAGGAATTTCCCGTCTTGGGCGATTAGGGTGAGCGGGTGTTGCTCCAGGCGCAGGGCGAGCACTCGTGAGGTGCAGGCGTTGATGATTCGCCACCGCTGCGTCGCCCCGGGTGCCGCGGGGATGGTGGGTTGGTGTTGTCCGTTGACCAGCAGCAGCTCGCCTTGCCGGCCCATCATCTTGTCCATCGCGCCGATGGTGACGAGGTGGCCGGTGGCGTCGAGGGTGGTGTCGGTGACCAGCAAGACCCGGTCCTCGGTCACCGACAGGTACGGGTCGGGGTCGTGGCCGATCAGTAGCGCCCCGGCGAGGCCGCCGAAGAGTTGATCGGCGACGGAGCCGTGGTGGTGTGGGTGATACCAGTAGGTGCCCGTTGGGTGGTTAGCTGGAATGCGGTAGGCGTAGTCGAACCCTGAGCTTGCGGCGATGCTGAGGAACGGGTTGTCCCCATGATCCTGGGGGGAGACGTGCAGGCCGTGGAGGTGCAGGTTGGTCGGCGCATCGAGGTGGTTGCTCAGCCGGATCCGGAGCAGGTCCCCGGGCGCTAGGCGCAGCGTCGGCCCGGGTGAGGCGCCGTTGTACCCCAACGCCGAGGTGCGCCGCCCGACCAGCGCCACCCCCGATGCCGCGGTCAGCTCCACATCCAGCACCCCGTCAAGGCTGGTTAAGACCGCCGGTTGGGTCAGCGGCGCACCGCTGGCCCCGGGCCGCAGCCGGCCGACGCTGGCCGAGGAGCCCAGCCCGGCCACCCACCCGGTGGTGCCGACCGCGATACCGGCCGCGCCCACGGCGATCAGACCCAGTGCCCGGCGGCGGCCCACCAGCGCGCGGGTCATCGTAGCTGATCCCGCCGACGCCGGTACTCCTCGTCGTCGATCTCCCCCCGGGCGTAGCGCCCATCCAGGATCCGCCGGGCCGACCCCCCGGATTCAAGATCCCTTCCCGCCGGAGAGCTGCCCCGCAGCAGCCACACCATCCCCATCACCACCAGCACCAGGCTGACCAACACGAGCACCGGCCAAACCCACATCCACCCGAACATCCACCCATTCATCATCATCGCTACATGCCTTCACCCATATCATTCATCCTCGTAGCTGGAACAGATGCTGCCACAGGATCGCGCCGCCGTTAGCCGGGTCGAACACGTACGCACCGAGCCGCCGATCAGCCTCCAGCCCCAGTAGCGCCGCGGCCAGGATCGGGAATGCCAGGATCGGGAATGCCAGCAGCGCCAGCAACGAGGTCGCGACGATGTTCCAGGTGAAGATCCCCTCCCGGAATCAGAGCGTCGTGAAGGCTGTGCCGCAGCTGCGGCACTGATCGGCTGCTGTCGATCTCCGCTACGTCGTCGACGTCGTCGTCGTAGCCGAGATCGATCAACTCCCGGCCGCTGGCGCAAGTGCAGAGCGCCTGGGCACGTCGTCGGCGATCGACCGGAAGGCCGCGGCAGCAACTGTGGCTTCGGGGGAGAACTCGTCCCATCCTGCAGATGGAAGCTGATGGTGGAACCGTTCGGGGACGGGAGCACGAGCCGCGACAAGGACGCCGCGGCTCTGACTGTTCGCGGGGAGAGGCTCACCTGGCCGGGCTTTTTTGGCAGGTCAGTGTCCTGACCCAGACCTCCGGCGGATGAGGGACAATTACGGAATGACCGAGGAAACACAGAACTACGACGTCTTTATCGGTATCCTTCAGACCGCCTTTCAAGAAGTCCGCATGCACAGTCCCCAGGGGATTTCAGAAACCGAAGAACGGCTCCGATGCAAGTTGGAGCCACACGGCGTCACGTTGACCACCGACATCATCCGCGCGCTAGCGTTCGCGATAGTGAAGGGCAGGGACGTCTAAGGGTGGTCGGCTTCATGGTCTGTTGTCGGCCGGGTCCGTGTCGAGTGTTTGGCGGCTTTGGTAGAGTTCCCACGCGTGCCTGTGTGCTTCGTTAACCCGGCGCTGCGCGTCTTCGTGCAGCATCTGTT
>JALYTS010000070.1 GCA_030854185.1 Actinomycetota bacterium | reverse complement strand
CTGTCGTGGAGTTGGCCGTGGTCGGTGGTGCGTTTGATGCGGTGGCTGTGAGCGCGGTATCTCTTGACCACTCGGGGATAGGTTCGGTCCCGTCGTGGGGGGTTGGGTCGTTCGGTGATTTCGTTAATTGTTTCAGTGAGTGCGGTGGCGAGTTTTTCAGGGGGAAAAACCCGCCTGGTTGGTGACCTGGCGGCGGATCGCGCGGTAGCTGCGAATGAAGGATAAGTCATCGGGGTCGGTACCGACGGTGTCGGCGGCGTCTTTCATGACCTGTCGTATCGCGTAGTGGGTCAGCAGTAGCGACCAGATCTCTTGTTTCACCAGTTGGGGGGTCTTGGATCGGAGCACCCGGTGCTGACCTGTCTGGTGGATTTCGATCTCGTCGAAAATCAGTTCTTGGTGTCAAGTAGTGAGTGCACCACCAGCTTCAACCAGCCTCGACCAGGAATTTGTTGAGGATTTCGGTCGGTTTCTTCCAGTTGAGCGTTTGTCGTGGCCGGTTGTTGAGTTCGTCGGCGACGGCGTCGAGTTCGGACTGTGTGTAGCCTGACTGGTCGGTTCCTTTGGGGAAGTACTGGCGCAGGAGCCCGTTGGTGTTCTCGTTGCTACCTCGTTGCCAGGGTGAGTGCGGATCGCAGAAATAGATGTCGATTCCGGTCTTGACGGTGAAGCTCGCGTGGTCGGCCATCTCTTTACCCTGGTCCCAGGTCACACTTTTGCGGAGGAATTCGGGAAGGTTCTCCATTTTCTGGGCCAGGAGGATCGAGACACGCTGAGCGGTCCGGTCGTAGGGAATCCTCACGAGCATGGTAAATCTGTTGGCACGCTCGACCAGGGTAGCGACCTGAGACCTGCCACCTTTGCCGATGATGAGATCTCCCTCCCAGAAACCGGGAACCGCACGGTCCTCGGCCTCGACCGGGCGTTCGCTGATGTTGACCATGTCCCGGATCTTTCCCCTGGCCACGGTCGTCCGTGACCTGCCGACTCGGCGCGTGCGACCCTGCCGCAGGGCGATCTTGAGCTGGGTGCGCAACTCACCTCGCGCCTGCAGGTACAGGGACTCGTAAATCGTCTCGTGCGACACACGCATAGTGTCATCGTCGGGATAGTCCTCGCGCAACCGCTTGCTGATCTGCTTGGGCGACCACTTCTGCGCCAAGCCAGAGTCCACCGCGTCATGCAACGCCGTGTTCTCGTCCAGTAAACGCGGCTTCGGGCGTGCCCGGTGCTCGTCGGCTCGCCGTTGAGCGGGTATCACTCGGTACACTGCTCGACCACCATTCCGCGCAACCTCACGCGACACCACAGAATGATCCCTGCTCAGCAGCTTCCCGATATGCCGAAAAGAACTGCCGCCGGCAACCTCTCGAGAGATGACTTCCCGCTCCTCGGCAACAACCTCTGCACCCCGCACTGACGATGGCTCCATTCTCGTTGCCGACTGGGCGAGCAATAAGGTATCATTCTTGGTGGTGCACTCACCCTATGACACCAAGCCGCAATACCTATCCGTCAACGACGCCGCCGACTACACCGGGGTGTCAACGTCGACCATCCGTCGCTACATTGAAAACGACCGGCTGCGCGCGTACCGGATGGGCCAACGCCTGGTCAAAGTCCAGCAGGCCGACCTCGACGCGCTGATGCGACCGATCCCGGCGGCGGGACGATGAACAACAAACTCGCCTACAACGTGATCCGCGCTTTGTCGTTCGACAAGCTCGTCGCCGTAGAGCAGCTCCCTGCGGGGACGCTGACATGACCGAGCGCGAGCCCCAGCAGATGTATCCGTTCCCCGTCCCGCCGGAATGCCAATACGATTGCTAAACCATTCAGTGAATTCGCGCGTGCGGGACAGCTCGCGCTCCGCGAGGATCGGTCGCGGTGCCCGGTGGAATACCCGGGAGACCGCTGACCACTCCTCCAACATCCGCGCCACCGAGCGCGCTCGCCACGGTGTCAAGCGCAGCAGCACCGACGGGGACTCCGCACCATCCACGACGAGCGTGCCGCCGTCCAATTCCACCACCTCACCGTTATCTAGAGCCACCCGCAGGCGGTCAGGATCGAACTGCATAGGGTTCGTCATTGGGTCTCCACCCTCTAATCCAGGGCTGGGGATCAAGGCCGAGGGCAGGTGCTCCAACACCAGCCCACGGCCACCTACTCAGGGGACGAGTCGGCCGCCTGATCTCACTTGCTCGTTCAGCACGACGCCAGGTCCCGCAGCTGGTCCATGCGCCTGCGCCGCCGCCAGTCTCGGCCAAGGGGTAGCCCATCGCTGTCCAGCAGCCTGTGACCAGCCCACTGGGCGTCTCGCCCTGCAGTTGCCCACACTCGGGCCGGTCCGGGCGGCGAGACAGCCCGGCGGTTCAGTACCGTGCACCCACATGCCCCGAACGCCCCGCATCACCAGCGCTGATCTGCTCCGCGCGCTGCACCGCGCGGGGTGGACCACGAGCCGTCAATCCGGTTCCCACGTGATCCTGGTTCACCCCGAGCGGGCCGGAGTAAGAGTCGTGGTCCCGGTCCACGCCGGCCGGATTCTCAAGCCGAAGACGCTCGCAGCGATCCTCAAGGCCGCAGAGATCGCTGGCGATGAGCTTCCGGGTCTGTTGTAATGAGCGTGATGGCGACCTACACGATCCTGCTCGACCCGGACCCCGATGACGGCGCCTACACCGTGACGGTGCCCGCTCTGCCTGGGTGCGTTACTGAAGGGGAGACCGTGGTCGAGTGCATCCAGAACGCCGAGGAGGCGATCCGCCTCTACCTTGACGACCTGCATGACTCGGGCGAGCCCGTCCCCGAGGAGAAGGTCGTCCCGCAAGCGATCACCGTCACCGTCGCCGCGTAGAGACGGGACTGACGACGGGCCACCGTCCGCTCGAAGCTACGCGTTCTGACCCAGTGCCCCCAAACGCCGAAGACGAAATTTTCCCAGTACTCCAATCCGGGCCCGCCAACTCTGGGATGAAGTCGAAGCCGCCTACCAGCGGTGGATCGACGCGGGCAGCCCAGACGCCGACCGCTGGCAATTCACCATCACTTCCACCGGGCAGCGAGTGCAACTGAGATAGAACCACGACGAACGAGAAGCCAAGCGCAACTGCAGCTCCGGTGCGCTGGTGCCAGTAGTTGATCTTTATTAAAGAACAGACGACCACTTCGGATCCGCAGGACGTGAGGTCCGACCCTCAAGGTCTCCTTCGCAACCGTCGCATTCTCAGCTCACGGTTCCGTCTGCACTGCGGTTCAGGTATTGACGTGGTTCCCGACCGAAAGAATATCATTCAAGGCGCGCCAGACTACTCGGAGAATGTAGTGAATCGCAGCGAATACTGACGGGCTGTGCGTCGCGACGGAGTCGCCGAACAGGCTTGGCAGAACGATGATCAGAACGATGATCAACGAGATGGTTAGAGCTTTCGCAATTGTTTCCATAGTCGCGATATCTATCAATTTTCATGAACAATTATCGTATTTTCACCACCATCTTTTCACGTCGCCACGTTTCTGATGTCGCGCGTCCCAAGCTACGCGCATGGCCTCTTTGGCCCGGCGGCGTTCTGCCCACCATCGTCCGTACACTATCCCGCCACCGACACCCAACAGAATCCCCGCAAGTATCCCCTGATCGGTCATCATCCGGCATGTATATCGTTCCTTTGGCGCCGTTACACGGAGACACGCCGACCACGCCGGCGGCTGTTCGTGTTGATGCCAATTGCATTGTGCGATTTGTCCGGATTCCGTGTCCGGTTCCGGGACGGTGAGTACTCCCTGTACGTCATCAGGCCGGGCTGACACGGCCCGGACGTGCCGCCGCTGCTCCCGGCTATGCGCTCCGCTCCGCGAGCGCGCTGGGCGGCTCGCGTTACAGCTTTCCAAACTGTGAGCCTGACACCCGGTCGCCACGGCACTCGTCCCAAACGCGGACCTCACGGGCGAGCGCGATCATGACCGGGTGGAGCGCTTCTTCGCGGGACCCGAGGGGATCCTCGCTGTCCCACAAGCCCGGAGCCCGAGGTCGGCGGTCCTGGTCCTCTCGGGATCCAGCGGCCGAGTTGAGGTCGATCGCGTGCGGCTTCTTGCGGCCCTTTGGACCGCCTCGCCACCCTCGCCGGTCACCTCGCCGTGGCCTCAGCACCTTCGCCAACCAAGTCGCTCCGGCCACCGAGTCAATTTGCCGGAGAGCCCGCGCACGGACAGTCCGGCATGAGACGGAAGCACCCCGATGAGCTCCGCCGCTCTGCGCAACAGGTGTAGTAGACCCGCCATCGGACGGCTGCGCTGGGCCAGCGCAGCCGGCGTTGCGCCGGAGGAGTGATGGGTCTGGGCTTGTGCCCGTAACCCTGTATTCTTCCCCAGTTCCACTACCCTGAGGAGATAGCTGGTGACGCACGATGACCGCGCGGAGGCGTAGGAAGTCGGGCTCCGGGCCCTCTGCCACTGCTCTGATCGCCTGGGTCGGCGCTAGGCAGACGGCTATCGGCGCGCCCATGAGTGCACCGGTTTCGGTGGTCCATGGTGGGGACACTCCTGGGATGCCCCGTAACCGCGCGATTCTCGTCGGCAGGGCCTGCGGGGTTGCGGCCGGGACCCTGTTGGCGTGCGGGTCCGTGCTGGTCAGCGCCACTCAGCCGGGTGAAGGCCCGCTCCACGGGAACAACGCGCCTTCGCCCTACCGCACCCCAGTGGCGTTGGGCGACTCCAATCCCGACGGATATCGCGCAGACGTGTCCACCGAACGCCCGCCTGCCGCGCCGGAATTGGTCAGCACCCAGACAGTCGCGGAGAGTAGCCAGCCGATTCACCCAGGGCTTGGGGAAGTTCGCCGCAACAACCCGGACTCCGTGGTCGCGCCGGCTGCACCTAGCCAGCCGTCGAGTAGCGATCAACAGTCTTGGGTTTCGCCTCCACCGGCGGCTGGTCATGCTCCGAGTAGCCCCATTGCACCGGTGGCCCCGGTGCTGGATCCCGCCACCAAGAGAGTAGGTCGGGTCGCTCCGGTGGGCGGGGTGCTGGCACCGACCACTCCGAGTGGCGAGCAGACCGGCAGTAGCCGTGACGAACCGGCGGCAAACCCGCGAGCTGAACAGTCGGGACATACCACCAGCGGTGCTGGCAGCAGCGGTGCTGGGAGCAGCGGTGCTGGCGCGTCGGTCAGGCAGGTCGCCGGACCCGTCAGCAACGCCGTCGAACCGGCCGTCCAACCGGTCGTCCAACAACCTGCCCAACCGTCCGTTCAACAACTCGTCCAACCGGTTGTCCAACCGTCCCGACCGGCGATGGCAATGCTCACTTCGGTGCTACCGAAGGGCTGATGCCCGAGCCGGGCACTCCTCATCCCTCGACGGCGGCTGGATAGGATCGACCACCGAATCGCCACCGTCGTATCGTCGAGGAGCTCTCGTGGTCGCGTCGCCCCCAGCTGTCCAGGCCGCCCTGCGGGTGACGGTGCCGGCCGGGGTGACCGCTGGGCAGGCCCTGCGCGACGGGGGAGCGCCCACCACCGGGCCAGATGCCGTCGTCGTCGCTCGGGATCCGCAGGGCGCATTGCGGGATCTGGCGTGGGCGCCCGACAGCGACACCGAGGTCGACGCCGTCGCAGCGAGCAGCCCGGACGGGCGCAGCGTTATCCGGCACTCATGCGCGCACGTGCTCGCCCAAGCCGTGCAACAGCACTTTCCCGACGCCAAGCTGGGCATTGGGCCACCGGTGACAGACGGTTTCTACTACGACTTCGACGTCGACCGGCCGTTTACTCCTGAGGACTTGGCGGTCCTCGAGAAGACCATGCGCAGGATAATCAAGGCCGGTCAACGCTTCTCCCGCCGCGTGCTGGCTTCGGTGAGCGAGGCCAAGCGGGAGCTGGCAGCCGAACCGTACAAGCTCGAGCTGGTCGACCTCAAAGGGTCAACATCTGACGTCACCATTGATCCTGACGAGGTCATGGAGGTCGGGGCGGGTGAGCTGACCGTCTACGACAACGTCCACCCGCACACCGGTGAAACCATCTGGAGCGACCTGTGCCGCGGCCCGCACGTACCCACGACGAGGCACATCCCGGCGTTCCGGTTGACGCGGACCGCGGCCGCCTACTGGCGAGGCAGCGAGCGCAACCCACAGCTGCAGCGGATCTACGGCACCGCATGGGAATCGACCGAGGCGCTGGAGCGGCATCTGGAGTTACTCGCCGAGGCGCAGCGACGCGACCACCGCAAGCTCGGTGCCGAGCTCGACCTGTTCAGCTTTCCCGACGAGATCGGCTCGGGACTAGCGGTGTTCCATCCCCGCGGCGGCACCGTGCGCCGGGTGATGGAGGACTACTCGCGGCGCCGGCACGAGGAGGCGGGCTACGACTTCGTCAACTCGCCCCACATCACCAAGGCACAGCTGTTCGAGACCTCCGGGCACCTGGACTGGTACGCCGACGCCATGTTCCCGCCGATGCACCTCGACGAGGAGTTGGCCGACGACGGCACCGTCCGCAAGCCCGGGCAGGACTACTACCTCAAACCGATGAACTGCCCGTTCCACAACCTGATCTACCGCTCCCGAGGCCGGTCCTACCGGGAACTGCCACTGCGGCTGTTCGAGTTCGGGTCGGTGTACCGCTACGAGAAGTCCGGCGTGGTGCACGGGCTGACCCGAGTACGCGGGATGACCCAGGACGATGCGCACATCTACTGCACGCCCGAACAGTTGCAAAGCGAGATCTGCTCGTTGCTGAGCTTCGTGCTCGACC
The DNA here is from genome assembly GCA_030854185.1 of Actinomycetota bacterium. Lineage (GTDB taxonomy): Bacteria > Actinomycetota > Actinomycetes > Mycobacteriales > Pseudonocardiaceae. The sequence continues at coordinate 17,745 of JALYTS010000070.1, read as the reverse complement.
TGCTCCGCGACTTCGGCCTGGACGACTTCTACCTGGAGCTGTCCACCCGCAACGACGAGAAGTACGTCGGCACCGACGAGCAGTGGGAACAGGCGACCGAGGCCCTGCGCCAGGCCGCCGAAGCCACCGGGCTGGAGCTGGTGCTCGACCCCGGCGGGGCGGCGTACTACGCGCCCAAGATCTCGGTGCAGGCCAAGGATGCGCTGGGCCGTACGTGGCAGCTGTCCACTATCCAGGTCGACTTCCAACTGCCTGACCTCTTCGAGCTGGAGTACACCGCCTCGGACGGTTCCAGGCGGCAGCCGTACATGATCCACCGGGCGCTGTTCGGGTCGATCGAGCGATTTTTCGGCGTGCTCACCGAGCATTACGCAGGAGCGTTCCCGGCCTGGTTGGCGCCGGTGCAGGTGGTCGGGATCCCGATCGCCGACGAGCACGTCGAGCACCTGCAGCAGGTCGCCAAGGCGCTGCGGGCGCGGGGGATCCGGGTCGAGGTGGACGCCTCCGACGAACGGATGCAGAAGAAGATCCGGACCCATACCACGCAGAAGGTGCCCTTCCTGCTGCTCGCCGGGAGCAAGGACGTCGAGGCCGGCGCAGTGTCCTTCCGGTTCCGAGACGGCACCCAGATCAACGGTGTCGCAGTCGACGACGCGGTCGGTGCCATCACCGGGTGGGTGGCGCGACGCGAGAACCCCTCGCCCAGCGCCGCGGAGCTGCCGATAGGACAACCGTGACCGGGGAAGCGGCGTGATGACCGCCGAGGCTCAGGACGGCGTCGGTGCGCCGGATGCGCTGCAACGGCTGTGGACTCCACACCGGATGGCCTACATCAAGAGGGAGGGCGAGTCCGGACCTGAGGGCGGCGCGGCACAGTGCCCGTTCTGCCGGATCAGCACCATGGCGGATGCGGAGGGTCTGGTGATTGCCCGGGGCACCAACGTGTATGCGGTGCTCAACCTCTATCCGTACAACCCCGGGCACCTGATGGTGGTGCCCTACCGGCATGTCGCCGATTACCCGGATCTGACTGTCCAGGAAACCACCGAACTGGCCACCTTCACCCAGCGGGCCATGCTCGCCTGCCGCCGTGCGGCCGCCCCGCACGGCTTCAACATCGGAATCAATCAGGGTGCTGTGGGCGGCGCTGGCATCGCTGCGCACCTGCACCAGCATGTGGTGCCGCGGTGGGGCGGGGACGCGAACTTCATGCCGGTGGTCGCCGGCACGAAGGTGCTGCCGCAGCTGCTGGCCGAGACTCACACGCTGCTGGTGGACGCATGGAAAGAGCTGCCCTGAATGTTTCCCCCGACGCCCTCGGGAACCACGGGAAGAAAGTCGACGAGGTGTTGCCGCCGGTAGGGCTGGTCGGCATCGCGCTAGCCTGGACAGTGGGTTTCATCGCTGCTGGGAGGCTCGTGATCACGCCGGCCAGCTTGGGGGTGCGGGAGGTAGCGTTGCTGATGGTACTGATCCACGGCCAGCCTGTGCCAAGATAGCTGCGCTCCCGCGATGCTCAACATCTTCGCCCGCGCGTCGATCTCCCGGTTCGTGGACCCGGTGAGCGGCTGGCTGGTCCGCGCCGGAATCGGGCCTGACGCCATCACGCTCACCGGCACGATCGGGACGGTGGCCTCGGCGCTGTGGTTCTTTCCTCGCGGTCAGCTGGTGGCCGGCGCCATTGCGGTGGCGGTGTTCGTGGTGCTCGACCTGCTCGACGGGGCGGTCGCCAGAGCTCGCGGATCCGGCACCCCGTGGGGAACCGTGCTGGACGCCACCTGCGATCGGATCGCCGATGGTGCGGTGTTCGCCGGGTTGACCTGGTGGTGCTTCGTGGTCGCCAACGACCGCCCGCTAGCCGCGGCAGCACTGTTGTGCCTGGTGACTGCCCAGGTCATCTCATACATCAAGGCCCGGGCCACAGCCAGCGGCTTGACCGGGGACGGTGGGATGGCCGAGCGCGCGGAGCGTTACATCATCACGGTGCTGGGCGCCGGCATGACCGGCTTCGGGGTGCCCTACGCGCTTGATGTCGCGCTGTGGTTGCTTGCCGGGTTACAGGTGGTGACCGTGATTCAACGGATGCTCTGCGTATGGCGGAGCGCCTCGGATCGAGAGGCGACATGAGCAGGCTCGCCGACGCTGGGTACGCGGCCGGATGGCGGTTGCTCCGCTTTGCCCCTGGGGATCTGGCCACCCGGGCGTTTCGAGCCGGTGCCGACCTGGCCGCGTATCGGGACGGTCCCGCCACCCGCCAGCTGCGCCGAAACCTGGCCCGAGTGGTGCCCGACGCCCCAGCGGCGGAGCTCGACGGGCTGGTCCGCGACGGGCTGCGTTCCTACGCCCGGTACTGGCAGGAGGTCTTCATGCTGCCGTGGGCTGACCACGCCGCGTTGGTGAGCCGGGTGGACGGCGCGACGGAGGGAGTGAAGCATCTCAACGATGCGCTGGCCAGGGGCCGAGGGGTGGTGGTGGCGCTGCCGCACAGCGGCAACTGGGATATGGCCGGGTTGTGGTTCGTCGGGCAGCACGGAGCATTCAGCACCGTTGTCGAACGGTTGGCCCCCGAGGCGCTCTACCAGCGTTTTGTCGCCTACCGCGCCTCGCTGGGTTTCGATATCGTCCCGCTTACCGGGGCGGGGAATCCGACCCGACAGCTGTTGCACCGGCTGCGCGCCGGCGGTGTTGTCTGCCTGCTCGCCGACCGTGACCTCACTGGTGGGGGGACGGCCGTGGAGTTCTTCGGGGCCACCGCCCGGATGCCGCTAGGGCCGGCTCGGCTGGCCGCAGCTACCGGTGCCACCTTGTTGGTCGTCGGCTGCTGGTTCACCGCGGACGGATGGGGGATTCGCTTTCACCCCCCGGTGCCCGTACCTAACCGGTCGGCGGTGATGCAGGCCACCCAGTCGGTGGCGGAATGCTTCGCCACCGACATCGCGGCGCACCCGCAGGATTGGCACATGCTGCAGCCGTTGTGGATGGACGATCTGCCCGGCACCGTGCTGCGCGACGCGAGTTAGGGGTCTTGTTGCGGATCGGGATGGTCTGCCCGTACTCCATCGCCGTACCAGGTGGCGTGCAGGCGCACGTGCTGGGGTTGGCCACGGGTCTGCGCGGTCTCGGGCATCACGTGGAGGTGCTCGCCCCCGCCGCGGCAGGCAGCGAGTTGCCCGAGTTCGTCACCTCCGCCGGCCGCGCCGTAGGGGTGCCCTACAACGGATCGATCGCCCCACTGGCGTTCGGCCCGGTCGCGCTCAACCGGGCCCGGCATTGGCTGCACAACCATGACTTCGACGTGCTGCACTTGCATGAGCCCTCCTCGCCGAGCCTGTCGTTGATCGCCTTGGCACTGGCCGACCGGCCCGTCGTGGCGACCTTCCACTTCGCTACCGCGCGGTCCTGGGCGCTGGCGGCGGCGCAGGGTCTGCTGCAGCCCACCATGGAGAAGATCACGGCCCGGATCGCGGTGTCCCCGCTGGCCCGCCGGGTGCAGGTGGAGAAACTCGGTGGGGACGCCGTGGAGATCCCCAACGGGGTCGACGTGCCGTTTTTCGCCAGAGCCCAATCGCTGCCCGGCTATCCGCGGATCGGCGGCACGATCGGCTTCGTGGGCCGCTTCGGCGAGACGCGCAAGGGCATGCCGGTGCTGCTGGCGGCGCTGCGCGAAGTGGTCCGGACGCGACCGGACCTGCGCCTGCTGGTAGTCGGCCGAGGGGTCGCCGCAGAGCTGCTCCACGCTGCCGGGCCGGCGCTGGCACCCCGGATACAGGTGCTGCCCGCGTTGGGCGACGAGGGAAAGGCTGCGGTGCTCGCAAGCGTGGACCTGCTGTGCGTGCCCGCCATCGGCGGGGAGAGCTTCGGCATGGTTCTCAGCGAGGCGATGGCCGCCGGAACCCCCGTGGTGGCCAGCGACCTCGATGCCTTCCGCCTGGTGCTCGACGGCGGCCGGGCTGGCGTGTTGGTTCCGGCCGGATCACCTGCCGCGCTGGCCAGTGCGCTCGAGGATCTGCTCGATGATCCCGAAAGGCGCACCGCGTTGGCGGCCGCCGGTCGCAGGCGGGCGGCGATGTGGGACTGGCCGGTGGTGGCGCGCCGGGTGCTGCAGGTCTACGAGACAGCGGTGGCCGCCGACCCGCGCCAGCTCACTCCCGGGCCGGGCGCTGGACTGAGCCGGTACCGGCGTGGCTAGGGTCACGCGGTGCGAGTTGCGCGGGCGGCGATGACCGCAGCGGTGCTGGTTGCCGCGGCGGGTGCGGTGGGCGCGATGCGCGCGGCCACCCGGTTGGACCGGTTGCATGTGCGCACTGACGCGGCCTGGGCCGCACTTGATGCCGCATTGGCGAGCCGGGCGCGCGCGGTCGTGATTGTTGAGGGCAGCGCCGCGCTGCGGTGCGCTGCCGACGCGGCCCTGCTGGCCGGGTTGGATCCGGTTTTGCGGACCGCGGGACGTCGGGCCCACCGCGCCGGCGTGGCGGTACGTGAGGACATCGAGAATGAGCTGGGCCGGATCCTGGCGGTACTCGACCGTTGTGACCTCGAATCCGGCTGTGCGGACCGGCTGGCCGACGCGGAGCAGCGGGCGGTGATCGCTCGCCGGGTCTACAACGACGCGGTCCGCGACACCCTGGCGTTGCGTTCGCACCGCATGGTGCGTTGGCTGAGGCTGGCCGGTACCGCCCCGCTACCGCGCTATTTCGAGATCGCCGAACCCGTGTTGCCGAGTTACGGACTGGAGCTGGACGGCGCCGGGGCGTAGCGGGAGAAACGCCGGCTGAATACAGCGGTACCCGAGGTCAGCCCGCGTAGGTCGACGGCGTAGCGGACCAGCTCGGCCGCTGGTACCTCGGCACGGACCAACATCCGGCCGACCTCGTCGGCCTCGGTGCCCAGCACCCGAGCGCGCCGGCTGGACAGATCACCCAGCACGGTGCCCAGGTGGTCGTCGGGCATCCGCACCTCCACGTCATCAAGTGGCTCCAGCGTGACCACAGTGCCCTTCTCCGCGGCGTCCTTGAGCGCCAGCGACCCCGCGGTCTGGAAGGCCGCGTCAGAGGAGTCCACGCTGTGGGCTTTGCCGTCGATGAGCGTCACCCGGACGTCGACCAGCGGAAAACCGCTGCCCAGACCACGTTCCAGCTGCGCCCGGACGCCCTTTTCCACACTGGGGATGAACTGGTGCGGGACGGCGCCGCCGACCACCTTGTCCACGAACTCGAATCCGGTCCCCCGAGGCAACGGTTCTACCTCGACATCGCACACTGCGTACTGGCCGTGCCCGCCCGACTGCTTGACGTGCCGCCCGTGCCCCTTCGAAGAGCCGGCGAAGGTCTCCCGCAGCGGTACCGTGACCGGCTGGATGTCCACGTCGGCGCCCGCGGCGCGCAGCCGGGACAGCACGACGTCGGCGTGCGCCTCTCCCATGCACCACAGCACCATCTGGTGGGTTTCGGCATTGCGTTCCAGCCGCAGTGTCGGGTCCGCAGCCACCAACCGGCTCAGCCCGCGGGCCAGCGCGTCCTCGTCACTGCGGGTGCGGCCCACGATGGCCACCGGCAGCAACGGTTCCGGCATCGTCCAGGGCGTCACCACGAGTGGATCGTCGGGCGAGGATAGGGTGTCCCCGGTCTCGGCGGAGACGACCTTGGTTACCGCGCAGACGTCACCGGCCACGCAGTGCGGTACTTCGCTCAACGTGCCGCCCAGCGGGGTGTACACGTGCGCCACCCGCTCGTCGACGTCGTGGTCGGCATGCCCGCGGTCGGCCAGCCCGTGCCCGGAAACATGCACGGGACGGTCCGGATGCAGCGTGCCGGAGAACACCCGCACCAGCGACACCCTGCCCTGGTAGGGGTCCACCGTGGTGCGCACCACCTCCGCGACGAGCGGTGCGGCCGGGTCGACGGCCACCAAGGGGTGCGCCGATCCGTCGGGACGGGTCACCGGGGGAGGAGCGTTCCTACTGGGAGCGGGGAAGACGCCGGTGAGCACCTCGAGGAGCTCAGCGAGGCCCAGCCCGGTGCTGGCGCAGGCCGGAATCACTGGGTGGAACGAGGCCTGGTTGACGGCGGTTTCCAAGTCGTGGATCAGCGCGTCGACGTCGAGATCCTCGCCCTCGAGATATCGGTCCATCAAGGACTCGTCCTCACTCTCGGCGATGATCCCCTCGATGAGCTCGTTGCGCGCCAGACCGATCTCGTCGGGGTCTGCGGCGGTTGGCTCTCTCTCAGCCGGCGGGTATCCGCCGCGGTAGTCGAACAGTCGCTGCGACAGCAGGCCCACCAGACCGGTCACCACTCCGGATCCGTCGCGCACCGGCAGGTACAGCGGCATCACCCCGCCGCCGAAGGCTGCCCGGCAGGCAGCCGTCACCCCGTCGAGGTCGGCCCGGGGGTGGTCCAACCGGCTCACCACTACCATCCGAGGCATCCCGATCGCGGCGCACTCCTCCCACAGGGTGACGGTGGCCGGGTCGACGCCATCCCCGGCGGAGATCACGAACAGCGCCGCGTCCGCCGCCCGCAGCCCGGCTCGTAGCTCGCCCACGAAGTCGGCGTAACCGGGAGTATCCACAAGATTGATCTTGATGTCGGCGTGTTGCAGTGGCGCGATGGCCAGCGTCACCGACCGTTGCTGGCGCACTGCGGCAGGGTCATGGTCACACACTGTGGTGCCGTCCGCGATGGTGCCCGCGCGGCTGATTACGCCAGTGGCCGCCAGTAACGCCTCAGCCAAAGTCGTCTTGCCCGCACCGGAGGGCCCCACCAGAGCTACATTGCGGATCCGGGTCGGGTCCTGCGCCGGTACGGCCGAATCAGCACGTTCAGCGTTACCTTTTGTGCCCATTGGAACCCCACCCTCAGCTGTGCGGACCGTGTGGTCGATCTCACACCGGCGTAGCAGTCGTCGCAACCCCCTAGCGGGCTTGGCCCACGACGTATCCGGCCACCCCGACGTACGATCAGGTACTGCATCGTCGAATCCGCTGCTTGAGGAGCTACCACCGTGTCCGCCGAGAACACCGTGCCCGCCGAGAACAGCAACGTCGAGCGCCAGATCGGCACCGCACGGGTCAAGCGTGGGATGGCCGAGATGCTCAAGGGTGGTGTGATCATGGACGTGGTCACGCCGGAGCAGGCCAGGATCGCCGAGGACGCCGGCGCGGTGGCCGTGATGGCGCTGGAGCGTGTTCCGGCCGATATCCGCGCGCAGGGCGGGGTGGCGCGGATGAGTGACCCCGACATGATCGAAAAGATCATGGACGCGGTGTCCATCCCGGTGATGGCCAAGGCCCGCATCGGCCACTTCGTCGAGGCGCAGGTGCTGCAGGCGATCGGCGTGGACTACATCGACGAGTCGGAGGTGCTGACTCCGGCCGATGAGGCTCACCACATCGACAAATTCGCCTTCACCGTGCCTTTCGTATGTGGTGCCACCAATCTCGGGGAGGCGCTGCGCCGGATTTCTGAAGGTGCCGCCATGATCCGATCCAAAGGTGAAGCCGGGACCGGCAATGTCGTCGAGGCGACCCGTCACATGCGCTCGATCCGCGCCGCGATCAGGTCCCTGGCCACGATGCACCCTGAGGAGCTGCCGGCGGCGGCAAAGGAGCTGGCGGCTCCGCTGGAGCTGGTCCGCGAGATCGCAGCGGCCGGTTCCTTGCCGGTGGTGCTGTTCACCGCCGGTGGTATCGCCACCCCCGCCGACGCGGCGATGATGATGCAGCTCGGCGCCGAGGGATTATTCGTCGGCTCAGGCATTTTCAAGTCGGGCGACCCCGCCAAGCGAGCGGAGGCGATCGTCAAGGCGACGACGTTCCACGACGACCCGGAGATGGTGGCGAAGGTGTCCCGGGGGTTGGGCGAACCGATGGTGGGCATCAACCTCAGTGATCTGCCGGACGGGCAGCGGCTGGCCCAGCGCGGCTGGTGACCACCGCCAACGGCGGGACCGACCCGGGGGCGCTGCTGCTGTCCGCGACCGCGGGGGCGCGGCTGCGCACCCCGGGGCCCGAGAGCGGAGCTGCTCGCCTGTCCCGGATCACCCGCGGGACCCTGCTGGTGCACGCCGACCTGCACAATCACACACTGCTCTCGGACGGTGCCGGTGACCCCGATGCGGCGTTCCCCGCCATGCGCGACGCTGGTCTGGACGTCGCAGCGCTCACCGATCATGCGATCCGTGGTGCGGCGATCGAGGGCACCGGTGTGGGCGGCACGCCGTGGATCGGTTTGGACCGGGCGGGGTGGCGGCGCACCGGGAAGCTGGCCGACGCCCATGACCGACCTGGCGAGTTCACCGCGATCCGCGGCTTCGAGTGGACACATCCGCGCTGGGGACACGTCAACGCATGGTTCACCGACGACTTCACCGACATCGCGACCCACGGGGCGATGGATGAGCTCTACGCCTGGTTGACCCGGATCAGCCGGCCCAACGGTCTCCGCGCCGCCGCCGGGCTTGCCGGTTTCAACCACCCCGGACGGGAGGACGGCCGATTCGCCGGCTTCCGCTACGCGGCCGCGGTCGCCGAGCAGATGGTCAGCCTGGAGATGTTCAACCGTACCGACGACTACCTGTTCGAAGGCGTCGCGGCCGGTGGCACTTCTCCGTTGGTGGACTGCCTCAACGCCGGCTGGCGCACTGGGCTGCTCGGAGTCAGCGACGAGCACACCGCCAAGTGGGGGTTGCAACCCGGCACCGGGCGCGCCGGGCTGTGGGTGACCGAGCACAGCCGCGCCGGGATCGCTGAGGCACTGCGGTCCCGCCGGTTCTTCGCCACCCGGGTCCCCGGGCTGCGGGTGGACGCCACTGCCGGTGGGATGAGAATGGGCTCGGTGCTGCGGCATCGCGAAGGACCCGTCGAATTCATCCTCGACGTCGACGGCGGGCCGTCCTGGTTCGGCCGCCCGCTGCAGGTACAGGTGCTGCGGCCGGACGCGCCGGTGCCCGCGGTAGCCGAGGTGGTGGAGGTGCGCTGCGGTGACGTCACCCGTTTCACAGTGCCGATGACCACTGCAGACGGCCACTGGACGGTCCTGCGCCTAGCCGACCCGGACACCACCGCCCAGGGTCCCCCGAATCACCCCGCCAACAATCACGCGATCGCTTACACCAGCCCCTGGTTCCTCCAACCCTCCTGACAGCCACGGCGATCCCGCTATGCTTCCAGCGCGCCGAGTTCGACGACACGGTTGCCTGCGCCGGAATCGAACAGCCTTCCCGTCGAACTCTCGGCGCTCAGTGCTGCGGCACGCAGCCCACGGACGACGGCCTAACCTGGAGCTTGTGACTGAAACTGGCCCGATCGTAGGTGTGCTGGGCCTGCAGGGTGATGTGCTGGAACATCGGCGGGCGGTGGCCGACTGCGGATTGCGCAGCACGATGGTGCGCCGCCCCGCGGAGCTCGCCCGGGTGGACGCACTGATCCTGCCGGGCGGTGAGTCCACCACGATGAGCCGGCTGCTGGTCGCCTTCGACCTGATGGAGCCGTTGCGGGCTCGGCTGGCCTCGGGCATGCCGGCCTACGGCTCCTGCGCGGGAATGATCCTGATGTCTCGGGAAGTTCTTGATGGCAGGCCTGATCAGCGGCAACTCGCAGTGCTGGACGCAGTGGTGCGGCGTAACGCCTTCGGTCGGCAGGTCGCTTCGTTCGAGGCTGATCTCGACTTCGTCGGCGTACCGGGTGGTCCGATCCGGGCGGTGTTCATCCGAGCCCCCTGGGTGGAGCAAGCGGGTTCCGGCGTCGAGGTGCTGGCCAGGGTGCCCGAGGTTCCCGTGGCCGGCAGCGCCGCAGGTAGGATCGTGGCGATCCGGCAGGGGTCCGTGCTGGCCACCGCGTTTCATCCCGAGCTGACCGGCGACCGGCGGGTGCACCAGCTCTTCTGCGAGATGGTCCGGATGTCCGATGAGGTGCCAGTGAGCGCGAGGTATGCAGGTGAGACCGGCACGCGAGCAAGAGGAGCATAGGCAGGCATGAGCGGCCATTCGAAATGGGCGACCACCAAGCACAAGAAGGCCGTGGTCGACGCCAAGCGGGGCAAGCTCTTCGCTAAGTTGATCAAAAATATCGAGGTGGCGGCCCGTACCGGGGGCGGTGACCCGGACGGCAACCCGACACTGTTCGACGCGATCCAGAAGGCCCGCAGGACGTCGGTGCCCACCGACAACATCGAGCGGGCCGTCAAGCGCGGCTCCGGTGCCGATGCCGGCGGCGTTGACTACCAAACGATCATGTATGAGGGATACGGACCCGGCGGAGTAGCGCTACTCATCGAGTGCCTCACCGACAACCGCAACCGGGCCGCCTCCGAGGTCCGCACCGCGATGACCCGCAACGGCGGCACGATGGCCGATCCCGGCTCGGTCTCATTCCTGTTCAGCCGCAAAGGCCTGGTGATCGTCCCTCAGCAAGGGGGTATCTCCGAGGACGACGTGCTGCTCGCAGTGCTCGATGCCGGTGCCGAGGAGGTCAATGATCTGGGCGAGTCCTTCGAGGTGATCTCTGAGGCGACCGACCTCATCGCGGTGCGCACCGCGTTGCAACACGCCGGCATCGACTACGACTCGGCCGACGCGAGCTTCCTGCCCTCGGCGAGCACCGTGCTCGACGCCGACACCGCCCGCAAGGTGTTCAAGCTGATCGATGCGCTGGAGGACAGCGACGACGTCCAGAACGTCTACGCCAATTTCGACGTCCCCGACGATGTGCTCGCCGAGGTGGGCTGACGGGATCTCCGCTGAATGCGCAGATCGGGCGATCCCCGGTGTGTCGCGGGCAGCGCAGGGTGGCGGCGGGGGTTAGGGTTCGAACGGGTGTTCGTTCTGCGTGGGGAGCTGCGAGTGCGGGTACTGGGGGTGGATCCGGGGCTCACCCGTTGTGGGTTGGGAGTGGTTGACGGTGGTGTCGGACGTGCGGTCAGCTGCGTGGCCGTCGACGTCGTGCGTACCTCACCGGAGATGGAGCTCAGCGCACGGCTGCTCGCGGTTGCCGATGTCGTGGAGCGTTGGGTGGTTGACCACCGTCCCGACGTCGTCGCCGTGGAGCGGGTGTTCAGCCAACACAACGTGCGTACCGCGATGGGCACCGCCCAGGTCGGCGGAGTGGTGGCGTTGATCGCGGCTCGGCGCGGGCTCACGGTCGTCTTCCACACGCCCAGCGAGGTCAAAGCCGCCGTCACCGGGTCTGGTCGAGCCGGTAAGGAACAGGTGACCATCATGATCACCCGATTGCTTGCGCTCCCCGCCAAGCCGCGGCCGGCTGACGCCGCAGACGCCCTGGCGCTGGCGATCTGCCATCTGTGGCGTGCGCCGATGACCCAGCGGCTCGCGCAGGCGAGGGTCGAGTCGGCCCGGCTAGCCCAAGTCCACCGGGCAAAGCTGGCTGCCGCGGCCCGCCAGGCGGGAGCGCGGTGATCTCCTCGGTGCGCGGGCAGGTGCTGTCGGTCGAGTTGGACCATGCCGTGGTCGAGGTTGGCGGCGGTGTCGGCTTGGCGGTACATGCGGTTCCTGCCACCCTGGCCTCCTTGCGCCGCGGCGAACAGGCCCGGCTCGACACCTCGCTGGTGGTGCGCGAGGACTCGTTGACCTTGTATGGCTTCGCCGACGCGGCGGCACGGGAGCTGTTCGTGCTGCTGCAGACCGTCTCCGGGGTGGGACCACGGCTGGCGCTGGCGATGCTCGCCGTTCTCGAGCCGGACACGCTTCGCACGGCGCTCGCGCAGGGCGATCTCACTGTGCTCACCAGGGTGCCCGGCATCGGGCGCAAAGGGGCAGAGCGGCTGGTCGTTGAACTGCGGGACAGGGTGGGAGCGCTCGCGCCCGCTGCGTCGGGGCCCGCCACCCAGGGCGGGGGAGCGGTGCGGACACAGGTGACGGAGGCGCTGGTCGGGCTCGGGTTCGCGGCTCGGCAGGCTGAGCTGGCTGTGGATGCTGTGCTCGCCGAAGCCCACCCCGAGCCCGCGGACACCTCAGAGGTGCTGCGCAGCGTACTGACCCGGCTGGGACGAAACCGGTGACCACACCGCAGCCGGTCTCGGCGGTGGTGGACCCAGCTGATATCGAGCTGGAGACCACCCTGCGGCCACGCCGACTGCCGGATTTCATCGGGCAGGCCCGGGTGCGTGAGCAACTGGAGTTGGTCCTGGAAGGCGCCCGACGGCGTGGGGCCGCACCGGACCACGTGCTGCTGTCGGGTCCCCCCGGGTTGGGCAAGACGAGCCTCGCGATGATCATCGCCGCGGAGCTGGGCGCCGCGATCCGGGTGACCTCAGGACCGGCGCTGGAGCGCGCCGGAGACCTCGCCGCGATGCTGTCCAACCTCGTCGAGGGTGATGTGCTGTTCATCGACGAGATTCACCGGGTGGCTCGACCTGCCGAGGAGATGCTCTACCTCGCGATGGAGGACTTCCGGGTCGACGTGATGGTCGGAAAGGGTCCAGGGGCCACCTCCATCCCACTGGAGATCGCCCCGTTCACCCTGGTCGGTGCTACCACCCGGTCCGGTGCATTGACCAGTCCACTGCGTGACCGCTTCGGGTTCACCGCGCACATGGAGTTCTACGAGCCGCACGAGCTCGAGCTGGTGTTGCACCGCTCGGCCGGCATCCTCGGCGTGGACTTGCGCCCTGATGGCGGCACTGAGATCGCCGGCCGCTCCCGCGGCACGCCCCGGATCGCCAATCGCCTGTTGCGCCGGGTTCGGGACTACGCCGAGGTACGAGCCGATGGTGCGATCACCCTTGAGGTGGCCCGCGCCGGGCTGGCCGTCTACGACGTCGATCAGCTCGGGCTGGACCGGCTGGACCGCGCCGTGCTCACCGCCCTGGTGCGCACCTTCGGCGGCGGACCGGTCGGGGTGTCCACTATCGCCGTTGCAGTCGGTGAGGAGCCGGCCACCGTCGAGGAGGTGTGCGAGCCTTTCCTGGTTCGGGCCGGGATGCTCGCCCGTACTCCGCGCGGCCGGGTGGCCACCGCGGCCGCGTGGCGGCACCTACAGTTGGATCCGCCCGCCGATGCTCTCGCGGAGCCCACACCGACGCTGTTCGACGAGTGAGCTTAGAAACCGCCCAACCACAGCCCGACGCCGACGATGAGAACGCCGCCGAAAACCACTTGGATGAGTGAGCAGCGAAGCGAGACTTCGAGGTAGCGCTTGCGGATGAGCGCGATCACAGTGAGCTCGACAGCGACCACGATGGCTGCGAGCGCCAGTGCCATCGCTCGGTCGGAGATCAAGAACGGTAGGGCGTGAAAGACACCACCTACGGTGGTCATCAACCCGGTGATCGAGCCTCGGGTGATGGCTGACCCTCGACCGGTCTGACCGCCGTCATCCGAAAGAGCTTCGGATAGACCCATGCTGATGCCGGCTCCCAGCGCGGTGGCCAGCCCGACCAGCAGGGCAGCGTGTGAACTCGACAGCAAGGCCACGGCGAAAATAGGCGCCAGTGTCGAGAGCGTTCCGTCGATGAGCCCTACCAGACCTGGCTGAACATATTGGCGGACGAAGGCTTGCTCATCCGCTTCGATGCGTTGCAGCAGGACGTTCGCGAAGTCGCCGCCGCGCGGGACCGCTGAGGTCGTTTGGGGCATTGAGGGGGCCAAAGAGCGGGCGATCGTGGCTGTCGGCGCCCCGGCTGACACGAACGTCGTACCGGTACCGGCATCGGATACCAGGGTGTGGGGACCCAACGTGCGAGTGTCCAGGGCGTGGGCACTCGGCCGGTATCGAGGTCTTGAGTAGCGGTGCGACGGCAACGCGTCCGTCCTCTCTTCGCGCCGTGGTCCACGGGGCTGGGCGGCGTTTCCACTGCGGCAGGTCCATGGGGGACTGCTGGCGGAACACTAGGGAATCGGCCTTGATCTCTTGGGAACCTGAGAGGCCCGGTTCGGTCGCAGCGCCCACAGGTCCGCGTCGGGCGACGAGGGACGCACTCGTTGCGCCGAATGGCGGCGGCTGCTGCGCCATTCGGCGCAACGCCGTGTCCAGGATGCCGGCCGGCGGCGAGCCCCGCGGACGATCGTCACCGGGGATCCACAGACGCTGCGGACCCGCCACAAGCGCGACCTGGCACACTCGGTAGCGAAAGGCTTGATGGTGATCGGAGAACCATGAACGCCCAGCTCCTACCGCTGCTGCTCCTCGCCGTGCTCGCCGGGCTGCTGATCCTGAACAACCGCCGGCAGAAGCGAGCGATGGCTGACGCGCAGCAGCTACAGAAGTCGCTGGTCAACGGCGACCGGGTGGTGACCACCTCTGGACTGCACGCGACCGTCGTGGGCAGTGCGGATGACACCACCCTCGACCTGGAGATAGCTCCGGGAGTCCGTACCACTTGGCTGCGCGCCGCCATCCGAGAAAAGGTCACTACCGCCGACGTGGCCGGCGAACCGCTGGCAGCGCCCGTCGACGGCAGCACTCGCACAGACAACTCCTGACTGACTTGGTGCGGGGCGGTACGCTCCCGCATCCGATCCCCCAGTAGTCGAGTCGATCGTGAATGAGGAGACCCACCCACCGTGGCACCACCGGCCGGGCGCTTCAGCCCGTGGCGCAACCTGGCGATCTTCGCCGGAGTCGTTGTCATCCTTTACGCGCTGGTCTTCTTCACCAGCGGCGGGAACGCAACCCCGAAACTCGGCATCGATCTGCAAGGCGGCACCCGGGTAACGCTGACCGCCCGGACGGTCGATGGCCGGCCACCGTCACGGGAGTCCCTCGACCAGGCTCGGCAGATCATCGAGCAACGGGTCAACGGTATCGGCGTGAGCGGCGCCGAGGTGGTCCTCGATGGGACCAACTTGATCATTACGGTTCCGGGTGCGAATGGAGATCAGGCTCGCACTCTCGGGCAGACCGCTAAGCTCTACTTCCGGACGGTGATCTCCGAGGAGCCAGCCGGGTCACCTGTGCCGGTTCCAGGTGGTCAACATCCGGGCACCAGCGCACCAAAGGCACCCCCAGCATTACAGCAACCACCAGCTTCCAGCGCCGAATCGACGCCGCCCGCACCGCCGCAACCCGTTGCACCGCAGCAGGTGCAGCCTCCGCCGGGCGAGCCGACACCCTCTCCCGTGCCTCCGACACCTGCTGCAACACCCACGCCGACGGCGCCGCCCATCGCACCTCCGTCGGTGGGCTCGGCCCCAGCGGATTCCGCCGACCCACAGGTAGCCGAGCAGATCCGGCAGGCCCGAGCGCGGCTGCAGAGCCAGGACCCGGCGGTGCAACAACAGGCGCTGGCCGGACTGAACTGTGCTGTTCCCAACCCGTTGCAGGGCAACGACGACCCGAACCTGCCGCTGGTCACCTGCGACCAGCACCACACCGCCAAGTACCTGCTGGCGCCGACCTTCTTGTCCGGTGAGCAGATCTCCACTGCATCGTCCGGCCCGAACCAGGACGGCACCGGCTATGAGGTGAACCTGAGGTTCAAACACCAGGGCGAGGACATCTGGGGCCAGTACACCGCGAACAACGTCGGCAAGCAGGCGGCGTTTGTGCTGGACACCGAGGTTGTGTCGGCCCCAGTGATCAACGGAGCGATCCCGCCCGGCCAAGCGACGAGCATCGTCGGCAGCTTCACCCAGGCTGAAGCGCAGAACCTGGCCAACGTGCTGAAGTACGGCTCGCTGCCGCTGTCCTTCCAGCCTTCGGAGTCCCAGACGGTGTCGG
Source organism: Actinomycetota bacterium (assembly GCA_030854185.1). Taxonomy (GTDB): domain Bacteria; phylum Actinomycetota; class Actinomycetes; order Mycobacteriales; family Pseudonocardiaceae. The sequence goes on along the minus strand of JALYTS010000070.1, from coordinate 2,072 downwards.
CCACCCTGGGCTTGGCCTCGCTGCAGGCGGGATTGCTCGCCGGGGTGCTCGGGCTGGCGGTGGTGTTCGTCTACTGCTTGTTCTACTACCGGGCGCTCGGAGTGCTGACGATCCTGTCCCTGGCGTTGTCCGGCCTGCTCGTCTACGCCGTATTGGTGTTGCTCGGGCGGTGGATCGGTTTCACCCTGGACCTAGCCGGTGTTGCCGGCTTCATCGTCGCGATCGGTATCACCGCGGACTCGTTTGTGATCTTCTTTGAGCGTCTGAAGGATGAGGTGCGCGACGGCCGGACCTTCCGCTCCGCGGTTCCTCGAGCCTGGGTCCGGGCTCGCCGCACGATCCTGTCTGCGGACGCGGTGAGCTTCCTGGCCGCCGCGGTGCTCTACATTCTGGCAGTAGGGCAGGTGAAGGGCTTCGCCTTCACTCTCGGCATGTCGACGGTGCTCGACCTGGTAGTGGTCTTCCTGGCCACCCACCCGTTGGTGGCGATGGCGTCGCAGTCCCGGCTGCTGTCCCAACCTGGACTGTCCGGGCTCGGCGCCGCGCAGCGAGCCGGCGCCGAAGCCCGATCGGACCTGGTCACCGCGGGAAAGGTGGCCTGAGATGGCGAGCACCCTGAGCCGCCTCTACAGCGGGACCGGATCATTAGACATCGTCGGACGGCGGCGGATCTGGTATTCGATATCCGGCCTGCTCGTCGTGGTCTGTATCGCGTCGATGCTGCTGCGCGGGTTCAACCTCGGCATCGACTTCGAGGGCGGTACGCTGGTGCAGTTGCCGGCCCAAGGAGCGTCCGGCGCGATCAGCACCCAGCAGGCCGAGCGCGTCTTCACCTCGACCGTGGGCCAGCCTCCGGAGTCAGTACAGACCGTCGGTACCGGTTCCGCTGTTAGCATTCTGATCCGCTCCGGGGCGCTGGACACCCGCACGTCATTCGGCCTGAAAAGGGCACTGTTCGAGCAGCTGCACCCACTCGGAAAAGACGGGAAGCCGAGCGAGCAGGCGATCAGTGACAGTGCGGTGAGCGCAACCTGGGGCGGTGAGATCAGCCGCCAGGCACTGATCGCGCTGGTGGTGTTCCTTGGGCTGGTAACCGTGTTCCTTGCGGTGTATTTCGAGCCCCGGATGGCGATTGCGGCGTTGATAGCATTGGTGCACGACGTGCTGGTGACCGCGGGGATCTACTCGTTGATCGGTTTCGAGGTGACGCCGGCGTCGGTGATCGGCCTGCTCACCATCCTCGGCTTCTCGCTGTACGACACCGTCGTCGTGTTCGACAAGGTTCAAGAGAATACCCGCGGACTGCTCGGGCTGACTCGACGAACCTACCCTGAGGCGGCCAACCTCGCGGTCAACCAGACTCTGATGCGTTCGATCAACACGTCCTTGATCGCGGTGCTGCCCGTGCTCAGCTTGTTGCTGGTCGGCGCAGGTCTTTTGGGTGTCGGGACGCTGAAGGACCTCGCTCTGGTGCAGATGGTGGGCATCATGGCCGGGACGATGTCCTCGATCTTCCTGGCGACCCCGTTGGTGGTCGACCTCACCATGGGCCGGCCGGCGTACCGGCAGCAAGCCGAACGGGTCGCTGCCCGCCGGGAGAAGCTGGCCCGCAAGGCCGCTGCGAGCCCTGAGGGTGCGGGCGAGACCGCGTCACCCGCTCCCGATGCCACCGTCTCGACCGGGGATTCACTGACCTCCGCGGGAGTGTCTACGACGGTCGGCAAAGCCGCCCCCGGGGGTCGGCGGCGCGGGCACCCTGGAGGCAAGAACAACAGACCGTCCGGCAAGGCCGGCAGGTCCTCCGGCCGTTAACCGGGGTTGGTGCGCTCAACTACGCTGCGTGTTCGTTGTTGCGCAGAGTGATCGATGAGTGACCAACTGGCACCGCTTTTCGACTTTTCCATCACCAATGTGGTGCCTTGTCGTCCCCAGTCCTTGCCTCGAAGCCTCTTTGGGAGAACGCTCTGTAGTCAGACGCCGGATGTCGCTCCGGGGGGTGAGGGTGCGGGGCGGCACCGTAACGGCGACTAGGGAGGATCGGGGATGGCGGGGTGGTCCATTCCGGGTGTGGT
>JALYTS010000164.1 GCA_030854185.1 Actinomycetota bacterium | reverse complement strand
CCCTCGGCCGCAACACCCTACGCCGCGCCGACGGCACCGAAGAACAACTACCCAGCAAAGGCACCTGGCAACTACATCAAGGCGACCGAATCCGGATCGAAACCCCAGGCGGCGGCGGTTGGGGCGCACCTGCTACATGACAAGTCCGAGGTGTGAATCCAGCCGCCCAGGCAAACCTCACAATCACAGACTGTGGTTGGTGGCAGGGCAGCTGATCATCGGGCGGTCTCGGCGGTGAGGACACCTTGGGCGACGGCGGTCAGCAGGGCCTGGTAGTCGCGCTCGGTCTGCTCGGCGTAGCTGCGGGCGAATCGGCACATGGCCCGGTCGACCTTATCGCTGCCGCCGAGGTAGCCGGTGATCATCGAGGCGCCGCTGGTGCGGGCGTGACCCTTGGCCAGCAGCAGGCCGCAGATCCCGGCGTAGTCGGCCAGGGCGGCGGCGTCGATGCCGTCGACCGTGACGGCGCCCTTCATGTCCCGGAATTGTCGGACGTAGTACTGGTGGTCTCCGACGGTCGTCCATCCCAGCAGCGGATCGCTGACGGTCTGTAGCGCCTGCTGGTACTCGACCACCCGTTGGCCCTGGTGGGCGTGCCAGGCGGAGTCGCCGTGGACGAACCGGGCGACGACGGATCGGCGGGCCTGCTTGAGCTGCAGGAACACCACATCGTCAGGGCTGCTGCCCTGGCACAGTGCGATGTAGGCACGCAGACCCACCGAGCCCACCCCGACGACCTTGTGAGCGACGTCGATGATGCTGTATCCGGCCAGAATGCGCGCCCACTGGGGTGGCAGCGTCTGAAGGTAGGAGTCCAGTGCCTCGGCGATCTGGTCGGCCTGGGCAGGATCCAGGCGGGTGATGAGTGGCGGTGCCTCGACGATGTGGCGGGTGCCGTCTCGTTGTTCGGTGAATCGTGGTAGCGCACGGTCGCTGGTGCGCCGGCGCGCCCGATTGGCTGCCCGGTTGATCTCCTCGCGCAGCGTGTCGCGGGTAGCGGTCGTCTGTAGCCGGTCGAGGTCGAGCCGTTCATAGGAACGGGCCAGCAGCGGCTGCTCTGCCAGGTAGGCCAGGTGTTCGCGGTAGGCGGCGACACAGCGCGCAGCGGCGTCCTCGCAGGCGTGCTCCGGAGAACTGTTCTGCCGACCGGCGACCCAGACGCTGGTCACCAGCCGGCGCAGGTCCCACTCCCAGGCGCCCGGGTGCGCCTCGTCGAAGTCGTTGAGGTCGAAGACGAGGTCGCGCTCGGGTGAGGCGTAGAAGCCGAAGTTGCCCAGGTGCGCGTCGCCGCAGATGACCGGGGTGATCCCGGTGCAGGGCAGGTGGGCGAAGTCCTCGGCCATGATCGCGGCAGCGCCGCGGAGGAAGGCGTAGGGGGAGGCGATCATTCGGCCGACCCGGACCGGGATCAGCCGGTCCACGCGACCTTCGTGGGTCGCGATGATCTGTTGTACTGGGTCCGCGCGGCTGTCGGGCACGCTCCAGCGGCCCAGCGATGATCGGGGCACTCGCTTGCGCAGCGACCGCCCGATCGCGTACCGCTCGCTTCGGGGAGTCGCCGGCTGGCGCAGCGAAACGAACCCACGGCTGTCGGCCGAGGCGAGAACGACATGCTGGTCATGAACTCGTCCGCCGTCGTGGCTGCCCTGCCCGGACGTCATCAAGCAACTCCGCGACCCGGAACGTCCATGCCGCCTCGCTGCATGTGGTGACCGTGGCCCAGACCAGGAAGGCTTTCGCCTCCCGGTGCACCGCATCTGCTTCGAGATCGACTCTACCCTCTTTTGATCCGGGAGATCATGTCTCAGTGACGTTTGTTGCTGCTTCTGCAGGGTCATGCGGGCCAGCCGCAGCCCGATGGCCACGGCGCAACCGGGGGCGGTTAGTGCTCTTCGTTGTCGAACCAGCTGTGCCCATGCTCGGAGTCGTGCAATAAGCTGTGGTGGCCGCGATATCCACCACCCTGGCCCCGATAACCTGCCCCTTCGACGGCCGCGACTACTCCGCCGCCGACCAGCAGGCCCACCAACGCGGCGCCAACTATGGCAGTGGCCGATGCCGCACGACAACGCGCACGCCTCGGCCCATCCGCGCTCTTCGAGTCTCCCGCTGTCCCAAGGCCTCCGTGGCGGCCGCCTGGTTACCCGGCTCAGGAGTGCTGGCCGCAGGGCCGCCCGGTTCGGGGGTGCCTGGCTCATGCGGTGTGCTCATCCCTACCTCCTCTTGCCCGTATCCGCTGTCCGGTCCGATAATCCCCACGATCCGCTTGCCATCTGAGAGTGGACTGAGAAAGCGGCGGCGAAGGCGGACCGAACGGCGCCTTATCGCGTGCGGTACGAAGCCGTCCGCCGTTGCGGTCATGCATCCCCAGAAACCGCCATTCTGGACTGATCAGCCGGCGGGAGTTGCTTGGTCGGGTGACCCTGATCACCGGGAGCGTCGCGAGCACCTTGGTGTTGCTGGAGGTGACAGGTTGCCAGCGCGAGCCTTCCGGGCAGCCGCCCACGCCGGCATCCCGGCAAGCCAGCACGCCGCAACCTTTCGCCACGCCGCCCGCCCAACCCACCACCGACGGGGTGACCGTGCGGCCCGACGATCCGCGCATCACGGTCGCGGTGACTCGCGCCTGCGCGCGTAAGGGTGGATCTCTGCCCTCCCAAACCCCCTCTACGGTGCTCTCGGGGCGAGCTGAGCGGCTCCGTCAGCGATGACGGTCCTGCCGGTGGTCGGCTGCACCCGGTGGTTTCGCCGCGTCGTGGGCAGGCGTCGTCCCAGTCGGTGGCTACGGGTGCCATCGCGGGTGACCTTTCAAGTGGAACCGGCCGGGCCGCCGGGAGCCTCTCGGGAGCCGGGGGACTCCCTCTCAACCGGTGGCCCGGCCGGGGACTAGGTGTTTCGTGCCGTGCTGCGGAGCTGGGTGGATCGGGTGCGCCCGGTGTCGGTGATCGTGACCTGTTGTCGCCCGGTGGGATCGGGGTCGGCCAACGCCAGCGCCCCGGTGGCGGTGAGGTGGGTGAACGGCTCAGCCAGATAAGCCGGTGCGGTTTCGCCGCGATCGAAGTAGTTCTCGTGCTGGCGGGTCACGCCACCGTCGTGCACGCGGCTGAGCACGATCCACGCGAGCAGATCCGGGTCGGCGTCGGCGGTCACGTGGCCGCTGCCAGCATCGCCCGCGCCACCTCGACGGCCTTGGCACGCGTGAGGATCGTCGCGGTGGTCATCGTGGCGTCCAACGTCACCAGCACCCGGCGCTGGACGATGCCGTCCACTAGATCGGCCTCCTGCCACAAGATGATCGTGCGGTTGCGGCCCTCGGGATCGTGACCGGCAAGGGCGAACCGGTGCGAGCACTCGGTCATCGCCTACCCCGTTCCTCTAATCGGCGGATCGTCATTGGCCGCTGGGGTTGGCTAGCGCGTGAATGGCCCGCCGTCGTTTCAGCAGCTCTTCGACGAAGACATCATTTTCCGCATTGCAACCCCGGTCCGCGTGGTCCAGGAACAGCTTGGCCAGCGCTTCCCCCGGCGTCAGCGGAGGCGGCGCAGCGGGAGAGATGTCGACCATCTCGACGCTCCTTCCTGACTAAGACGCTGCCCCGAGCGTGGATTACCGGGTGCGCGAGACGGATAGGGGCCTCTGTGGACGATCAAATGGTTCCCTAGGGCTTGATCAGATGATTCCACGTCATTTCTCGGTTTTCGGTGACTGAGAAGCATTGTCGACAACGGTGATCCTCCCGATCGCGCGGTGCCGGGTCGGCATTTGACTGTGCCGCGTGAGCTGCTGCCCAGAGGAAGGAAACCGTAATTTAGGTCGTCAATACACCCAACGGGACTGTGATCTTCGAGGGGCGAGCTGTCCCTGTTCAACGGGGACGTTCTGCGGCATCCTCTAGGCGGTACGGTCTGTGGCCCCTGGTGGAGAGGAGATGTCGGTGCCGTCTACGCTTCGTAGCCTGCGACAGGAGCAACGGCAACTATCAGCCGAGTTACGCGGTCAGCACAAGGCTTGGGCTGAGGTTGCTGCTATCTTCTGCGAGCGGTACCACCTGAACATGCGTGCCGCACTGTGACTGGCTCACGGCTGGAGTCAACGAGACGCAGCTGAGCGCTGGAACGGGCTGTGGCCGGCTGATTTAAAGACGTTCAAGAACTTCTCGTATTGGGAATTATGGCCGTCCTCGACTGGGCATGCTCCCTCGCTTGATGTGCTTGCCAAGCTTGCCGAGTTGTACGAATGCAGAATGGCGGACTTGCTCAGCGATTGCGCGGATTTCCGTCATCGGGATTCCGTCTACCGAGATGCAAACAGTTTTTCGAGTCTCCCCGCATTACTCTCTGATGGTATGACTCCACCGCTTTCCGGTGACACTGCGCATGCGGTGACTGACTTTTCGGAACTGGTGTCCAGATTGGAGTCGATTGACGTGCACGAACTCGCCCGGATGGTGTCAGCGTGGGCTGATTTCACCGGCGACGGGATTTCCCGAAGGGCGCTGCTGCTGAAGCTGAGCGCCAGCTTATCGATCGCCGCTCTATCACCCGCAGTGGCGATCGATGACAGCGGGCTTATTTCGAAATTTCAGCCGCTTCTGGACCCATCGGCTCTCTCGGGAATTTGGCGGAGTCGCTACGCTTATACGAGCACTGGTCGTGGCAGTGATTTCACCGGTGATCACTATGTTGTTCTCCGTCAGAGGGAAAGCCGGCTTGTTGGTCAGAGCCTGCCGCATTCGGCGGGATCGCAACTCCGAATTGAACTCGCGCTCGAACCGCCTGTGGCTACTGGATCGTGGCTTGAAGTGACGTGCCCGGACGGATATTACAAAGGCGCCACCTACCATGGCACGTTGCAAATGGTCATCGATCCGAGCGGACGCAGCATGCGTGGCATGTGGCTGGGATTCAGCCGCGACTTCACCATAAACAGTGGCCGATGGGACCTGACCCTGGAAGAGAATTCCACCGCAAAAAAGACGCGACGTTCCTATCGCATGAAGGTATGAGGCATAACTGTTTCCAGCTCTGCCTATCCGGTGATCACGGCGACGATGCTCGTATTTGGGGGAAACGCACCCCGTTCGACAAGAGAAAATATGCCGTACATCATTTTCGCGACATACACCCAATCGAGAGTCAGCCCGTGCAACTGCGTGAACAGTGTTATGAATCTGTCGAGTTGCGGCGTACGGCGTGCGAACCCTCCGAAATGAAATTCTGTCTCAATCGACCAGTTGTCGAGAACGGTGCCAAGCGATTGGCGTTGCAACTCGGCAACCTTGTCCGTCAGAAACGCTCCTCCCTTGAGCACAGAAAACCCCACGGCTCGCTGACCTCGATGAAGCCCCGCCGAGATTCCCGCAAGAGTGCCACCTGTTCCGCATGGACAACAAATGGTATCGAAGTCAACACCAATTTCATCCGCCAGCTCTCTGCAACCTTCGACCGCCAAGGCGTTACTCCCACCCTCGGGGATCAGATAGAAATCTCCGAAGCGTGACACAAGGTCTGCGATGACGACCGGTTCAGCCTGCTCTCCGTACACGCTGCGATCCATATAGCTAAGCCGCATTCCGTGGCTTGTGGCGTACGCGAGTGAACTGTTAAGAGGAACACGCTCCTCGCCTCGAATAACCCCGATTGTGCTGAAACCAAAATAGTGGCCGGCCGCCGCGGTCGCCTTGACGTGATTCGAATACGCCCCGCCAAAAGTTAGCAACGTACTCATACCCTGCTCCTGGGCAGCTTCGATGTTGTATTTCAGCTTGCGCCATTTATTGCCCGGCAGCTCCGCATGAATGAGGTCATCACGCTTCAGATACAGGCGTACAGCCCGTGACGCCACACGCTCGTCGTGGATTTCGACGAGCGGAGAAGGAAGCCGCAAGGCAATGCCACTCATGCCGTTGAGGATAGAAGAGATCGCCGACCGCCTCGCGCAAGGTGCGTGCCCGTGATCGGTTAGAGGCGTTGGGTAGGTGGAGTCTCCACCAAGGTGCGACTCGGCCATGCGCCTCCATTCCTAATAACACGGACGGTGACGAAAGAGCTGGGGATGTGATCGGGGAAGCGCCGGGGAAGACGGGGAGTTCTCCTCGCCGCTTCCCCGGGGCCTGCCTCTCCCGCCTGAGCAGGCCGTACACCTGACAGGGACCCGTCGCAGCCGTCCTGGTGACACCCGTCTATCCCGGGAATCCGGAGTTTTGGCACTGGCCAGTCGCCTCCCTCCCCGAATCCCCGACTGCCAGTCTCGACTACCCAAAGTAACAGGTGATGGGGTTCCGCAGTGCAGGCACGGAGGGGTGACGTTCCACCGGGGCCGCAAGCGCGGGGTGGCGGGTTTGAAGCCCGGAAACGGGATGCCGAACTCCCGCGTCTCCGAGGGTGCGATGAAGCGCCGCCTCGGAAACCACGGTGGGAAGCTCCAGCGGCGTGTTGTCGGTCAGTCGGGACTGTCGGCGGATCCGGGCCGCCATGCCCTCGCGGCGATGCTGCCCAGCATGTGCCGCGGCGCTCGACTCCGGAGACGACGTGAGCGATCGTCCGCCGACATCCACCCAACGTCCACAAGCGCAGATGCTGCCTACGCGCGCAGGCGCGCGAGCCCGCAGCGATGGTGTCAGACCTGCAACAGGCGCTATCCGCGTTGTCGGCAGCCGGCCCGGGGGACCGGCTTGGCATGACCGGTTTCTGTTTCGGCGGTGGCATGACCTGGAACGCGCTAGCCGCCGGTACCGCGGTCAAGGCCGCGGTGCTCGCCATCTACGCCGAGCGGGACACCCGAATCACCAGCACAAAAGACGAGATCGCACAGCAGCTGAGCCGCACCGGCGGCCCGTACCAGATCAACGTCTATCCAGGGGTGGACCACGCGTTTCACAACGACACTGGCCCGCGCTACAACGCGACCCAGGCAGAAGCGGCTTGGGTCGCCACCATCAACTGGTTCCACCAATACGTTCACTAACTCCACCGCTGGATGGGTGTGCCGCATCAGTTAACTGGGTGCGATCCTAGGCACCTGGTCATCGTCGCCGTTGCTCGTCGTGACGTAGAGCGCATCGAACGCTCCATCTCACTCGAGTCTGTCTCGCAGCAGTTGTAGGGCTCGCGCCCGAGTGGGCCCGATTGCGCCGTTGGGAATTCCGACGTTGCGGCCGATCTCAGCGTAGGGGCGGGGGCTGTCGGCGAACAGCGCCCGCAGTAAGGTGCGTCGACGGGGTGACAACTCGTCGACGTGTTTCCATAACCTACGTGTGTCATCCCTCTCGATAGTGCTCTGCTCGGGCCCCGCCGATGGGTCGGCAACAGCCTCTATAACTATCTCAAAGTGGTGTGGAATGGGTGCGATCTGGCGTAGGATGCGTAGGCATTCACGGCGGGCGGTGGTGGCAAGCCACCCGCCCAACCGCTCTGGATGCCGCACCCGATGGGCGTTTTCGGCCAGCCGTAGCCAGGTCGTCTGCACTGCATCGAGCGCGTCGGCTTCTTGCAGGCGAAACGATCGTACTGCAGTGGACACGAGCGTGCCGTACCGGCGAAGGACTTCTTCCCAGGCTGCCGAATCTCCGTCGCCGACGCGTGGCAACAGGTCAGCAATGAGGGTTATTCACGAGCACTGATAAATGATCGATGAGTCGTCCACGGCGCGCCTACTTGGACGACGGCCCGCTTCTCAAAAGAATTGGGTTGCCAGACTCAATTCGAAAGAAACGGACCGTCGAGA
>JALYTS010000013.1 GCA_030854185.1 Actinomycetota bacterium | reverse complement strand
GCCTGAGACGACATTTCTTGTCGTCTCAGGCACACAACCGACGATCTTGGCGTGCAAGCAAGCGGCGGGACTCATTCCGGTTTGTGGGCGCGGCCGAGCAATTCGCCGGCCATCTCCCGTGGTGACTGGCCGTCGTAACAGACTCGGCGTACCCCGTCGGCGATCGGCACTTCGACGCCGCAGCGCGCGGCCAGCCCCTGGATCGACAAGCAGGATTTCACGCCCTCTGCCACCTGGCCGTGAGTGGCCGCCTGGGCTTGTTCGGGGGTATCGCCCATTCCGATCCGGTAACCGAAAGAGCGGTTGCGGGACAGCGGTGAGGCGCAGGTGGCCACCAGGTCGCCGAGGCCGGCCAAGCCCGCGAACGTCACCGGGTCAGCCCCCAATGCGGCACCCAGCCGTCCCATCTCGGCCAAGCCGCGGGTGATCAGCGTCGCTAGTGTGTTGTCCCCGCATCCCAATCCGGCAGCCATCCCGCAGGCCAGCGCGATGACGTTCTTGCATGCCCCGCCCAGTTCGCAACCGATGACGTCGGTATTGGTATAGGGCCGAAAATAAGGGGTTCCGCAGGCGCTTTGCACCGCGACGGCGCGGTCGTGGTCGATGCAGGCGACCACGCTCGCGGTGGGCTGCTCGGCGGCGATCTCCCGAGCGAGGTTCGGACCGGACACCACCACCACCTGGTCGGGCAGGACAGCAGTGACATCGATCACGACCTCACTCATCCGCTTGAGGCTGCCGAGCTCGACGCCCTTGGCGAGGCTCACCAAGGTCGCCTGCGGTGGGATCGACCGGTGCCAGTCGCGCAGGTTGTCCCGCAGCGTCTGGCTGGGCACGGCGAAGACCACCGCATCCACCCCATCGAGCGCCGCCTCCGCGCGCACGGTGGCCTGCAGGGAAGCCGGCAGTATCACCCCTGGCAGGTATTCCGGGTTGGCATGCCGGTGGGTGACCGCGTCGGCCACCTCGGCCCGACGGGCCCACAGCACGACGTCGCGGCCGGCGTCGGCGAGCACCTTGGCGAACGTGGTGCCCCACGAGCCCGCGCCCATCACCGCGATTCGCTGCACCGCCAAGGTCATGACGTCCGCTCCCGATACGTGCCCGGGTCGAAGAATCCGGGTGGAGAGGCTGAAGTCTTCCCTGCCGCCGGATCGAAGGTCCAGCGGGACGATGAGGCATGCACGTGGACCTGCTCGTCCCGGTGAAGCCTCTCGCCTGGGCGAAGACCCGGCTGCGGGGTGCGGCCGACGGCGGGGCCGGTGCTCCGGAGGCGCACGCCCGCTTGGTGCTCGCGCTGGCTCGGGACACCCTGACCGCTGCGGCTGCGGTGGCGGTGGTTCGCCAGGTGGTCGCGATCTGCTCTGACCAGGTGGTACGTGCGGTCCTCGCCGACGACGGAGTGCAGACGATCCCTGACGAGCCGGCCGCCGGCCTCAACCCGGCGCTGCGGTACGGGGAGGCGGTGCTCCGCGCCGCGGACCTGACCGCAGCGCTAGGAGTCTTGCAGGCCGACCTGCCCGCGCTGCGCCCGCAGGAGCTGGACCGCGCGATCCACGCCGCCCTGGCCACCGGCGACCGGGCATTCTGCGCCGACCGGACAGGCACCGGGACGACCCTGCTGCTGGCCCCACCGGGGCAGCTCCTGGGCCCCTGCTTCGGGCCTGGCTCGGCGGCGGCGCATCGAGCCACCGGCGCGCGGGAGCTCACCGGTGGTTGGCCGGGGCTGCGGTGCGACGTCGACACCGCCGCCGATCTGGCCACCGCGCGCGGCCTGGGGCTGGGCCGGTTCACCAGCGCCGCGCTGGACAGCAGATAGCCAGTCGATTAAGCGCGGTGCGATTTACCCCGCAGCCAAGCGAGATACGGAACAATGGTCGGGTGAGCACGCACGGCGAGGACACCGGTCTCACGACCGCAGGCCGCGCCGGATCGGTCGCCGACGGTGCCGTGGCGACGGTGCCGCCTGCTCCCCCAGCGGCCACCCCGGTCCCGGCGGCCACTGACCTGCCTGATGACCGCTACCTCAACCGGGAACTGTCCTGGCTGGATTTCAACGCTCGGGTGCTGGCGCTGGCCGAGGACAGCAGCCAGCCGCTGCTTGAGCGGGCCAAGTTCCTAGCGATCTTCGGATCGAATATCGACGAGTTCTACATGGTCCGGGTCGCCGGGCTCAAGCGCCGGGAAGAGGCCGGGCTGGCGGTGCGCAGCGCGGACGGCCTGACCCCGCGCGAGCAGTTGGCGCAGATCGCAATGCGCAGCCGGGAGCTCACCGAGCGCCAGGCCCGCATCTGCCTCGACTCCGTCCGCCCCGAGCTGGAGAAGCACGACATCACCTTCGTGACCTGGTCTGACCTCGACGATCAGCAGCGGCTGCGGCTATCGGGCTACTTCTCCGACCACATCTTCCCGGTGCTCACCCCGTTGGCGGTGGACCCGGCCCACCCGTTTCCCTACATCTCCAACCTGTCGGTGAACCTGGCCGTGATGGTGCGTGACCCGGACAGTCGCATCGAGCGCTTCGCCCGGGTCAAGGTGCCCAACAACGTCCCCCGGCTGGTCCGGGTGGAAAGCGACCAGGGCGGTCGCTGCCCACGCGCCACGTTCCTGCCGCTGGAAGAGCTGATCGGGGCCCATCTCGGTGAGCTGTTCGCCGGCATGGAGGTAGTCGACTGGCACATCTTCCGAGTCACCCGCAACGCTGATTTCGAGGTCGAGGAGGACCGCGACGAGGACCTGCTGCAGGCCATGGAGCGGGAACTGGCGCGACGCCGCTTCGGTCCACCAGTGCGCCTGGAGGTGGCCGAGCGGATGAGCGAGCACGTGTTGGAGCTGTTGCTGCGCGAGCTCGAGGTCGATCCGCACGACGTCGTCGAGGTACCCGGCCTGCTGGACCTGTCCTGCCTGTGGCAGCTCCACGCGCTGCCCGTCCCGGAGCTGAAGGACGAGCCGTTCGTCCCCGTGACGCACCCCGCCTTCGGTGAGGGTGAGAGCCCCAGGGACGTGTTCGCCACCCTGCGCGACGGTGACGTGCTGGTGCACCATCCCTACGACTCGTTCTCCACCAGCGTGCAGCGGTTCATCGAACAAGCCGCCGAGGACCCGCAGGTACTGGCGATCAAACAGACGCTCTACCGCACGTCAGGTGACTCCCCTATCGTCGACGCGCTGATCGACGCCGCCGAGGCGGGCAAACAGGTCGTCGCGCTGGTGGAACTCAAGGCACGATTCGACGAGCAGGCCAACATCAGATGGGCCAGGGCGCTGGAACGCGCCGGAGTGCACGTGGTCTACGGGCTGATGGGACTCAAGACGCACTGCAAGACCTCGCTGGTGGTGCGCCAGGAGGGCTCGACGCTCCGCAGGTACTGCCACATCGGCACCGGCAACTACAATCCGAAGACCGCCCGGCTCTATGAGGACATCGGATTGTTCACCGCCGAGCCGGCGGTCGGCGCCGACCTCACCGACCTGTTCAACTCGCTGACCGGTTATGCGCGGCAGACTTCCTACCGCAGCTTGCTGGTGGCTCCCTACGGAATCCGGCGCGGCATCGTGGAACGGATCGAGGGCGAGATCGCCCACATCAGGGCAGGGCGCCCGGCGGGGATCCGGATCAAGGTCAACTCTCTGGTCGACGAGCAGGTGATCGATGCGCTGTACCGGGCGGCGCAGGCAGGCGTCGGTGTCGACGTCGTGGTCCGCGGCATCTGCGGGCTCATCCCTGGACGCCCCGGCCTGTCGGAGAACATCGGCGTGCGCTCGATCCTGGGTCGCTTCCTGGAGCACTCGCGCGTCTTTCACTTCCGCGGTGCCGGCGAGCACTGGATCGGCAGCGCCGACATGATGCACCGCAACCTGGACCGCCGGGTGGAGGTGCTGGTTCGGGTGGCCGACCCGGCCGTGACCGCCGAGCTGGACGCGATGCTCGGCTCCGCCCTGGACCCGGCGACGCGATGCTGGTTGCTGGAGGCGGGCGGCTCGTGGAGCCCGTCGCCGTCAGCGCAATCCTCCGTCCGAGACCATCAGGTGCAGGAAATCCTTCGACACCGTGGTGGTGGCTGACCTGTGCGCGCCCTCATTGCCGCCGGCGCTGCCGTGTGGCGGCGATCACCGTCGGGCGATGTCGAGGTAGCGGTGGTACACCGGCCGCGGTATGACGACTGGTCACTACCCAAGGGCAAGCCGCATTCCGGTGAGCTGCTTGCGGTCACGGCGGTCCGCGAGGTGGCCGAAGAAACCGGCCACACCGTCACGCTCGGCCCGCGGTTGGGCACCACCCGTTATCGGGTGCCCGAAGGCGAGAAGGCGGCGCACTACTGGGCGGCACGCCCGACCGGCGGCAGCTTTCGTCCCAGCGATGAGGTGGACGAGCTGCGCTGGCTGCCGACGGCGAAGGCGATCGATCTGCTGAGCCACCCGCACGATCGGACGCTGCTCGCCGGCCTCGACGGCGCGACCGCCATCACTCACACCGTCCTACTGGTCCGGCATGCCAAGGCGGGTAAGAGCGAGTCCTGGCCAGGCGACGACGACCTGCGCCCCCTGACCACCGCGGGTTACCGGCAGGCCGAGGTCCTGAGATCACTCCTGCCGCTGTTCGGCGCCCAGCGGGTGCACTCCGCGCCGCCGCTACGTTGCCGGCAGACCGTCGAAGGTCTCGCCGCGGATCTCGGAGTGCCGATCATCGATGAACCACTGCTGTCCGAGGACGGCTTTCTGAACGATCCGGCACCCGCGCTGGGCAGGCTGATCGAGATCGCGGCCGGGTCCGGGGGCGCGGCCGTCGTATGCAGCCAGGGCGGGGTGATTCCCGATCTGGTCGCCACCCTGGCCGAGCAGGCACAGCTCCAGCTGCTCGACGTGCCAAGCTCGAAGTCCAGCTACTGGGGATTGTCCTTCGGCGGTGGATCAGTCCCACCGTTGATCCTGCAGGCCGCCGACTACTACGACCACGCCGCGGTGGATTGAGTGCGCAACGCGCAGCCGAGTCAGCAGCGGGCGCGGGCTACATGCTTCTCGACTTCTTCGTCGCGGACTTCTTGGCGGCCTTCTTGGTCGTGATCTTGGCGGGGACCTCCGCTGCGGTCTTGGTCTTCTTCTTCGCGACCTTCGCCGGCTTCTTCGCGACCTTCGCCGGCTTCGCCTCCTTGGCGACCTTAGCTTTGGCCGCCTCGACCTTCGGGGCCTTCTGGGCCTTGGTCGTGGCGGTGTGGACTGCGGTCAGCCGCCCGGCATCGGTCACCCTGGTAGCCGGGCGGCGGCTGGCACTGGCCGTGAGCAGGTCTGTGGGCGCCGGACTCGGGACCGGTCGTAATGCAGCAGCGGAGACGGCCGGGGCGGCGGCACCCGCCTGCGGCAATGCGCGCGTCCCACTGACCACCTCACGAAACAGCGTGCCGGGGCGAAAGGCCGGCACGTCGGTCTGCCGGATGGTCACTGCCTCGCCGGTGCGGGGATTGCGGGCGGTTCGCGCCGCTCGCGCCCGCTTCTCGAAGACACCGAAACCGGTAATGGTGACCCTGTCGCCGTCGTTCACCGTCCGGATCACGACATCGACCAGACCGGCCACCGCAGCGGTGGCCACCTTCTTATCACCAAGGCGCTCCGCGAGGGCGTCGATCAGCTGGGCTTTGTTCACTTCCGCTCCTCCCACGCACACGACGTCGGCCTAGATACCGCGGCCATTGTGGGTCACCGTAGGGCCCATTGTGGGTCACCGTAGGACTCAGTGCGCCCAAACACCATTGTGCCGCACCAAGAATCCAACGATCACACACCTGGCTGGGGTCCGGGTCGGGCTGGGGTCCGGGTCAGGCTTGGCTCACTGTCGTGGTCGGCAGCCAGGACAGTCGGTGGGCCTCGAATTCGTCGATCTCCTGAGCGTGCCGCAGGCTCAGCGCGATGTCGTCCAAACCCTCCAACAGGCGCCAGCGGGTGTATCGATCGATGGAGAAGGCCACCGTGAGGTCCTTGGCCTGCACGGTCTGCTCGGTGAGATCGACGGTGACTTCGGTGCCCGGCTCGGTTTCCAGCAGCTTCCACAGCGCTTCGACATCGGCCCGCTCGCACTGAGCCGCCAGCAGACCTTGCTTGCCCGCGTTGCCCCGGAAGATGTCACCGAACCGCGGCGAGATCACCACCCGGAAGCCGTAGTCCAGCAATGCCCAGACCGCATGCTCCCGCGACGACCCGGTACCGAAGTCCGGCCCGGCGACCAGCACGCTGCCGGTGCGGTAGGCATCGTGGTTGAGCACAAAATCGTCGTCGCCGCGCCACGCTGCGAACAGCCCATCCTGGAAACCCGTGCGGGTGACCCGTTTGAGATAGACCGCGGGGATGATCTGATCAGTGTCCACGTCGGAGCGACGCAACGGCACTCCGACCCCCGCGTGACGCGTGAATGCTTCCATCGATGCTCCTTACGTCGCGCGTGAGTGGTATTCAGGGCTGGAACACTGTTTGCCACTCACGACTCCACATCGGCGGGAGATGACAGGGTGCCGCGGATCGCGGTGGCGGCCGCGACCAGCGGGGAGACCAGGTGGGTGCGGCCGCCTTTGCCTTGGCGGCCTTCGAAGTTGCGGTTTGACGTCGATGCGCAGCGCTCGCCCGCAGCGAGCTGATCAGGATTCATTCCAAGGCACATCGAGCAGCCCGCAGAGCGCCATTGCGCACCGGCCGCGGTGAAAACCTCGTGCAGACCCTCGGCTTCGGCCTGGGCCCGCACCCGCATCGAACCGGGAACCACCAGCATCCGCACACCGTCGCGCACCCGGCGCCCGGAGAGCACCGCCGCCGCCGCCCGCAGGTCCTCGATCCGCCCGTTGGTGCAGGATCCGAGGAACACCGTGTCCACCGTGATCTCGCGCAGCGGTGTACCGGGTTGCAGGTCCATGTACGACAGCGCCTTGCGCACCGCGAGCCGCTCGCCCTCATCGGTGATCTGTTCGGGATCGGGCACCCGCTCGGACAGTGGCAGTCCCTGGCCGGGGTTGGTGCCCCAGGTCACGAACGGCGTCAGCGCGTCGGCGTCGATTTCCACCTCGGCGTCGAAGGTGGCGTCGTCATCGGTATGCAGCTGCTTCCAATACTGCATCGCCGCCTCCCACTGCGGACCCGCGGGCGCATGCGGCCGGCCCGCGAGATAGTCGAAGGTGGTGGCGTCCGGCGCGATCATCCCGGCCCGAGCTCCCGCTTCGATCGACATGTTGCAGATCGTCATCCGGGCTTCCATGGACAGCTGCTCGATCACGTTTCCGCGGTACTCCAGCACGTACCCTTGGCCGCCCCCGGTGCCGATCCGGGCAATCACCGCCAGGATCAGGTCCTTACTGGTGACGCCGGCGGGCAGCGCACCGTCGCGACTGCGCGCGGTTATCGCCATTGTCTTGAACGGGCGCAACGGCAGGGTCTGGGTGGCCAGTACGTGCTCGACCTCCGAGGTGCCGATACCGAACGCCAGCGCGCCGAAAGCGCCGTGGGTGGAGGTGTGCGAGTCACCGCAGACCACCGTCATCCCCGGTTGGGTCAGGCCCAGCTGAGGCCCCACCACGTGCACGATGCCCTGCTCGACATCACCCATCGAGTGCAACCGCACGCCGAACTCCGCGCAGTTTCGGCGCAGCGTCTCGAGCTGAATACGGGATACCTCATCGGCGATCGGCAGCTCGATGTCAGTGGTGGGGACGTTGTGATCCTCGGTGGCGATCGTCAGATCAGGCCTGCGGACTCCTCGAGCACTCAATCGCAGGCCGTCGAAGGCCTGCGGGCTGGTGACCTCGTGGATCAGGTGCAGGTCGATATAGAGCAGGTCGGGCGTCGCGCTGGTGGGGCCGCCATCGCCTCGATGGACAACATGGTCGTCCCAGACCTTTGCTGCGAGCGTGCGTCCCATCACCATTTCCTCTGTTCGGCTCTCCCACATGCTGGACATCTCATATGGCGAGAAGTTAGTA
The DNA here is from genome assembly GCA_030854185.1 of Actinomycetota bacterium. Classification (GTDB taxonomy): domain Bacteria; phylum Actinomycetota; class Actinomycetes; order Mycobacteriales; family Pseudonocardiaceae. The sequence goes on along the minus strand of JALYTS010000013.1, from coordinate 47,263 downwards.
TCGTGATGTGGAACAGCATAGCGGAATCGGCGTGCTGGACAAGGCCGTAATGGTGATGCGGACGGTAGCCGGCAGCCCCTGCGGGCTGGCTGAGCTATGTGCCCGCACCGGCCTGCCCCGGGCCACCGCGCACCGGCTTGCGGTGGGGCTGGAAGTGCACCGGCTGCTCCGTCGCGACGCTGACGGGCGGTGGCGTCCCGGTCCGGCTCTGCGCGAGCTGGGCGAGGGCGCGCTCGACCCGTTGCTCGACGCCGCCGCGATGATCCTGCCCCGGCTGCGCGACGTCACCGGCGAGAGCGTCCAGCTCTACCGGCGCGACGGGATGGTGCGGGTCTGCGTGGCGGCTGCCGAGCCCCCAAGCGGGCTGCGCGACACCGTCCCGGTGGGTGCGCGGCTACCGATGGCTGCCGGATCGGGCGCGAAGGTCTTGGCCGCATGGGCTGATCCGGCCACCCAACGCGCGGTGCTCGGCGAGGCCATCTTCAGTGAGCGGACCCTCCTGGAGGTCCGCCGGCGGGGCTGGGCACAGAGCGTGGCCGAACGCGAGCCCGGGGTGGCCAGCGTGTCGGCTCCGGTACGCGACGCGGCGGGTTCCGTGGTTGCCGCAGTGTCGGTGTCCGGTCCGGTGGAGCGAATCGGCCGGCGTCCGGGGGTCCGCTGGGCCGCCGATCTGCTGGCCGCCGCCGAGGCCCTGCACAATCGGCTGTGAGGCTCAACAACCCAGTCGGTCCATCGCCGAGCGAACCGTCTCAGCAAACGCGACGCCGAGCTCCTCAAAGATCTCGAGCGCGTTGCGCCAGAGCTCGCAGGCTTGGCCGCGATCTGCGGTATCGGCGGCGATATGGCCGAGTCCCCACAACGCCTCAGCTTCACCTCGCCGGTCAGCCAATCGCCGGGCCAGGGACAAGACCTGGTGGTAATACTCACGGGCCTGGCCGTACTGCCCGACATCCCGCTCAACCTCCCCCAACCCCCGTAACGCCAATGCCTCACCGAACCGATAACCGAGGTGCCGGGCCAGGTCCAACGCCTGGGAGTGGTACTCCCGAGCCCGGCCGTACTCGCCGACAAGCCGCTCAACGGAACCCAGCCCTCGCAGCGCCAAGACCTCACCGAACCGGTAACCGAATTGCCGGGCCAGGCCCAACGCCTGGGAGTGGTACTCCCGAGCCTGCCCGTACTCCCCGACTGACCGCTCAACGTCGCCCAGACCCCGCAACGCCAAGACCTCACCGGGCCGGTCGCTGACGCGACGGGCGAGTCCGAGGGCCAGGGTGTGGTACTCGCGGGCCTGGCCATACTCCCCGACGAATCGCTCAACCTCGCCCAAACCCCGCAGCGCCTGTGCTTCGGCGCGCCGGTAACCGAGGTGTCGGGCCAGGGTCAGGGCCTGGGTGTAGTACTCGCGGGCCTGGCCGTGTTCGCCGACGATCCGCTCAACCTGCCCTCGTTCCCAGAGCGCCAAGACTTCGCCGAATCGATCGCCAAGGTGTCGGGCCAACGTCAAGGCCTGGGTGTGGTACTCACGGGCCTGGCCGTACTCGCCGAGGGGCCGCGCAACGTCGCCCAACCCGCGCAGCGCCAAGACCTCACCGAACCGGTAACCGAGCTGCCGAGCCAGTTCCAACGCCTCGGTGTAGTACTCGCGAGCCTGGCCATACTCCCCGACGAGCCGCTCCACCTCGCCCAACCCGCGCAGCGCCAAGACCTCACCGAACCGGTAACCGAGCTGCCGAGCCAGTTCCAACGCCTCGGTGTAGTACTCGCGAGCCTGGCCATACTCCCCGACGAGCCGCTCACCGTCACCCAGCTCGCCCAGCGCCTGGGCTTCAGTGCGCCGGTCGCCTACCCGCCTGGCCAGGGCCAACGCCTGGACGTGGTATTCGCGAGCCTGCACGTACTCCCCGACGAGCTGCTCCACTTGGCCCAGCCCGCGCAGTGCCTCGGCTTCATCGCGCCGGTCACCGAGGTGCCGGGCCAGGGCCAACGCCTGGGTGTGGTACTCGCGAGCCTGCACGTACTCCCCGACCAGCCGCTCCACCTGACCCAGCTCCCGTAACGCCAGGACCTCACCGAACTGGTAACCGAGGTGCCGGGCCAGAACCAGGGCCTGGGTGTGGTACTCGCGGGCCTGGAGATACTCCCCGACCAGCTGCTCGACCTGGCCCAGCCCTCGTAGCGTGTCGGCTTCAGCGCGCTGGTATCCCATCTGCCGGGCCAGGGCCAACGCCTGGGTGTAGTACTCACGGGCCTGGACGTATTCTCCGACGAGCCGCTCCACCTGACCCAGCCCGCGCAGCGCGTCTGCCTCACCGAATCGGTATTCGAGGTGCCGGGCCAGGGCCAAGGCCTGGGCGTGGTACTCGCGAGCCCGGCCGTACTCGCCGACGAGCCGCTCAAGCTGGCCCAGGCCGCCCAACGCGTCAGCTTCAGCGCACCGGTGGCCGAGATCCCGGGCCAGCGTCAACGCTTGAATGTGGTATTCGCGGGATTGGGCGTACTCCCCGACGAGCCGCGCGACGTAGCCCAGTCCCCACAAGGCGTCGACCTCGCCACGCCGATCGTCGAGATGCCGGTAGACGGTAAGGGCTTGGGCGTAGAGGTGCCGAACGTCAGACCAGAAGCCGAAGTCGCGGAAGTGGACAGCCAGTACGATCGACAGGTCCGCGGCGTCGGCGGTCGGACTCATCGCTTGCACACACCGAAGCAGGTTGTGTCTCTCGACCGTCAGCCAGATGCGCGCCTGCGATGCATCAGCAAACGCCAGTACGGCCGCTCCCGCTGTGCTCTTGCCGGGGTCGCCCGAGACATAGGGCCGCAGCAACAGATCCGCCGCACGGGTGATCGCCAGGTAGCTGCTGGCCAGCCGAGCCACCGCCGCCGCCCGTTCAGCCGCCGGCTCCTCAGCGTCGGCACGTTCCCGAGCGTAGAGCCGAACCAGGTCGTGCATGCGATAACGAGGACCGCCGGGTGCACCCGCGGCGGGGGCCTGATCCAGCAGGTTGTGGTCGACCAACTCACGCAACAGCTGCCTGCCCTGGCCCGGTGACACATTCGCCACCGCTGCGATCACCACTGAGGTGATCGCAGGCCCGGGATGCCAGCTCAACAGGCGGAACGCCCGGCGCTGTTCATCGACCAGGCGCCGGTAGGACCACTCGAAGGCGGCTCGCACCGAGAGGTGCTCGGCCACGAAGGCATCCAGCGCCGGAATCTGGTCAGCGAAGTCGGCGGCGACGTCGGGGAGGAGCTCACCCCGGTGGTGGCGTAACCGCCCGGCGATGAGCCTGATCGCCAGGGGCAACCGGCCACAGGCGGCCAGGATCTGCCGTACGGCGTCGCGGTCCTCACATCGAGGCGCGCCGACCAGCTTGATGAACAACCGCTCCGCCTCCTCCCACCCCAACACGTCCAATGACAGCGGGTAGGCGTCGGTCAGACTGGTCAGCTTGCGTCTACTGGTGATCAGCACAAGGCAGCCGGGCGCATCCGGGAGCAGCGGCAGCACCTGGTCACTGGTGAGTGCGTTATCCAGGACGATCAGCCTGCGCTGGGCGTGGATGTGGCGGCGCCACTGGTCTTGACGTTGCGCCTGGTCGGGTTTGATCGCCTCGGGCGCCATGCCCAGTTGAAGCAGCATCTGCTCCAATGCGCCCGCGGGCTCGCGTGGTTGCATACCGGGGGTGTGGCCGTACAGATCAACCCAGACTGCACCATCCGGGTGACGCGTGGCGAACTCCTGGGCGGCATGTCGGGCGAACGCCGTCTTGCCCACCCCTGCCATACCGTCGATTGCATAGATGCTCACCACCGTGCCGCGGGGACCGTGTTCCGTGATATGAGCGCGTAGCTCGGCCATCGGCCCTTCCCGCCCGGTGAAATGCGTCACTTCACCGAGCAATGCGCCGCCCGACCGCTCGGACTGCGATTGAGCCGGCGGTATGGGCAGCCGTTCGCGGGTAGCCGTCGAGGCCTCGGCCGGGCCCGGCCGGTGGACCCGTGAGTCGTGAATATCCACCGAATCGCCGTAACGTAGCTCACTGATCTCCAGGAATGCCTGCAGATCGCGGGCCGGCATCTTTTCCAGATCATCGATGTCCACCAGCCGGTCCCAGCTGGTCTTATAGACGGCCGCAAGGATTCTCAGTGTCCGCACCGACGGCCGGACGCCCCCCGTCGGCCATTTCTCATACTCGCAGATACGACTGCCGCGCATGCGGATATTCGGGTCCCCCCTGATTCGGTCAACCCTGGTTGCGATCTCGTCCTGGGTGAGTTCGTAGGCCAACCGCCAGGCCTCGCGCGGCCGGCAACCACAGCGAATCAGGTCAGTCACCAGCTGTTCGATGAGCTGACGGCCGTGCACACCGAGTCGAACCAGACGTTCCCGCTGTTGATCGCGGTACGCCTTACCCGCCGATCTGCGCGCCATAGCTCATGTTCCCGGACTCCTCGGCTCCCACCGGAAGAGATCTGAGCTCTGCCCGTGAGTTTCTGCGTCAAGAGATCTCTATTTTACCAGGTCACAGGCGCTTCGGTCAGGTGAAGAAATCTCTCCACCGGGCGTGAGCGACTCCACCGGTGGTGTCTGCGACCATGATCTGGGCTACCCATAAAGCCACACCGAGGTGCCGCAGGTGCCAGAGTCGCGCGAACCGTGAAAGGAACGATCATGGCCGTCATGAATTACCGGACGCAGGACGGGCTCGCTGACTACGGCTTCTCAATCGAGTACCAAGTAAACCTAGGTTGGCGGGTCTACATTATCTTCAGACCCTTCCACCACGACCTCGACGACAGTACGCAATTGCCCCACCAATCCACCGACGACCATGGGCGCCATTATGTGAACTGGTCCGCGAAGCTCGACAGCCTGGGCGAGGCGAGAACAGTCGCCGAGCTCTGGGCGGAATTGGCACAGCGTTACGAGCGCGCTGAGGTGACAAAGAAACGTGCCAACGCAGCGGCCGAGGACCCGAGCACCCCGAGAGGACTGAGGACAGACGCAGCCTGATCGCTGCCACGTGTCGGGATGGCGTGCACGTGCTCGTGCATGTTCGCCGGCGGTGCGCTCAGCCGGAAGGGGTGAGGGCATCGAGGGCGGCGGGGCGTGGGGAAGCGGGTCCGTATCCCGTCAACTGGGCTCGGAGTGCCGCGGCGCCGAGGGCGGGCTGGAACAACAGCGCCGGCGAGCCCATGAGGTTGTAGACACGAACGAGTACAGCGTGCGCACGGAGGTCCCCGTGCGCGGCCAGCCGGCTGAGCTGTCGAGTCCACCGGCCGAGCAGCGCCTGCGGCCAGGACTGGCTGCCTGTGCTGGTGGGATAGCGCAGATCCTCACTCGTGGCCATCGCCCAGGGCAGCGATACGGCGGTGGCGAACTCGCGGAGCAGTCGACGGGTGTATCCAGAACCCAGGCCGGCGGCAAGGGTCTGGCGCAGGAGAAGGGCTTCGCATGCCGCGACGGTGATGCCTTGCCCGTAGATCGGATTGAATGCGCATAACGCATCGCCGACGACGAGCAATCCCTCGGGCCAATCTGAGATCTGCTCGTAGTGATGGCGGCGGTTGCCGGTCTGGCGATGCACGGCAACGTCGCCGATCGGCTCGGCGTGGCTCGCCAGGTCGGCCAATGCCGGGTCAGGCAACCGCTGGAGGAACGACATGAACCCATCGGCATCGCGCGGTGGACGGTGTTCACCGCAGCCGACTGCGGTCACCAGCCAGCGGCCGCCCTCGACCGGCAGCGCGATACCGCCGACCAATGCCGCCGGCGTCTGCTGGATGACAACACCCGGGGGGTCGAACTCGGACGGTGCAGCGGCGTACATCCGGGTCGCGTAGCCCACACCTGAATCGACCTGGGAGACCGGTGCCTTGCCCACCCCGGCATCCGCCAACCAGACCGGTAGCCGCGAGCTGCGCCCGGACGCGTCGACTGCAAGATCGGCAAGCACGGTGGAGCCGTCCGCCAAGCCCACCTCCCACTCGTGATCGCCACGCCGGAGGCTGATCACCTTCGAACCAGCACGGATCTGCACCCCGGCAAGCGCCTCCACCCTGCGCCGGATGACCTGCTCGAAGAGCGGACGAGTCATAGACAGCACCTCGAACGCGCGTTGACCGACCGGCAGCCACCCATACTCGGCAAGCCATGGCAGGTCGCCGGTGTCGAAGGGCACCGCGCCGGCACCGAGCAGATCCTGCCGGGAGCCGGGCAACAGGTCCTCCAGGGCGGCCAGGCCACGAAAGAGGAACACATGTGGTTGCTCCCCCTGGGGCACCCCAGCCCGCGGCTTCGGGTCACCAGACAGAACGTCGCGCTCAAGCACGGTGACCGAGTTGCCCCGGCCCGCCGCCGCGGCAGCGGCGAACAATCCCGCCATGCTCGCCCCCACTACAACGACCCGCCACGGTCCTTGCCTCGGCGTCTCAGCGATGACCACACCCCCAACCTATCGGCCACGGCTTGTGCCTCGCGGCGGCATTATAGCGAGTCGGACGTATCTGCGGGTACTGTAAGGACATGCGTAAGCGGGTACGAGTCGCAGTTGCTCTCGTCGTCTGCCCGCTCATTCTCTCCGGCTGCGGCCTCGGAGCCCGACCGGATGGCCTACCGGCGGCTCCGAGGGACGCCGGCACAGCTTCCGGGAGTCAACCTACAAACTCGAACGTACTCGGTCCAGCTCGCATTGTTGTTAATGAATTCGAGTTTCAAGAGGCCGGCCAGGCTACCCAGGTGGATCTGGAATACTCCCCCGGGGTGAGCACCACCGACCTGTCCGCCAACCGCCTGTCCTCCGAACCCCCGCCCTACGACCTGTCCTACAACCATCTCACCGGTGAATTGAAGCCGATGGCTGGGGTAACGGTTTCACGTTATGAAAACTGGAACCAAGGATGGTTTGGGGGACGTGATCCCGAAAAGCGAAGTGACTACCCAGGCGAAGAATACTGCAAGAATGAGCGTATCCAGAAGAAGGAGGAGAATCGGTTCAAAACAGACGACCTCAAGGCCGAACTCAGCATCTTCTGTATCAAGACGGTACAGGATCACAACGGCTTCCTCATTGTCAAGCCGATCCCTGACCAGAAACCAGATGCATACGACGTCTACAGCTATATCTGGGTCCGCTGATGTCCATGGCGGAAGATCGGCGTCAAGGCCGAGGACTGCGACGCGGGCCGCGCACCTGGCGAGCGGTACGCCGCGCGCCCTTCACCGACGGGTCCTTTGACGCGCACCCCGCATGCCTGCGCCACGCCGGACTGGCTACGTGGCTGCACGGTGGCGTACCAACCACCCAGGTCGCGGAGTGGGCCGGGCACAACCGGATGAACCAAATGGGTCCCTGACCTCGAACTCCCAGGTCAGGGACCCATTTAGCTGATAGCACCGATGTAGCCCCGACGGGATTTGAACCCGCGCTACCGCCTTGAGAGGGCGGCGTCCTAGGCCGCTAGACGACGGGGCCGCGAGAACGCGATGGTGGCATTCGCTGGGGTACCAGGACTCGAACCTAGACTAACTGAACCAGAATCAGTCGTGCTGCCGATTACACCATACCCCACCAGGTGTCCGTCTCCGGGCCCCCACGGACCCGAACTAGCACCGGGCACGGATGTTAGTCGACCACGGGTGCCGGTTTCCACTGGGCTGTCGTTTGGGCCACCAGCTGCCCGCCCGCATGCCGGGTGAGCAGCGCGGGGAGCTCGGCTAATCGCCCGATCACCGAGATTCCCGCGTCTCGGGGAAGCGTGCCGCAGCCGGAGCGGTCCAGCCACACTCCATGCAGGCCGGCGTCTCGCGCGCCCTCGGCGTCGGTGTCGAGTCGGTCGCCGACGTGCACGGTCTGGGCGGGATGCACACCGAGGGCGCTGCACGCCCTCCGGAAGATCGCGCGGTGCGGCTTGGCCACTCCGAGCTCGCCGGAGATCAGCACGGCATCGAAGGTGGACTCCAGCCCCAGCGCGCCGAGCTTCGCCCGTTGATGATCGCCTGCTGCATTGGTGATGGCGGCCAACCGCAGGCCGAGCGCCCGCAGCGCCCTCAGGCACGGCAGTGCGTCGTCGAAAAGCTGCCAGGCTTGCCGCACCGCCGCGGCTCGCCGCTCCTCGCGCTGAACCACCTCGCCGTCGCAGAGGTGCTCACCCCGGCAGGCAAAGAAGTCCTTGGTGCGACGCCGTCGCATCAGGTCGAAGTCGACCATCCCGGCCAGGTAGTGCGCGTAGTGCTCCTCGGTCAGCGCACACCATTCCGGCCAGGCGTCGTCAGTCCCGAGCAGCTCTCGCAGCCCGGCGCGGGTCGACGCCTCGTAGTCGACCAGGGTCGCGTCCACGTCGAAGCAGACTGCGATTACCTCCCGGGGAACCGACGCGACAGGGCTCAACTCGGGCGCGAGAGTCACCCGGTGCACGTTAGGTCCTCGCGAGGCCGTAGGGACTCTGCTGACCTGGTGAAAACACGTAACGATTCGTGTGGTGATGGTGGTCACCCTCGGCAATGGCCTGCAGCGCCGGGTAACGACACAGCGAGCGGTCGCCTACCGGCTTGACGCGCCGGGTCGATCAGGTGCACCATGACAGTTATTCAACGCACGTTGAAACAGGTGCTGGAGAAACACGGCGACTTCCTGCGCGATTTCCGGGGTGACACCGTCCATCCCTCCACGCTGACGCTGCTCGACGAGCTCAGCCTCGGGGCCGAGTTCGCGAAGGTCCCGCACCGGCTGGTCTACCAGCTCCAGGTTCAGCTCGACAGCGGCCTGCTCCCGGTCGCCGACTTCCGCCGGATCCCGGGTCCGCACAAGCACCTGGCCCTGGTTCCCCAGTGGGACTTCCTCGACCTGCTCGCCGACGCCGGACGCGCCGAGCCGACGTTCACGCTGCGGATGAACACGGAGGCAACCGGGCTAATCACCGAAGGCGGCGTGGTGACCGGCGTGCGCTACCGATCCGCCGACGGCGGAAGCGGCGAACTGCGCGCCGACCTCACGGTGGCCTGCGACGGTCGGCGCTCGGTGCTTCGCGACGCTGCGGGACTGCGGGCCCGATCCTTTCCAGTGCGCTTACCTGATCCGCAAGGGCACGGACGCCATGCTTCGGGCGGAGGGGATCGAGACGTTCCGGCGTCGGGTGGCGGCGATGATCACGTGGCTGGGTGACCGAGTGGGGTCGGTGCGCGACTGGGGCGACGTGTCGCTGCTCGACGTCCGGCTCGAACCGGCTGGTCCGTTGGTCGACCGAGGGGCTGCTGTGCCTGGGCGACGCCGCGCACGCGATGTCGCCGGTCGGCGGAGTCGGCATCAACCTCGCCATCCAGGACGCCGTGGCCGCGGCCCGCCTGCTCGCCACGCCACTGCGCCATGGCGCACTCACTCGTGGCGACCTCGACCGGGTGCAGCTGCGGCGGTGGGCAACTCCACCTCTGGACGTCGCTAACACTTGAAGGCCAACTCAGGCGGTGCTGGCGACCCCGTGATGGCGTAGCGAGGCGTAGATCATCGCATCCAGCAGGGCCAGCCAGGAGGCTTCCACCACGTTGCCGTGCACGCCCACGGTGGTCCAGGATCCCGTCCCGTCGCTGGTGTCCACCAGCACCCGGGTCACTGCGTCGGTGCCGTGCGTGCCGGGCAGGATCCGCACCTTGTAGTCGGACAACTCCACGTTCTCCAGCCACGGTAGATGAGCACCCAGGGCCTGCCGCAAAGCGCCGTCCAGTGCGTTGACCGGTCCATTGCCCTCCGCTGTGGCGATCACCCGCTTGCCCGCCACGTGCACCGTCACCGTCGCCTGCGCGACCACCTCCCCGCCGGTGGCATGATCCACTATCACCCGGTAGGACTCCAGCTGACACGGCGGAGCGGGCGCTACCTCGTCGACCTCGTGGCGCAGCAGCAGTTCGAACGAGGCGTCAGCCGCCTCGAAGGACCAGCCCTGTGACTCCAGCTCTTTAACCCGGGCGGTGACCGCGCCGATCTCAGCCGAGCGGCCGGCCAGGTCCAGCCCGAGCTCGGCTGCCTTGAGCTCGATACTGGCCCGGCCGGCCATCTCGGTCACCAGCACACGCTGTGAGTTGCCCACCACCGTGGGGTCCAGGTGGTTGTACAACTCCGGATCCACCTTGATCGCACTCGCGTGCAGCCCCGCCTTGTGAGCGAAGGCCGAGCGCCCGACGTAGGCCTGGTGGGTGTCGGGAGCGAGGTTGGCGATCTCAGCCAGCGCATGCGCTGTGCGGGTCAGCTCGGCCATCCCGTGCCCCGGGAGGACCGGCATCCCCAGCTTGGTGACTAGATTGGCGGCGACGGCGAACAGGTCGGCGTTGCCGGCCCGCTCGCCATACCCATTGGCGGTGCACTGCACGTGGCTCGCCCCGGCCTGCACCGCCGCGACCGAGTTGGCCACCGCGCAGGCGGTGTCATCCTGGCAGTGAATTCCCACCCGGAAACCCGTGCGGGCCACCACCTCGGCGACGGTTTCCGCGAGCTGCAGCGGAAGCTGCCCACCGTTGGTGTCGCAGAGCACCGCGACGTCGGCGCCCGCGGTGAAACCGGCCTCGAGCACCCGCAATGCGCAGTCAGCGTCGAAGGCGTAACCGTCGAAGAAGTGCTCAGCGTCGAGAAACACCCGTCGCCCCTCGCCGACCAGCAGCGCGACGGTGTCCGCGACCATCGCGCAGGCCTGCGCGACGTCCACCCGTAGCGCCCGCTCCACGTGCTGGCGGTCGGACTTGGCGACCACGGTCACCACCGGAGCCCCCGATGCCAGCAGCGCCTGCACCTGAGGGTCCTGCGCGGCGCGCAGGCCCGCGCGGCGGGTCGAACCGAAGGCCACCAGCGCGGCATGCTCCAGCTCCAACTCGCCGGCCGTGGCCCGGGCGAAGAACTCGGTGTCCTTGGGCATCGCCCCGGGCCAGCCACCCTCGATGAACCCGACACCCAGCGCGTCCAGCAGCCGCGCGACGGCGAGCTTGTCGGCCACTGAGTAGGAGATCCCCTCTCGCTGGGCACCGTCGCGCAGCGTGGTGTCGTAGAGGTGGAAGTCGTCACCGAGTGGGGTGCCGGCTGGGCTGGTGCGGGACATCGTCGAGGCTCCAAGAGGTTGTGCTGGCAACAAAAAAGACCCCTCGCGGGTGCGAGAGGTCTGCGCGTCGGGTGATGGTGCTGGTTACCCGACGCGCTCAGCAATAATGACCACAGTGTGTCGTGCCACGAGCGCAGTGTGGCACACCTGGTGGGGGAAGCGGAACCCGCACGTAGGCGCAGGAGCGACCCGGGCCATGCAGGTTCCCAGGGCAACGTGACACCAGCGCTACGGTGATCCCATGGGTGACATCGTCGATGACAAGAAGCACATCCGCGGCACGATCGACCTGTCGAACGCTGAGTGGCAGCGTGCGGCCGGCTCGGAGGAGCTGGAGGGACCACATCTGGAGATCGCGTTCGTCCAGGACGGCTACGTGGCGATGCGCAGCTCTGAACATCCTGTGGACGACCAGACTCTGCTCTTCACTCCAGCCGAATGGGAGGCGTTCGTGCTCGGCGCCAAGGACGGCGAGTTCGACGTGCTCTGACGGCGCCGCCCCCTCCCGTCGCACAGCTGCGCCCGGTCCAGGCCTGGTGCACTCAGCCTCCCGAGCTCATGCAGCAGAGCTGCTGGTGCCGCCCCGGACAGCGCCGGTGTTGAGTTCGGGAGCAGGAGGGCTGTCGCGCCGGGTTGGATAAGCGCTACAGGTTAACGCGTTCGACGCGCTGGCTGGAGGAGACCAGGGCGGCCAGGCGATCACCGATGGCGTGGGTGCCGCCCGGGTGGGTGTGATCACGGGTGGCCAGGTCGAAGGCCACCGCAGCCTCCACCCGGCGGGACGGCTCGTCCAGCCCCAGGTGGGCGAGCATCAGACCGATCGACAGCACAGCAGCCGTCGGGTCCGCGATGGCCTGGCCGGCGATGTCCGGGGCGGAGCCGTGCACCGGCTCGAACATGCTGGGATTGCGGCGAGCCACGTCCAGGTTCCCGCTGGCCGCCAGCCCGATCCCACCGGTGACCGCTGCGGCGAGATCGGTGAGGATGTCGCCGAACAGGTTGTCGGTGACGATCACGTCGAACCGACCCGGGTCGGTGACCAGATGGATGGTGGCAGCGTCGACGTGCTGGTAGGCCACCGTCACGTCGGGATGCTCCAGCGACACCTCCTCCACGACTCGGGACCACAGCGACCCGGCGTGGCAGAGCACGTTCGTCTTGTGCACGAGCGTCAGGTGTCTACGCGGGCGCGCCGCGGCCCGGGCGAACGCATCGCGCACAACGCGCTCCACACCGAAGGCGGTATTCAAGCTGACCTCGGTGGCGATCTCGTGGGGCGTGTCCTTGCGCAGCAACCCACCGTTGCCCACGTAGGGGCCCTCGGTGCCCTCCCGGACCACGATCATGTCGATGCTGCCCGGGTCGGCGAGCGGGCTGCGCACCCCGGGATACAGCCGCGCCGGTCGCAGGTTCACGTGGTGGTCCAGTTCGAAACGCAGCCGCAGCAGCAATCCGCGCTCAAGGATTCCGCTGGGCACGGAAGGGTCCCCCACCGCGCCGAGCAGGATCGCGTCGTGCTGGCGTAGCTCGTTGAGCACCGACTCGGGTAGCAGCTCCCCACTGGAGTGCCAGCGCGCCGCGCCGAGGTCATAAGGCGTGGTCTCGGCGTCGGGGGCGACCTCGTCCAGCACCTTGAGCGCCTCGCCGATCACCTCTGGACCAATCCCGTCGCCAGGGATCACCGCAAGCCGCATGAGCCACCTCCCGTGCCCGGGCCTCCACCATGGGACCCTCCGCAGCGGGCAGATTACCCGCAGCTATCTACCCCACCGCACGCCGGATCACCCAAATGAGGGACCCCAGATGGGTAGTCCTGTTCGACGGTCAGCCGAAGGTGACTGAGCGGACGGTGCGGGCGCCCACCGATGATCCGATCGCGGCCAGCACCTGACCCATCACCGGCCGGTCCACCCGGAGCACCATGATCGCATCCGTGCCCGCGGTCGTCTGGCTGATCTGGGCCGCCTCGATGTTGACACCCACCTCGCCCAGCAAACTGCCGACGGTGCCCATCACGCCGGGGCGGTCCGGGTACTCCATGAAGATGGCCTGTCCCTCGGCCCGCAAGTCGAAGTGCCGGCCATCGATCTCCACCAGCTTCTGCACCTGCGCCGGGCCCGATAGCGTGCCCGAGACCGAGTGCAGCGCCCCATCGGCGAAAACTCCGCGCACGCTGACCACGCTACGGTGGCTCGGACTCTCCGAGGCGGTGACCACGGCCAAGGTCATCCCGCGCTCCTGCGCCAGCCGGGGCGCGTTGACGAAGGTGACCTGCTCGTCCACGACACCGGCGAAAACTCCGCGCAACGCGGCGAGCCTGAGCACGGAGACCTCCTCGGTGGCGAGCTCGCCGCGCACATCGACGGTTACCGACGCGGGCGAGCCGCCGGCCAGCGCGGACAGCACAGTGCCCAGTTTCTGGGTCAGCGACAGCCAGGGTCTTACCTCCTCGCCCACCACCCCGCCGCTGATCACGTTCACCGCGTCGGGAACGAACTCGCCGCGCAGCGCTCGCAGCACACTGCGCGCGACGTCGGTACCGGCCCGGTCCTGCGCCTCGGCGGTGGAGGCACCCAGATGCGGTGTGACGACCACCTGTGGCAGCTCGAACAACGGGCTCGCCGTGCACGGCTCGGTGGCGAAGACGTCGATTCCCGCGCCGCCGACCTGGCCCGCGCGCACCGCGTCGGCCAGTGCCTGCTCATCGACCAGCCCACCGCGCGCGGCGTTGACGATCAGCACGCCTGGTTTGGTCTTGGTGAGCTGGTCGGCGCCGATCAGGCCGAGCGTCTCGGGGGTCTTGGGCAGGTGGATCGAGATCGCGTCGGCACGCGAGAGCAGCTCGTCCAGATCGACCAGCTCGATACCCAGCTGGGCGGCCCGCGCCGGGGACACGTAGGGATCATAGGCGATCAGCTCGGTGCCGAAAGCAGCCAGCCGCTGCGCGACCAGCTGACCGATCTTGCCCAGACCCACCACGCCGATGGTCTTGCCGGACAGCTCGACGCCGCCCAACGAGCTGCGCTTCCACTGCCCGCTGCGCAGGCTGGCGTCGGCCTCCGGGATGCGCCGAGCCACCGCCAGCAGCAGCGCGATGGCGTGTTCTGCGGCCGAGACGATGTTGGACGTGGGCGCGTTGACCACCATCACTCCGCGCTCGGTGGCTGCCGGCACGTCGACGTTGTCCAGCCCGACACCGGCTCTGGCGACGACCTTGAGCTGGGGAGCGTGACTGAGCGCCTCGGCATCCACCCGGGTGGCCGAGCGCACCAATAGCGCATCGGCACCGACTACCGCCTCGAGCAGGGCCTCGCGGTCGGTACCGTCGACGTGGCGGACGTCGAATTTGTCGTCGAAGATGTCCAACACTGAGGATGCGAGCTTTTCAGCGATCAGGACAATGGGTCGGCTCGGTGTGGTCACGGGCGCCCACTCTAGTGAGAGGCGGTCAGGTGAGGCATGGCGGAGCTGCCGAGTCACGAAGGGTCTGCTCGTCGGGCGCGCTGCTCATCGCGCCGGCTCGGGGTCGCCGATCCGACCACTCTGGTTGAGCACGCATCCAGCTGGATCCTGCTCACCCATCTGAGCGGCGACGCCGTGCGTCCTGAGGACGTCCCGTTCGACGCGATCGTCTGGCGGGCCCGGCTACGACATGGACGTCGACGGCTACGACGAAGACGACCACCACCAAGGCTGTAAACTACTTTTGACCGCCGGGGTGATCGCTGTGACTCCGACCGATAGCTCGAACGGTTATATCGCGAAGATTCCAATTACTACTATATCGAGAGACGTTGCCATGACGATGTACGGCCGCTTCGACTTCGAGCGTGCCGATGAGCGAGCCGCGGTGGGATACCTCCTCGGCTTGATCGTTGAAAACGACCCTGCCAGGACCGGGCTCATGCTCTCGGCGCTCGTGCACTATTTGGGCGCGAACGACGCAGGGCCTGGCTTCTACAGCCTCGCCGCACAACTCGGCCTACTCCCGCGCGGCGCATCGACTCGGGCGAAAGAGGAGTTTTGGGTGCGTCAAGTCAATGCGCTGCACGATCACTATTCGCACGCATAAGGTTCGCGCAGGGTTGGATTGTCACCGACGCTGACATCCTGGCTGTGCTCGACCCGCCGGACCTGCCATACAACAGCCTTCACACTGCTCACCAGATGGTGACCTCGCGGGGGTAAGGATGATCCCGCAGCCGTCGGTCCTTGCTCACTAACGACCAGCCACATTCCACCGCCGTGGCATAGATCAGGCGGTCCGCCGGGTCGCCAGGAAACGTCGAGGGCAACGCGACCGCGGTGTGCGCGATGGCCGGCGTGATGCCGACGGTGCGGACCCCGTCGGCCAATCGCGCCAGCCACGACGATATCGGGATGGTGACAGTGATGCGTTCGTGCGCGGCGAGCCAGGCGAGCTCATACCACGAGATTCCGGCGACGGCGAGCTCGTCGGCCCCGGCAATGACGTCGGTCGCCGCGTCGCTCAGCCGCTCGGGCTCTGCCGACCACCACTGAAGCACGTGCGTATCGAGCAACACGGTCGTCACGCCGATTCCCACGCTTCCCCAGTGCTGAACAGGTCCTCATCGGCCACGGTGCTGCGTGCCGTGCCCGTGAGAGTCCCTCGCACCGCAGGCGGTCCGGTGGCCGGGACAAGCCGGGCCACGATGCGGCCGTGTTTGGTGATCTGCACCTCGGCACCGGCGGCGACCTCGTCGAGCAGCGCGAGGATCCTGGCCTTCACCTCAGTGGCGGTCATTGTAGTAGTCACATGACCACTATACCGGTCACCACCTGACCAGGGCAGACCCCGTAGTCGTTGCCGTCTAGACGGTGTCGGTGAGCGGGCGGTCTATCCAGGACATCAGCCCGCGCAGCCGGGAACCGACCTGCTCGATGGGGTGCTGCTCCCCCTCGGCGCGTAGCTTGGTGTAGTTCGGCCGCCCGTTGTCGTCCTCGGTGACCCACTCCTGGGCGAAGCTGCCGTCCTGGATCTCGGTGAGGATCCGGCGCATCTCGTCTTTGACCTCCGGTGTGATGATCCGGGTTCCGCGGGTGAGATCGCCGTACTCGGCGGTGTCGGAGATCGAGTAGCGCATCCGCGAGATCCCGCCCTCGTACATCAGATCGACGATGAGCTTGACCTCGTGCAGGCATTCGAAATACGCCACCTCCGGCGCGTACCCGGCCTCGGTGAGCACCTCGAACCCGGCCTGAACCAGTGCGGTGATCCCGCCACAGAGCACTGCCTGCTCGCCGAAGAGATCGGTCTCCGTCTCCTCGGTGAAGGTGGTCTTGATCACTCCGGCGCGGGTACCACCGATTGCCTTGGCATACGACAGCGCCAGCGCCTGGGCCCCACCGGTGGGATCCTGCTCGACCGCGATCAGGCAGGGCACTCCCTTGCCGTCGACGAACTGCCGGCGCACCAGGTGCCCGGGACCCTTGGGCGCCACCATCGCCACGTCCACGTCGGACGGCGGGCGGATCAGGTCGTAGCGGATATTGAAGCCGTGGCCGAACAGCAGCGCGTCGCCCGAATTCAGGTTCGGCGCGATGTCGGCAGCGTAGATGGCGCGCTGCTTGGTATCCGGCGCGAGGATCATGATGACGTCAGCCTCCGCCGACGCCTGCGCCGGCGTCACCACCGCCAAACCCTCGTCGGCCGCCTTCTGGCGCGACTTCGACGCCTCGGGCAAGCCAACCCGCACGTCAACCCCGGAATCGCGCAAGCTCAGCGCGTGCGCGTGCCCCTGGCTGCCGTACCCGATCACCGCGACCTTCCGCCCAGCGATGATCGCCAGGTCAGCATCGCCGTCGTAAAAGACCTCAACACTCATCGCTCGCTCCTCGACTTTGCCGCGTTCTGGATGCAGAACGCTTCTATCTGGGGCCGAATAACAGCGTTCTGCATCCAGAACGCGACAAACGGTGGGTTCTAGCGGTTAGGGCCGGCGGTGATGGCGCGGGGGCCGCGGCCCACAGCGACCATGCCTGATTGGGCCATTTCGCGGATACCTAGGGGCTCTAGCATCCGCAACAACGCTTCTATCTTGTCCGCGGTGCCGGTGGCCTCGATGGTCAGCGCCTCCGGGGAAACGTCGACGACTTTGGCCCGAAACAGCGTGACCGTCTCAAGCACCTGGGAACGCACCGTGGGGTCAGCGCGGACCTTCACCAGCAACAGCTCCCGCTGCACCGCCATCGCCGGATCGAGCTCGACGATCTTGATGACATTGATCAGCTTGTTGAGTTGCTTGGTGACCTGCTCCAGGGGCAGTTCGTCGACGGCGACCACGATGGTCATCCGAGATATATCAGGATTCTCGGTGGGCCCGACCGCCAATGAGTGAATGTTGAACCCGCGCCGGCTGAACAGTCCGGACACCCGGGCCAGCACCCCGGGCTTGTTCTCCACCAGCACCGACATGGTGTGTTCGGTCATGACCCGTCCTCGTCGAACAGCGGGCGAATGTCTCGCGCCGACATGATGTGGCTGTTTCCGGTGCCGGCTGCGACCATCGGCCACACCTGCGCGTCCTTGCCCACCACGAAATCGATCACGACCGGGCGATCGTTGATCTCCATGGCTTGGATGATGGTCTTGTCCACGTCCGCCTCCGCTTCGCAACGCAGGCCCACGCAGCCCAATGCCTCGGCGAGCTTGACGAAGTCCGGAATACGGGAGTGTGTGCCGAGATCGGTCTGCGAATAGCGCTCGGCGTAGAACAGGGTCTGCCACTGCCGGACCATTCCCAGGCTGCCGTTGTTGATCACCGCGACTTTGATCGGGATGTTTTCGATGGCGCAGGTCGCCAGCTCCTGATTGGTCATCTGGAAGCTACCGTCGCCGTCGATGGCCCAAACCGCGACGTCGGGTCTGCCCAGCTTGGCGCCCATCGCCGCCGGCACCGCGAAACCCATCGTGCCCAGGCCGCCGGAGTTTATCCAGCTACCCGGCTTCTCGTACTTGATGAACTGCGCAGCCCACATCTGGTGCTGACCAACTCCCGCGGTGTAAATCGCGTCCGGGCCGACCAGTGCACCGATCCGCTCGATCGTGTACTGCGGCGAAAGCATCCCGTCGGTCGGTCGGTCGTAGCCCAACGGGAACGTCTGCCGCCAGTTGTCCAGCTGCAGCCACCAGGGCGCCAGGTCCGGCCTGCCGGCCGCGAACTCGGCCTGCACCGCGATGATCAGCTCGCCGATCACCTCCGCGCAGTCGCCGACGATGGGCACATCCGCTCGCCGGTTCTTGGAGATCTCCGCGGGGTCGATATCGGCATGCACCACCGCGGCGTCCGGCGCGAAGGAGGACAACTGCCCGGTGACCCGGTCATCGAACCGGGCGCCCAGTGTCACCAGCAGGTCGGAGCGCTGCATCGCCGCGACCGCGGCGACCGTGCCGTGCATGCCGGGCATCCCCACATGCTGCGGGTGCGAGTCGGGGAAGGCACCGCGAGCCATCAGCGTGGTCACCACGGGTGCTCCGGTGAGCTCGGCCAACTCCCGCAACGCCGCGGTGGCCCGCGCCTTGATCACGCCGCCGCCGACATAGAGCACCGGGCGCTGCGCGGTAGCGATCAGCCGGGCGGCCTCCCGGATCTGCTTTCCGTGCGGCCGGGTGGTCGGTCGGTAGCCGGGTAGCTGCAGCTCCGGTGGCCACACGAACGACGTCACCTCCTGCAACACGTCCTTGGGAATGTCCACCAGCACGGGGCCGGGGCGACCGGTGGAGGCCAGGTGGAAGGCTTCCGCGATCGCCCTCGGGATCTCAGCGGGGTCCTTGACCAGCATGTTGTGCTTGGTGACCGGCATCGTGATCCCGGTGATGTCCGCCTCCTGGAAGGCGTCCGTCCCGATCAGCGCCCGGGTCTGCTGGCCGGTGATCGCCACCACCGGCACCGAGTCCATGTGGGCATCGGCCAGCGGTGTGACGAGGTTCGTCGCACCCGGACCCGACGTCGCCATGCACACTCCGACCCGCCCGGTGGCCTGCGCGTATCCGGTGGCGGCGTGTCCGGCGCCCTGCTCATGGCGGACCAGCACGTGGCGGACCTTCGTGGAGTCCAGCAGAGGGTCGTACGCCGGCAGAATCGTGCCGCCAGGGATCCCGAACACCGCCTCGCACCCGAGGGCTTCGAGAGAACGCACCAAGGCCTGTGCACCCGTCATGCGTACGGGTGCGCCGACAGGTGGGGCAGGTTTGGGCGGTTCCGCAAGGCTCGCCAGGTCTTTGGGGGTCACGCTGGGCATGTCTGGGGGGGTCACGGTGGTCATGGTCCTGCCTTAGTTCATTGTTCGCTCGGCCTTGTCATCAACGTCATCAACCAACGCATCAAAAAACCCCCGCCGCCCTGGTAGGGCTGAAGCGAGGGTTGGCGCGTCGACGTCCGGGTTCTTCAGACGACGCGCCTCTGACGTACAAGGACGGTGAAAGTCAGCACGTGGCCGACGGTAACGGGCTCGCCCGGTACCGTCAACCTCGTGAGAGGCCCTCCCGGATGCTGGGAGCCGTGGGGAGGCCGAAGGCACCGAGCCTTCCCTACGACGACCCGGTAGCCCCCATTAGGCTGGGAGCAGGGCGACTCCGTCGGCATGTTGGGATAGTCGAGCGAGGTCATCAGGATTGACCGTGATCACCAGCGCTTCGAGTAGCTCCGCGGTGGCCACCACGATGGCATCGACCGCGGAACCCGCGCGTGCCCGGCCGCGAAACTGCGCCGCACGGCAGGCCAGCGGTTCATCCAGCGGGTAGACCAGGGACAGTCCCACCGTGCGATTCGCGAGCGCGTCGCGCACCCGGTTGCCGGTCAACGAGTCGACGAGCACGGCAGTCGACACGATCGGTGGCCACAGACCGCGCTGGCGCAGCGCGGCGATGCGCGCGGCCGTCTGCCGGTCCCGGCGGCCCAGTGCGGTGATGGCGCCCGAGTCGAGAACCAGGCTCACCTGCGTCATCTGGGCCGTCGCGCGGGCGGAACGGTCACGGCATCGATCCAGGCATCCGCCGCCGCCAACTCGTCAGCCGTGGGTGGGCCACCGAGTTCCACCGCGAGCTCAGCCAGATACCGGTCCGCTGCGGCGGCCAACTCCCGCCGGCGAAGCTCGACTCGCACGGCGTGCTGGCTCAGCTCCGAGATCGGCAGCTCCAGCTCCTTGACCGCCTGGTGGAGATCGTCTGGCAGATAGATCTGAACCCGTGGCATGCGCCTAGTGTACGCCTATAGCTGCCTGACAGGATGGCGTTCGTGACCGAGCCCGCCACGGTGACCTTCCGGCTGCCGCTGACCACGCTGATCGGGGTATTCGGGTTGATCGTGTGCATGACCCCGGTCGCCTTCGGCGTACCGGGGCTGCAGCTGTTGTACCTCGGGCCGCTGGCCCTTGCGGTCTGGCTGATACGCACCCGGACGGTGGTCGGCCCGGAAACCATGGTGGCGTACCGAGTATGGAGCTCACGGAGTATCGCCTGGTCCGACCTGGCGGGCCTGCGAATAGATGATCGGT
Organism: Actinomycetota bacterium; assembly: GCA_030854185.1. GTDB lineage: Bacteria > Actinomycetota > Actinomycetes > Mycobacteriales > Pseudonocardiaceae. The sequence continues at coordinate 26,665 of JALYTS010000013.1, read as the reverse complement.
CCCGGGTATTTGCCGTGTTGCGCGCCGGCGATGAGGTGGGGCTGTCCACGGTGCGGGCGGGCGACCTTCCCACCCTGGTGGCGCTGAGCCAGGGCCGGTTGCCCGACTCGCTCGCCGAACTCGGCGAGCGACCGGCGTCCGAGCGATAGCGGACGCTGTGCCGGCCACTCACCACCGGCACACGGGTCTGCACCTAGCCTGTCCGACCGTGCGACCCTGTCTGCCGAGCCCAGCCAGGGAGCGCCGCTCGCCCGCAGGCCGGCGCGCGATTTCGGTACTGCTCGCGGCTGCGACGCTGTTGGCCGGGTGCTCGGTGACACCGACGTTTCCAGACCGCGCCGCCGGACCGTTCCATCCCAAACTGGAAGCCGGAACAGAGACCGGACCGAGGCTGGAGATCCCGCAGCCGCCTGGCGCTCCTGGCCCCAGCGCACAGAGCCGGCCACCGCCGGGCCCGCCACAGGGCTGCACGGATCCGGACCCGCAGGTCATCGCGACGTGCCTGGAACCGATCTCCGCGCTGGTCGTACTGCCTGGCTCAGCCCCAGTGGGTCTGGCCGCCGAGCGCACCACTGGCCGGATCCTGCAGGTCCAGCGCCAGCGGCCGAACCAGGAGGTGGCCGCGCTGGCCGTCGACCCGGCGGGTGACGGCGGCCTCACCGGGCTCGCGTTGTCCCCCAGCTACTCCGAGGATGAGCTGATCTACGCATATATCACCACTTCCGTCGACAACCGAGTGGTCCGGATCGCCCCCGGCGACATTCCCAAACCGGTCCTGACGGGCATCCCCCGCGGTCGGACCGGCAACGCCGGCGCACTCGCGGTCGACTCGCACGGAATGCTCCTGGTCGCCACCGGCAACGCCGGCAACCCCGCTGCGGCCGAGGATCCGCAGTCACTCGCCGGCAAGGTGTTGCGCATCGACACCTTCGGCCACCCGGCGCCAGGCAATCCGGACGGCTCCAAGGTGCTGGTGAGCGGGCTACACGCGCCGGGCGGGCTGTGCGTCGACCCGCTGACGAACGAGCTGTGGATCACCGACCACGAGCCCGACCACGACCTGCTGCATCGGGTACTGCCGGGACAACCGTTGGGCCGCGCCGCGTGGACGTGGCCGGGCGGGATCGGGGCCGCGGGGTGCGTGGTCATGCTTGGCCGCATCCAGATCGCGTTCACCAGCGGGGCGCCGATGTTCGCGCTCGGGATCGGGCCGGCCGGCACGTTCGTCGGCCCCTCCCTGCAGATCCCGCTGGCGCGCTACGGCCGGCTATCCGCGGCCGCGTTGAGCCCGGACGGGCGCAAGATGTGGCTGGGCACGGTCAACAAGACAGGTGGCCAACCGATCTCCAGCGACGAGCGAGTGTTCGTCCTACCCGACCTGGTGGGTCCCGGGGGTGGGCAGGACTGAGAAGCTCGTGAGTGGCAAACAGTGTTATAGCACTCAATACCGCTCACGAGCACTTCGCGCACGGGCGCGCAGTGCCCTCCCAGCCGTGCCGCTTCAGCACAGTCAGCACCTCGCGGGCCGCACCGCAAGCGTCCTCTTTGATATCCCGCCAGCCGAAGACCAGCCGGGCGCGGCCGGCCAGCTCAGCTGCGTTGTCTCGCCGGCGGTCCCGAAAGGCCACCGTAGGGTGCGAGTGGTATGCCCGCCCGTCCAGCCGGACGGTCAGCGGCACGCCGACGTGGTCGTACACCGCGTCCTCCCATAGCGTGTGCCCGTCCACGACGAAAGGAACCTGCCTCATCGCAGGGGGGATTGCGTGCGCCGCCTCGACGTCGAGCGCGTAAAGGTCCTCGAGTACCGATGCCACACCGCCGGCCATCCGATCCAGAGCAGACGCGAGCGCTCGGCGATAGCGGTATGGGGGACGTTCAGCCAACTGCCGCTCGAGCTCGACGAGGGAGATCCGGCACGTGGTGGCGACGCCCACCAGCCGACGCATCGCCTCCCGAGCGCTTGGCTCGGCAACAGCAAGATCGAGTGCCGTGTCAGCTCTACTCGTCCGGGGCGGAAGGCTTGCAACTCCGATATAAGCAAAGGCCCTAGACCGGTGCACCACGACGTCTGGCGGCTGGGATAGCGCCAGATGTTCCCACGCCATCAGCTCACGGACCTGGGGCGGGACAGGGTGTGGACGATCGGCGCGGGGTCGGGGCATGACAGGACACCCTGCCGCTGCCGCACCCCTGCGTCCGCTCCCCTATCGCCCGCCTGTGGACAACAGGGAGGGCTGTGGACGCCTCGTGAGTGGCATTCAGTGCTCCAGCACTGAATGCCACTCACGAGGCGCACCGCGCCAGTACCAACTCGCGCACGCGCTGGGCGTTTGCCTGGCCACCGGTGGCCTTCATCACGGCGCCCACTATCGCGCCGGCCGCAGCCACCTTGCCGCTGCGGATCTTGTCCGCGATGTCGGGCGCAGCGGCCAGCGCCTGCTCGACGGCGGCGGTCAGCGCGGAGTCGTCGGACACCACCGCCAGGCCACGGGCAGCGACGACCTCGTCGGGGTCGCCCTCCTGCGCCAGCACCCCGTCGACCACCTGGCGGGCCAGGTTGTTGGTCAGCGCACTCTCGTCCACCAGCGCGATCACCCGCGCCAGCTGTTTCGGGGTGATGGGTAGATCGGCGAGCTCCACACCGCGGGAGTTGGCCTGCTGTGACAGGTAAGCCACCCACCACGACCGCGCCTCGGCAGCCGGCGCACCCGCGTCGACGGTGGCCGCGATGAGATCCAGCGCGCCGGCGTTGACCAGGTCACGCAGCTCGAGGTCGGACAGGCCCCACTCCGTCTTAGCCCGAGCCCGCCGCTGCCAGGGCAACTCCGGCAGGGTGGCCCGCAGTCGCTGTATCCAGTCGTCGCTGGGGGTGATCGGCACCAGATCGGGCTCCGGGAAGTACCGGTAGTCCTCCGAGGTCTCCTTGCGCCGGCCGGCCGACGTGCTGGCGCTGGTCTCGTCGAAGTGCCGGGTCTCCTGCACGATCTCACCACCGGAGACCAGCACCGCGGCTTGGCGGCACATCTCGTAGCGCACCGCGCGCTCCACCGACCGCAGTGAGTTGACGTTCTTGGTCTCGGTGCGGGTGCCGAAAGTCGACGAGCCACGGGGCATCAGCGAGACGTTGGCGTCGCAGCGCATCGATCCCTGGTCCATCCGTACGTCGGACACGTCCAGCTCCCGGAGCAGGTCGCGCAGCGCGGTGACGTAGGCCCGGGCGATCTCGGGCGCACGAGCCCCGGCGCCCTCGATCGGCTTGGTGACGACCTCGATCAGCGGGACGCCGGCGCGGTTGTAGTCCAACAGGGAGTGGCTCGCGCCGTGAATACGGCCGTCCGCACCGCCGACGTGCAACGATTTGCCGGTGTCCTCCTCCATGTGGGCGCGCTCGATGGCGACGGTGAACATCGAACCGTCGGACAGTTGCACCGCCAGCGAGCCGTTCATGGCGATCGGCTCGTCGTACTGCGAGGTCTGGAAGTTCTTCGGCATGTCCGGGTAGAAGTAGTTCTTCCGGGCGAACCGGCACCACGGGGCGATCGAGCAGTTCAACGCCAGCCCGATCCGCATGGCCGACTCCACCGCGACCCCGTTGAGCACCGGCAGCGCTCCCGGCAACCCCAGGCAGGTCGGGCAGACCTGGGTGTTGGGCGGCGCGCCGAAGACGTTGGCGCAGCCGCAGAACATCTTCGTCGCGGTGGACAGCTCGACGTGTACTTCGAGCCCGAGCACCGGCTCGAAACGCTCCAGCACCTCGTCGTAGTCCATAAGGTCAGCTGCAGAGGCGCTCATCGCCCGACCACCTCAACAATGCTCGGACCCGGCAAGTGGTCCTCGGCCAGATCGGGCACCCGCTGCGCCAGCGGGCCGCCATCGGCGAGATCGCGGGCCACCTCGTAGGCCGCCGCCACCCGGTAGGCCCGGTCGTCGGCCAGCGCGGGCGCCATCACCTGCAGACCCACCGGTAACCCATCGTCGTCGGACAGCCCGGCCGGGACGGACAGCGCGGCGTTGCCCGCCAGGTTCGCCGGGATCGTGCACAGGTCCGACAGGTACATCGCCAACGGGTCGTCAACCCGCTCACCGATGCGGAACGCGGTGGTCGGGGTGGTCGGCGAGACCAGCACGTCCACCTGCTCGAAGGCCGCGGCGAAGTCCCGGATGATCAGGGTGCGGACCTTCTGCGCCTGGCCGTAGTAGGCGTCGTAGTACCCCGCCGACAGCGCGTAGGTGCCGAGCATGATGCGGCGCTTGACCTCGGGGCCGAAACCGGCCTCCCGGGTCAACGACATGACCTCCTCGGCGCTGCGGCTGCCGTCATCGGCGACGCGCAGCCCGTAGCGCATGCCGTCGAAGCGGGCTAGGTTCGAGGAGCACTCGCTGGGCGCGATCAGGTAATAGGCAGGCAGCGCATGGTCGAAGGAGGGGCAGGAGACCTCGACGACCTGGGCGCCCAACTCCTGCAGCCGGCTCACCGCGACCTCGAAGGCGCGCAGTACCCCAGGCTGGTAGCCGTCTCCGCGGAACTGGCTGACCACTCCGATCCGGACCCCGGTCAGGTCACCGGCGGCACCCGCGCGGGCGGCCTGCACCACCGGCGGCACCGGTGCGTCGATCGAGGTGGAGTCCAGCGGGTCGTACCCGCCGATCACCTCGTGCAGCAGCGCGGCGTCGAGCACCGTCCGAGCCACCGGGCCGCCCTGATCGAGGCTGGAGGAGAACGCCACCAGGCCGTAGCGCGAGACGCCGCCGTAGGTGGGCTTGACCCCCACGGTCCCGGTCACCGCACTGGGCTGGCGGATCGAGCCACCGGTGTCGGTACCGATCGCCAGGGGCACCTCGAAGGCGGCCACCGCCGCCGCCGACCCACCACCTGATCCGCCCGGGACGCGGTCGAGATCCCAGGGGTTGCGGGTGGGCCCGTAGGCGGAGTTCTCCGTGGAGGAACCCATGGCGAACTCGTCCATGTTGGTCTTGCCGACGATCACCACTCCCGCTTCGCGCAACCTGCGGGTGACTGTGGCGTCATACGGCGGGCGCCAGCCCGCCAAGATCCGCGATCCGCAGGTGGTCGGCATATCGGCGGTGGTGAACACGTCCTTGCACGCCAGCGGCACGCCCGCCAGCGGCGAGGCCGGCGGGTCCCCGCGCCGTAGCCCGTCGTCCACCGCGGCCGCGGCGGCGAGCGCGACCTCAGGGTCGACGTGCAGGAACGCGTGCAGGGCGGGGTCCACGGCGGCGATCCGGTCCAGGTGCGCTCTGGTCACCTCAACCGCGGTGATTTCCTGGGCGTGGATCCGGCCGGCGAGCTCCGCGGCCGACCACCGAGTCAACCCGGTCATGATTCGTCCAGGATGCGGGGCACCCGGAACCGGCCGTCCTCGGTGGCGTAGGCGCCCGAGAGCGCCTCCTGCTGCGTCAATCCAGGGCGCGGCACGTCCGCGCGGAACACATCGGTCAGCCCGACGGCATGCGACGTGGGCGGCACGTCCGCGGCCGCCACCTCACCGACCCGGGCAACCGACGTCAAGATCACCTCGAGCTGGCCGGCGAACAGATCCAATTCCTCCTCGGTGACGGCCAGCCGGGCGAGCCGAGCGAGGTGCGCGACCTCGTCACGGGAGATGGTGGGCACAGGGGCTCCTGAAAGTGGTCCGGGGGCGCTGACTGACCCGACGAGTCTAGTCTCGGGCATTCAGGGGTCGAGTGACCCGGCTGCGGGCTCGGGGCGCAACTTCCGGCTCGCAGCCGGGTCCCTCTGTCACAATCGGCGACCGGCGAGCGCACGGGCTGTCGGAGTTCCACGAGTTGACAGGACTTGTGAGGACTATGAGAGGACTAATGGAGGAACGCCGGATGAGCAGGCCCGAATGAACAGGCGCGGCGGCGGATGTCCTTTCTGATCCGGGTCCAGCTCCCGGACCGGCCCGGGGCGCTGGGAGCCGTGGCGACCGCGTTGGGCGAGGTCGGCGTTGACATCCTCAGCCTCGACGTCGTCGAGCGCAGATCCGGTATCGCCATCGATGACCTGGTGGTGGAGCTTCCCTCCGGCCGGCTACCCGATGTGTTGATCACGGCGGCGGAGTCGGTCGAGGGCGTCGAGGTCGACGCCGTCCGCCCGTGGGCGGGCGTCCTGGACACCCACCGCGAGCTGGAGCTGGTGGAGCAGGTCGCCGCCGACCCCGCACACGGCCTGCAGATCTTCACCGACGGCGTTCCCAAGATCGTCCGGGCGGGTTGGGCCATGGTGCTCAGCGTCTCAAGCGGGCAATCGCACCGGGTCGCAGCCTCCTTCGCCGCGCCGGAGACAGTCGCCGGGGAGCTGCCCTGGTGGCCGCTGCGCCGCGCGACGATCCTGGACCCGGAAGACCCGTGGGTGCCGCCCCCCTGGCGGGAACTGGGCACCGAACTGGCCGCGACCCCGCTGGGCGGAGCCGAGCGGGCGCTGCTGATCGGTCGTCCAGGCGGACCGATGTTCCGTGCCGCCGAGGTCGCCCGCCTGGAGCACCTCTCTGGAATCGTCGCCGTAGTACTGCGCAGTTGACCACCGTGCAACTGAGCGCCTGGCAACTGAGCGCCTACCGGACGGTCCATTCGTTGGCGTTCCAGGTGACCCCATCTGACGCCTGGCGGTAGACGCTGCCGATGTTGTTGGTGTAGGCCCACATGATGGGAACCTGGAATAGTGGGAGCGACACCAGATCATCGGCGAGGAGCCGATCGGCCTTCATCAGGGAATCCAGCTGAGTGGGCTCGGCATATTCCGTCTCGGCGACGTCAAGCGCAGCGTCGACCTCGGGGTTGCTGTAGTGTTGGTAGTTGAATTTACCATTGGTCGCGTAGTGATCGGCCAAGGACCACACCCGGGATGCACGCGAGCTCGTCGTCAGGGCGACGTCAAACTGTCCGTGTCCTACCGCGTCTCCCCCGCTGCCCGCATCAGCGATCTCCATTCCGGCCTGGCGACATTGCGTCCTGATCAGTTCCACCTCTCTTGAGTGGACCGCGGAACCGTCGTGGCTGATGGCGAAGGACAGCCGCTGGCCAGCTTTGGAATAGACGCCATCGGGCCCCAGTATCCAGCCTGCCCGCTCCAGCGTCACCTGCGCCTTCTGGGCGTCGGCAACCATCTTGTCAGAGTAGAGATCTTCATATTTCGCATCGTCCGGGAGAAACGCGAGACTTCCCAACGGCTGAGTCTCCGGGCGCACTCCGCGGGCCAGTTCGTCGACCAGTTTGTTGCGATCGATACACTGCGCGAAAGCGGTGCGGACGACCGGATCCCGGAACAGCGGGCTGAGCAGGTTGAGGTCCAGATGCTCGGCGGTGGGACCGCCCCGCGCCGCGAATATCACACCCCGGCCCGACAGCGCCCGCAGCCGATCGGCCAATAGCGGATCGGCTGGCGGTTGCACGACGGTGAACTGGCGGTTCGCCAGACCCTGCACCGCAGCGGTACCGTCGGCGACGGGGCTGAGCACGATCATCGCCGGGCCTCCCGGGTTGCCCACCCAGGCCTGGTTGCGGATCAACACAGCCTGCGTACCCGTCGTCGAGCGGTCGAACTGGTAAGGACCCGATGCCGGCATCGTCTTGGCGTTGAAACCAGCCCAGCCGCTGTTCCAGAAGTCACCGGCCTTCTTCAGGACGGCTGGCACCGACGTGGGGCTCAGCGCGGTCACATCGGCGATCCCGGTCTCCCGCTCAAGGATGTGCGCCGGAAGAATGGCATGGTGAAGATAGTTCCGGCGCCAGTCGGCATAGGGTGACCGGTAGGTTTCAACGAATGTGTTCTTGTCCCGACACTCAGCGTTGGCACGATCGAGTCCCCGGGTGGTCGCGGGAGTGAAGTACGGCGTGCCGTTGCCTGCCAACCAGGCCAGATAAAAGTCTCGACAATCCCACGGCTGCCCGTCAGACCAGCTGACATTCGGCTTGATCTTGTACGTGACGACCTGAGGATCCTTCGACGTCAGCTCGGCTGACACCAGGACGTCGGAGTTGAGCAGGAACCTACCGTTTCCGTCGACGATGAACGGGTCTGCCAGGACCTGGTCGAGCACCACATCGTTGTCCGGATTGTTGTCCGACCGCACCGTCCCGTTGTTGTACGCGGAGAATGCCCCACCGTGCGCGACAAAGACCGCCGGGCCCGGCGGCACCTTCGGTGCGCGATATGATCCGTTTCCGTTGTCCCCACGCGCCCGGGCGTTCGCCGACCCGTTGCCGCCGTCGGGACGGTCAATTCCGCTGGCCGCCGCGCACCCGGCGACCGCGAGGACGAGGCAGGCAATCCCCGCCGGCAGGCGTATCAGCAGCCTCGACTTTCCCGTCACGGGAGACCTCCTGGCGTCACCGGCGGAGCTCCCAGCGGGCGGCGCCGTCGAGCGGACCTTCCAGCGGCGTACCCGGCGAGACGTTGAGCAGCTGACCGGTGGTGACGAGCAGTGAGGCCGGCTGGTAAAGCGGGATCGTCACGGCCAAGTTCCACAGCGCCGCTTCGACGATCGGCGGCAGCGGACCAGCCGGGTCGTCCTGGGTGAGCGCCCGCTCGATCACCGGCTGCAGGGTCAGGTCGCACAGGTTCGCCGGGTTGGGCGGCGCCGGCGCCAGCTTCGCCGGTACCACCAACGGGCACCCGTACCACGACGCCAGTTGGCTGGCGGGGTGGCCTGCGGCGGGCTGGGGTGCCACCACGATGTCCACACCCGGCGGGTTCCCGTCAGCGTTGGCCGCTGGGCCGGCACCCGCTGGCGCGGTCACCTCGGCAGCCCCGCCGCGAGGTGGACCCCCGTCCGCAGTCGGACCGAGCATGGTGCCGAAGAGCTCGTCGGGGTCGATCTCACGGAACTGGGCGTCGATCCCGGCGGTCCGGAGCTGATCGGCCACCCGGGCGGCGATCGTTCCGTACGGTTCGCGGTTCGCCGGTGCCGCCACTACCAGCCGCAGCGGCCGCCCGGCGCGTTCCCAACCCGCCTGACTGTGGGTGTACCCGGCGTCGGTGAGCAACCGGCGCACAGTGGCTGGATCCGGCCGCGCGGGGATGCCGGCGGCCGGCATGGTGGCGCGGTAACCCGGCGCGGACGGGGCAAGCACCTCGGAATCGGCCCGCAGTGCTGCGGACGGCCCGCTGGCCACGCCGGTCGCGATCAGCGCCGGACGGTCCAGCGCGGCGGCCACCGCGGTACGCACCCGCTGATCGCTCAACACGGCACTGGCCGGGCGCAGCACCACCGAAACCAGCGCCGGCTGCGGCACGACCGTCGAGGTCACCCCCGGGCCTGCGGTGCGCAGCAACGACTCGGTGATGGCATCGGGACGGCTGAACAGCGCAGCCTGCGCTCCTCCGGAATGCAGCGCGTCCACCAGTGCCGCTTGGCTGCCCTGCCGGAACCGGATCCGGTCGACCTGAGCCGGTGTGGCCCAGTACCGGTCGTTGCGTTCCAGCACCATCTCGCCACGGGACCGGTCTACTGTGGTCATCGCGAACGGGCCGCCGGATACCGGCACCCCGGCGTCGAGCGCCTTGCTCCAACCGCCGGGCGCATCCTTGAGCAGATGCGCGGGTAGCAGATCCTGGAACAGGGTTCGCCAGCCGGCATACGGCCGGTCAAAGACCACTTCGACGGTCTCGCCGCCGTCCCGGGAGATCACCTGATCGATCAGCTGGTAGCCCGCCGAGTCCACCACACCAGGTTGGCTGCGCATCTGCTCAGCGAGATAGCTGAAGTCCTCAGCGGCGATGGGGGTGATATCAGACCACTGCGCGTTGCGCCGGATCCGGTAGGTGACGGTGAACGGTTCGGTGCGGGTGACCTCGGCGGAGTCGAGCAGCGTGTGGTCGATCACCCACTGCCCGGCCGTCGTCTGGTGAAACGCCGACGGCAGCAGCAGGCCGGCTACCGCCGCAGAGAGCGGCGTCAGGTCAGCCAGCGTGTGCGGGTTGAATCCGCCGATCAGCCGGTCTATCCCGAACACCACCTCCCGAACAGCGGGCGACGCCGGTGACGAGCTCGTGACGGCCTGGCGGGGTGCAACCAGCGACGATGGCTGCGGGGTACACCCAGCGAGTGTGGTGGCGGCGATCAGCGCCGTCACCAGCCTGCACGCACCGCCGGACATTCCCACGGGGCGACATGCTGCCGCAACGCGATCTCCCCGGGTGTCTCCGGGGTCTTTGTCGCCAGACCGCCGCGGCGGGCGTGGTGCGACCGACGTGCCCAAGCCCTTATTGGACCGCCGTTGACGGGTCCCGCGCCACCCGCTCACGGGCCCGCTGCCGGCCGCGCTGGGTAGCGTCCAACATCACCTTGCGCACTCGCACCACGTCCGGGGCCACCTCCACGCACTCGTCGGAGGCGCAGAACTCCAACGCCTCCTCCAACCCGAGCGTCCGCGGTCGAGCCAGCCGCTCGAGCTCCTCACCGCTGGAGGAACGCACGTTGGTGAGCTTGCGCTCCCGGCAGATGTTGAGATCCAGGTCCTCCGCGCGGGGATTCTCGCCGACCACCATGCCGGCGTAGACGGCGGCGCCAGGCTCCACGAAGAAGGTGCCCCGGTCACCGAGCTGCGTCAACGCGTACCCGGTGACCGCACCTGAGCGGTCGGCGACCAGCGACCCTGAGCGGCGGGTGCGCAACTCACCCACCCACGGACGGTAGCCGTCGAAGACGTGGTGTACCACGCCGGTGCCCCGGGTGATGGTGAGGAACTCGGTGCGAAAGCCGATCAGTCCCCGGGAGGGCACCGTGAACTCCAGCCGCACCCAGCCGTCTCCGGAGGTGGCGCCCAGTTGTTCGGTCCGTCCCTTGCGAGCGGCCAACAGCTGCGTCACGGCGCCGACGTACTCCTCGGGGACGTCAACGGTGAGGTGCTCGAACGGTTCGTGCAGGGCGCCGTCCACGGTGCGGGTGACCACCTGCGGTTTGCCGACGGTGAGCTCGAAGCCCTCCCGCCGCATGGTCTCCACCAGGATGGCCAGCGCCAACTCACCGCGACCCTGCACCTCCCAGGTGTCAGGCGATTCGGTGGGCGACACCCGGATGCTGACGTTGCCGACCAGCTCGGCGTCAAGCCGGTTGCGAACCAGGCGGGCGGTGAGCTTGCGACCGCCACCGCGGCCCGCCAGCGGGCTGGTATTGATCCCGATCGTCATCGCGATCACCGGCTCGTCCACGGTGATCCGGGGCAGCGGGCGTGGATCGTCGACGTCGGCGAGCGTGTCACCGATGGTGATCTCCGCGATTCCCGCGATGGCGATCAGATCACCGGCCTTCGCGCTGGCCGCCGGGACCCGGGTGAGCCCCTCGGTACGCAACAGTTCGGTGATCTTCACCGGCCGGATCGACCCGTCTTCCCGGCACCACGCCACCGTCTGGCCCTTGTGCAGCCGTCCCGCACGGACCCGGCACAGCGCGATCCGGCCCAGGAACGTCGACGCGTCGAGGTTGGTGACATGCGCTTGCAACGGCGCCTGCGCATCACCCGCGGGCGGTGGCACGTGGGTAAAGATGACGTCGAACAGCGGCCTGAGATCTTCGGAGTCGGGCATCTCGCCGTCTTGCGGGCGGGTCAGGCTGGCGCGGCCGGCCCGGGCGCTGGCGTAGATCACCGGCATGTCCAGTACCGCCGCGGCGGTATCGGCTTCGAGGCCTTCCAAATCCGTGGCGAGGTCCAGCAGCAGGTCGTGGGTCTCGTCGACGACCGTCGCGATCCGCGCATCCGGCCGGTCCACCTTGTTGACCACGAGCACTACCGGCAGGTGCGCGGCCAACGCCTTGCGGAGCACGAAGCGGGTCTGCGGCAACGGGCCCTCGCTGGCGTCGACGAGCAGCAGCACACCGTCCACCATGGACAACCCGCGCTCGACCTCACCGCCGAAATCGGCGTGCCCGGGAGTGTCGACCACATTGATGGTGATCGGACCATCCGGTGTGGAGCGGGTGACCGCGGTGTTCTTGGCCAGGATCGTGATGCCCTTTTCGCGCTCCAGGTCACCGGAGTCCAGCACGCGATCCACCTCGCTGCGGCCGGTCACGGCCCCAGACTGGCGCAGCATGGCATCGACGAGCGTGGTCTTGCCATGATCGACGTGCGCGATGATGGCAACATTGCGCAGGTCGGTGCGCAGGCGGGCAGGGGCAGCTGTGGGCACGCAGGAACTCCTCGATTGGATGTCGGAGACTCCAATGTTACTCGGAGGCACCGGTGCAGCCCGCCGCACCACGTCTTTCCGCTCTTAACAGCACTGCGAGATCGGGCAGAATGGCGCGATCGGCGTCCAACCAATCCAGCTCAACCAGATCGGATGCGTCCACCCACCGCAGCGCGGCATGCTCAACCGCAACCGGTGTTGCCGTCGGCTGGGCCAACCGCGCGACGTGCACCCGCAGCACGTGTCCGCCGGGTAGCGCAACGTCTGGCCCGAGCTGTTCGCCCGGCACTACCTCGACGGCGAGCTCCTCCCGGCACTCGCGCACCAACGCCTCGTGGGCGTTCTCGCCGGGCTCGACCCGCCCGCCGGGTAGCTCCCAGCGACCCGCGAGTTCCGGTGGGCAGGCCCGCTGCTGGGCGAGCACCCACCCCGCGCACACCAGGGCAGCCGCGACCACCACCGCCGGGGCTGCTTCCTGCTCGGCGCGAGCCCGGAAACGCTTTGCTTGAGGCACGATCGGCATCCTTGCACTGCGGGTGGCCCGGCCCCTGAACGCCGCTCGAAGCGCCACACCACATGAACTCGACAGCACGGACCTTTCCACCGATTGAGAGGTCGGTGGTGTCGAGTTCACGTGGTGTGGCTCTGGGCGACTAGCCTGCACGGATGGCCGAAAATGACACGCTCATCGAAGTTGAGACCCTGGTAGGAATGCTCACCGGAGAGGATCCGCTGGATGCGGCCGGCATCCGGTTTCTGCTCGATGCACTGACACTGGCCACCGATAGCGCACTGGGCTTCCTTTCCGCCCAGATCGAGTGCCACACCGCCCAGAGCGATGAGACACAGAGCGAGGTAGTCCAGGCGCACCTTGCGGCGTTGCGGAAGCAGGCTCGGAGCAGGGAGGAAAAGGCCGCGGTCGCGCTCATCGCCGCTCGTGCTGCCGAAGGCACCGGGGACTCGGCGACCGCCTGCGACGTGCTCGGTGAGGCGCTGACGCTGCGCCCGGGTCTGGAGCCCGCGTTGCACGACGCCGCCCAGTACGCCGCGGCGCGCGGAGATTACGTCACAGCGGACCGGTACCTGCGGCGCTCCGACATTCCCAGCCCGCTACGAGCGGGGCTGAGCGAGGCCATGGCCGCGATACCCCCCGACGTCGGGCGCAACATTCCCTGCCCGTGCGGGTCGGGCCGCAAGTTCAAGACCTGCTGCCGGCTCGATGCTGTGCCCGCCCTGAGCGCGCGGGCGCAGCTCGTGTACGCGCTGCTGGGCACTTACGCCGAGCGTGCTCCCGGCCTGAAGATGATCACACCGCTGATCGAGCGCACCGAGGACGCGCAACGGTACGCGATGTTCCTGCTGGATCTTGCACTGTTCCAGGGCGGCGTGGTGGAGAAGTTCCTCGCCGCCCGAGGTCACTGGCTGCGCCCAGACGAACGCCAGCTCATCGAGGACTGGCAGCGGATCCCGATCACCCTCTACGAGGCGATCGACGTGGTTCCCGACACCAGCGTCACGCTGCGCGCGCTGCCCGACGGCGACCCGATCGAGCTGGCCGACAAATTGTTCTCGCAGTCCGCGCAACGGCTGAACCTGTTCTGCGGCCGACTGCTACACGACGACACCGGCCCAAGGATGCTCGCGGTGCCCGTCCACGTTTCCCGGCAACGCCGTCGCGAGCTGGCCGGTCTGCTCGCATCAGGTTCGTCGATGGAACAGATCGCGGACTTCTTCACCCCCGAGCCACCCATCCAGTTCCGCAATAGTGATGGCGACGACCTGCATGAATGCACCGTCACTTTCCGGATCTCCAACCCGCAGCAGACCTTCGACATCCTCACCGAGCAGTTGGCCCGGACCGACGAGGATGTGGTCGCCTGGCACCGGCAGCTGCCCGACGGGCGCGTGCTGAACCTCGGGGTGATTCACCGAACCGGCAATGACTTCACCGTCGTCGCGAACTCTCCCGCGCGGCTGGCCGAACTCGAAACCCAGCTGCGCGACGTCGCCCCGGGCGCAGTCGAACGTGACCGGCAGGCCAAGCGCGTCAGCGAGGAACCCGACGGCCGCGAGGGCCGCACCATCCTCCTGGAGAACTACTTTATCGACGCAGCGGCTGCTGACGGCGCGGACGAGGCCGCAGACCGCTTGAGTCACGACGCCGAAGCGATCTGGTTGGACACTCCTGGCGTGATCGGTGAGCTGAGCCCGCGCGACGCCGCCAGCTCGTCCGATCCCGCTATCCGCGCTGAGCTGTGCAGCACAATCGACGACGCCGAAGCGATCCTGTTGCAGACCCAGCGCGCTGGGCAACCGACAACAGGCCTGATGAACCCGCACCGTCTCCGCGAAGCCCTGGCTCTGCACTGATATGGAGGGCCGCCTTGATTCGTTGGGGTCGTGTGGCCTAGCGAGTGTGGCGTCGGCGGTCCGAAGATGGTGATTGCCGATGCTCTCAGCCCCCGAACAGCTCACCCCGTGATCACAGTCGCCGACCCCGTCATCCGCTTCAACCAGTTGATCACCCTGCCACTCGTGGACCTGGTCGAGCACGGCCGCGCCCGCCTCGCCTGGCAGCAGTCCCGTCCCACCTTCCACTCCAAAATCCTCGGACCGCATTTCGAGGAACTCGCCCGCCAGTGGACCCGCTCCTTCGCCCCCGACGAGACCGCACTGCGCGCAGGGGCGGTGGGATCCACAGAGGTACCCGACCCGGCGGCGAAGACCTAGCACGAGGTGGACGTGCTCGCCCTCGCCCCGGGCGAACGGCCCCAGTCGGCCCACACCCGGATCGCCCTGATCGGCGAGGCCAAGGCCACCATCGCGCCGCGCGGCCTGCACGACGTCGAACGCCTCGAACACATCCGCACCCTGCTCGCGGACCTGGGCCACCACACCCACGACGCCACCTTGGCCCTGTACTCCCTCCACGGCTTCCATCCCGACGTGCTGCAGGCCGCGTCCCACCGCCCCGACCTACTCCTGATCGATCTGGCCGCCATGTACGGCGACGGACCTGTCCACGGCACCCGTTAACGCCGCTACCAGCAGGCGGTGGACATTGCGCTCACGCATGCTGGGCGTACCTACCCCTCGCACCCGGGGGCCGTGCGCTCGCGTCGGATCGGAGGTCGCTGTGCAGGTCATAGTATGTACGGCGTGTCCGCCACTTCTGATCGAGAACATGCCCACCCGACCGTTGGAATGCGCGAGCTCTCCCAGCACACAGCAAAGATCATGGCGCTGGTCCGCGAGGGAAAGACGGTCGAGGTCACAGACCGGGGCAAAATCGTGGCGCGAATCGTGCCCGCAGTCGACGACCGCTGCGACCAGCTGGTAGCGGCCGGCGTGATCCGGCCGGCCAAGCGCCCATTCGACATCGCTCACCTACCCGAGCCCGCACTCAACCCGACCAGACGCACAAGCGAAGACTGGCTCGCCGACCTTCGCGCCGGGCATTGAATGCCGGATCAGGATCTATCTAGACACGTTCGCAGTGGCGAAGTTCCCTTAGCCCACGGCCGCTGCGTTCATTGCGAGTAGTTGTCCCGATCGTGTGGTGTCGTGGGTGAGGACCACGCTGTGGTGGGGGATGGTGGCCAACGCTTCACGGGTGCGTGCCCAGGTTTGGTGGCGGTGTTCGGGGGTGATCCGGGTCAGGCGTAGGAAGTCGGGATAGCGATCGTCGTGGTCGGGGTCGAAGAAATCGCTGGTGGTGAGGGCGCGCGATTGAGGGTCGATGCGGGGCTCGCCGGCCGGATTCATGCGGGGGAAAATCAACGCTGCGGCGGTGGCGGAGCGGGCCAGTCGCAGGCCGAGCCAGTCAGTGAGTTGGTGTGGGAATAGTTGCGTCTTGAGTTCGCGACCCTGTGAGTCACGCAGTGGATCGGTGCGGCCGTTGAGAATGGCGACGGTGACGGCGGGGTCGACGGTGGGATGCAGGTGCTGCCCGGCGGCCAACCGGGCGCGCACACCGTCGAGGAAGCCGTGGGCGTGCAGTAGACCGAGCCCGAGCGCGGCGGCGGCGGGCCAGGGCAGCAGGGCCAGGGTGGCGGGGTGCAGGAAAACCCGGTCGTTGGCCAGCAGTTGTTGTCCCTGTGCGGTGAGCAGTAGCGCGGTGGTGGTCTTGCCCGCACCTTTGGGTCCGAGCGCGAGAGTGGCGTTGTTGTCTCGAACGGTGGCGCTGGCATGCATGATGGCCCAACCGTCGGCTTCGAGCTGGGCTCGGATGAGTTCGCGGGTGATGCGGGCGGCGGCCAGGCACAGCCCTAGCGAACCGTTGGCGATGAGGGTCAGCCGGGTGCGGCTAGCGTCGGAGTGGTAAGCGACCTGCTCCGTCGAGTCGACCGCGCAGACGGTGTCGTCGGCGACGTGGATCGGGTTGCGAGCGAACTCGATGACCCGGTGCGCCTGGGTGCTGAGGCTGCCTTGCGCGGCGGCGAAGCGAGCGGGATGGATCTGACAGCGCAGCACGGGCCCGCTGGCCTTGGTGGTCGGGACGGTGGGTCGCACTAACCACCAGCACCCGAGGTATTGGGTGATCCAGTCGGTGACGGCGGGGTCGTCGCTCGTGACGAGGACGGTGGCGGGTCCGGCGCTGACTTGTACGGCATGCGGCGGGGTTGAGGTGGGCACGACTCAATTCCTTTTCGGTTCTACAGATGGGCCTTGACGTGGGCATGGAGGATCTTGAGCCGGTGAGCGCTGGCGTCGAGGGCGATTTGTTCGGCGACGGAGTGCTCGGGCGGGTCCCTCCAGTACCGGCCGGCGACGAACCGCAGTCGCTGTCCGAGGTACACGCCTTCTGGGCTGGGAGCGGAGAGTTCCTCGTGGCCGTCGGCCCGTCCGAGCAGCTTGCGAACGGTAGACAGCACGGCGCCAGCGGGGCCGTGCTGGGTCCGGTCCATTCCGGCGGTGATGAGCGGGGACCTCTCACGCAGCTGTTGTCGGATGAAGACCCAACGGCAAATACACAGACTGGCGATCTACACGGGTGGCCTGTTCGCAGATGACTGGGTTCTCACCGTGCTCACCGAGCACGGACCCGGACACGGCTGTGAGAGACACTGCGAGGTGGTGGGCGATCAGCGTGCGGTAGCGCGCGGAGTCGAGGTTCGAGCCAATCCCCAACACCGTGGTGTCACTATGCTCGGCGAACAGCCGGCTCATCACGTCGACCGGGTTGCTCACCATCACAACCGGACCAGGGAAGCGGCGCGAGACTGGGCGGCGGCAGCCAGCAGCATCGTCGGCAGCGGTAGGGGCACCTGCGGTGGCAGGGACAGTCCGGTGGCCAGGTAGTTCGACCAGTCGGCCAACCACAGGGCAAGCAGTCGCCGCAGCATGTGGATGTCGATCTGTGTGTCGCGGCTCAGGAACTCAGTGACCAGCTGATCCACGGCGACGAGGATCGCGCTGGTCCGATCGGCCGGTGGCTGTGCAGTCACGAGCAACAACGCGGTGCGCGACACCAGTTTGGCGAGCTCCGCGGCCGGGTCGGCGCGTTGCAGCCCGGGGTCGACCCAGGTTTGCCACCCCGCCGGCTCAAGAAAAACGTGCTCGGATTTGAGGTCCCCGTAGATCACTACCGGCGCAGCGGTGGGGCGTAGCAGCGACGACAGCACGCTGCGCAACCCGGTCAGCGAGTCCTGGGTCTCGCGACGTTCCGTAGCGCCTGCCCATCCCTCACCGAGCGAGCTGAAGCAATCCTGGTCGCGGCGCGGGCTGAGAAATTTTCGGGCATAGGTTCCCGCGATAGAACTGTGTGGCCTGCTCACTATGACGGCACCGGGTGCGGGGTTCACGACGTCAAGCGCGCATTGCAGGCGCCTCGCGGTGCCGGCCACGTGGGTGAGCAATTTTCCAGGGTGCTGGCTGCCGTGGAGCAGTTCGGTCGACAAGCTGGGTGCCGCGACCGCGACCGTGATAAGCACCCCGTCCTCAAAAGCGATGATCTTCGGGACCTGCAGCGGCAGTGCATCGCGACGGACGACGGCGGCCAGCACTCTGAGCTGCGCATGTTCCTGGGCCAGCAGCCCCTGCGGGTCGGCCACATAAACCCGTTGGCTGGTCTCCACCTCCGACCACGTTCCACGCATCCCGCGCACGACCGACACCAGCGACGTCCCGAGCAGCGAGTACTTCGCCACGAAGGACTGTCCGCGGACCCGCAGCAAGGCGACGTAGTTCGTGACCGAGGGAATCTGCGGTCCGACTTGCACGCTCTCGCCCACCCACCGCCGCGTCGCCACCCTCTCCACCGCAGCCCTCGCATGGTCCAGCACCCTGGCGGGAGGTATGGCCACGTCCATAACGAAGGCCGTCGTGATTGGCCGATGGGTCATCGCGGTCCTCCTGATCTCTTGTGCAGTCCTAAGTCCGCGCGGACTTCCCTTCCCGGATGGGATTTGCCGGGTGGTCTAGCCACACCCATTGGTGATCAGCTGTGACGGTGACGCCGTAGCGGTCACGGCGTGGCTGCCCGGATTGCAGCCACCAGCTGTAGCCGGCGGCGGCTTCCTCCCACAGCCGGCGTGCTCCGGCTTGCCGGATCACGGTGCCCTCTACTGAAGCCCACGCATCGGGAGCCAATAGCCACAGGGTTTCCAGGTAGCCGTCTGGGCCCATTTCCCAGGTCAACCGACAATCGGGGACATGCAGGCCGATGCCGAATCGAGCGTCCTCACCGAGGAAGTCGGCGAGATCGAGGTCAGTTCCGGAGCGCTCGGAGATAGCGTCGAAGTCTTCAGGCTCGTCGGGAATCACCGGTCGTTGCGAGCGGAGCAGCATGAACGTCGCCCAGTCGACGATGCGGCCATCGGCTTGTTCTCCGGTGTCGTCGACAGTCATGCGGAGTAGCGCGCTGTTCTCGAAGGTGGTGCCCCACGGGGTGACGATGATGCCGCCCGGTCGGGTCTGCGACACCCACGCATAGGGCACGGTCCGCACCGAGCAGGTGGCGATCACCCGGTCGTAGGGAGCGGCCGGTAAGTAGCCGTCGGCTCCCTCCCCCGTGATGACCAACGGCACCCGGCCGGCACCCGCGAGGTTGCGGCGTGCAGCGTCTGCCACCAAGGGGTCTACCTCGATGCTGACCACCCGATCATCGCCGAGTCGATGAGACAGCAAGCTCGTACTCCACCCGGTACCGGTGCCGATCTCCAGGACCCGCTGCCCGGCGTGCACGTCGAGGTGGGACAGCATGGTGAAGACGACGGCGGGCATGGAGCAGGAACTGCTGATCGGGTAGCCATGCTCGGAACACTCCGCACCGTCATGGAGCTGCGTGATCACCGACTCATCGCGGTAGGCGTAGGCCAGCCACACGTCAGGGTCAGTGGCGCGGTCAAGTGGCTCCCCAACCGCTCGCCAAATGCGGTCGGGAAGGAACAGATGCCGGGGTTGGCCTCATAGGCGCCCCGCCAGCCGGCAGGTAGTCGCTCGCCCAGCCGAACAGCCAGGTCCCGCTGCGCTTCGATCACTTCTTGCCTTCGTCCTCACGCCCGCCGTCACCGCGACTGCCGCCGCGGCGCTTGCCGTCCTCTTCATCCTTCGGCCGAACGATCTTCGACGGGTCCACCTCGTCCCGCGGTCTGCCGCCGTCGCGAGTCTGGTCATGTTTGGACATGGTCAACGCCCTCTCCTGGTCGATCCCGGTTCGCTGCCAATCAGCATTGCGGCGGCGAGCCGGGTGGCTCGCACTCCAACCCGCACCGGCGACGGTGGCCGGATCGTCAATGGCCGCTGCTCAGCGCGGGCGACGTGCAGGGATGGGGGCGCCGGAAAGGTGGTTCTGGGGGCTTCGGGGTGTGCCGGGTGGATCAGAGTCACGAGGGGTGCCCCGTCTGCGCCTCGCCTTAGGCCGCCTTCGGAGGTTTCGCGCAGCGGTCGCCAGCCACCACGGTTGCTGCGTCACCGCTGTCGGGTGATTTTGCCAGGTCGTCCTTCCCCTTCGGTGAGGCAGCGTGAGCACGTGCCGTCCACTGCCGCCTTGCCGTAGTGGGTGTCACCGTCGGTGTAGGACCGCAAAAGCCCACTGCTCCAACGTGTCCACCCGCTTCAGTGATCAGAGCGCTGTTGTTGTGCTTAGAACTCGCCGCCGCGGATGCCGTCCTTGAAGGCCGCCCACTCGCCCTGTGTGAATACCAGAGCAGGCCTGGCCGTGTCGTTGCTATCCCGGATGGCCACAGCCCCATCCGGGAAGAATGCGACCTGGACACAGTTGTCCGGCGGATCGTCATCATGAGATCGGGAACTGCTCGCCCATCGCAGATCGGCGAGATCGCGCGAATACAAAGCGGTCTTATCCACGAACACTCACTCCTTATCGTGCGAGCTGACCCGTCCGGTTGAACTGGTCATGAATCAGCGGGGAATCCACAACGCGGTCATCAAGTCCGCGTCGGACGAGGTGTCGCCCTCCGGGAAGCTGATCGCGATGTCCGCCGTGATGAACATCGCCGCCGTCACAGACGGGCCTTCGCTGGGAAGGGCCCGTCTCGCGGTGACCGCCCAGTCCTCGGCATCAGCAATGGTGGTGATTTCGCGGTCCAGCATGGCCTGCCGCATGCGTAGATAGGCTTCGATCCAGGGATCGTCGATTTCGTCAATAGTCTGACCGTCGACCATTTTGCGGGGATCCTTCGCCGGCTTATCGGTCATCGGTCCTCCTCCCCGATCGCGGCCAGCAGGGCCCGCAGCTGCTCGATGATGTGCGCGGCGCTCAGCGGCGCCGGTGGAGGCCCTCGGTGGAGATCCGGCGGCCGCCGGGGACCGCCCCGCACCGGGACCCCCACGTGCTCGGCAACGGCCGCGTCACTGCCGAACATCACCAGCAGCCCAGCGTGGTCAGCCAGTTCAGGACTCCTCATCACCGACATCAGCAGGGACCCCAGAGCATGATTGCTGGCGCCGCAGCGGTCCCCGGGCTGAGGACGCGGCGGGCTCATGACGTGGTCCCATCGGCCGGCAGCGCGGCGCGCACGCTGTCGTGCTCCATCGCCAACTCGGCGACCAGCGCTAGGCGGCTGGGGAACACCGCGCGGTCCCCGGCCAGCATCACCACCTCAGCCAGCAACGCCGCCAGCGCCTCCACCTCGGTGGTGAGATCATCGGGTGGGACCGACCGGCCGCCGGGAGCGATGGTCAACGGGGGCAGCTCCACCGGCGGCCGGCCGGCAGTCGGTGCGGCAGCGCCGCTCACCGCGTGCATTCCCGGCACCAGCCCCGTCCCGGATCGGTCAGGCTCGCGGCCAGCACGGTCATCCCGCACAGCGCGAGGTATTGGCCCGTGTGGCGGTGCGCCGCCACGGACTCATCACTGACCAGGTGCTCGACGTGGGTGTGCGCGTCGGTGATCCCCACCAGGCACGGTCCTCGCTGTTGCTTGGGAATCCGGACGTACGCAGCATCAGGGTGGCGCCGGTGCCTGCCTGCCACCGCGCTCACCGACCGGCCTCGCACGCCGGACGAACTTGATCCGGTACATCGACCAGACGTCCGGGAAGGCGGCCCGGTAGTGCCGCCGCGCTGCATTTGGCAGACACCCGCGCACGCGGCGGTGCTGCCGCGGTCGAAGCGGTTGCGCGCCTACCCATAGAGGAACCTCCGAAGCTGCAAGTGGTGGGGCTATGGCGACGCTATGACTAGACTTCGCCGCACCGGAAGGAAGTTGCTCAATGTTGCTTGAAGTAGCCGCCCTAAGAGGCGGCCACACGAATGCTGGGACTCTCGAAGTTGGGCCCATGAGCCCAATGGTGAACACGCGGCGTCGCCTGTGGCGCATCCGTCTAGAAAAATGGTTACTCTCGGTTACCCTCTTGACATGTTGCTTGGGTATGTTGATGCTGGGAGAAGTTCATGCAACCTTCGGCAACTTTTGAGATGGGAGAAGACAGTGCGGCTAAGGTTTCTCGGGAAAGAGTCGACGCCTACCAACTCACCGACCTTGTACGCGACCGACCAGGATTCCTACGTGATTCAGGGGTGGATCGTCAACGACGAAGCCATTCTTGCCCAGCTTGTCATTCCCGATGATGAGACGATTGTGGAGGTACCTGGAGCACTTCTGGACTATCTTTCATTGGATGGCTTGGACGCTGCTGACATGAGGAATCTCGTGCCACCTATTGTCCATGTGAAGGAAAATGGTAACTACATCATTCAGGGTAGGCACGTTACCGACTCCAATACGCTGAGCCAGATGAGTATTCCTGACTATGAAACCTGCGTGCACGTGTCTAGGTCAGCTGTATCACTTCTGGTTGGAGGGTAAGTCCTTTGGAGTCGATTTCCGAAGAAAAGCGAGACCAGTTTCTCTCAACGTTTAGACATGAAGCAGTCCACCTGGAAATGCGTGACATCTATGCCACGAATATAGAAAGGAATCGGTTCGCGACTTGGCTACGCGGTGAACCGTTGGACCCCGACTCGGAAGCGCAGTGGTGGCGTCCTTGGTTTGAGTTGATGCAGCGCAATAATGACGCGGGTAAGACTTTGCGCAGGCTGCGTATCGTGTCCGAGCCGGTCACAGACTATATCCGGTTTGAATGGTTGGACGCCACAAAGCTCGTGGCGGCGGGTGAAGATGTCCGCTGGTTGCCACGACGTAAAGCATCTACGTTTTTGTTGCCAGGTAACGACTTCTGGATGTTTGACCGCGAAACGGTCGCGTTTACTTATTTCTCCGGTGACGGACACGTGCTCGGCCATGAGGTGACAACCGACCCGGCGATCGTTAGCGCGTGCGCGTCTTCCTTCGAGGAAGCGTGGAAACGCGCCATTGTGCACAACGAGTACAAACCTTCCTGACTTGTCCACTACACCAGTTAGGCAGGCTCGCGCAGCGCTAGGAGCCCGCCTCCGAGACATTCGCCTCGAAGCGAGGTTGACCGGGCGGGCTCTAGCAGCCCTGCATGAATGGCACTTCACCAAAGTAAGCAAAATCGAAAACGGTGCCACGAACCCGGGCGCTGATGACATTAAAGCTTGGTGCCGGTCCTGCAACGCCGAGGACCAGATACCCGACCTGATCGCAACGGCGCGCGCTATTGACTCGATGTACATCGAGTGGCAGCGACATATGCGCGCTGGTCTAAAGAGAACACAAAGCTCCTCCGTTCCACTGTATGAGCGAACCAAACTATTCAGAGGATATGAGAATACCTTCCTTCCTGGCCTTTTCCACACCGCCGAGTATGCAACCGCGGTCTTGAAGTTTTGGAACAACTTCCTCGATCTATCTAGCAACATAGACGAAGCCGTCGAAACGCGGATGGAACGGCAGAGAATCCTCTATACCGGAAACCGGCGCTTCGTCTTCGTGCTAGAAGAGCAAACCCTCCGCACGAGGGTCGGCGGAACCGAGGTCATGCTAGGACAACTAGACCGATTGTTGGCAGTCATGTCCCTACCCCGGATAAGTCTCGGAATCATTCCCGCCGGTGCTAAACGCCACCTTCTAGCTCAAGGCAGCTTCTGGCTATTTGATGAGGAACGAGTACAAGTCGAAGGCGTCTCGGCAGGACTAGACATCGTCCAACCACGAGAAATAGCCATACACATCAAAGCGTTCAACCTTCTCCAACAATCAGCAGTACGCGGCCCCGCCGCACGAGACCTAATCCACAAAGCAATCTCCGAACTACAACAAAACCAACAGCCATGAGGGCTTCCCGGTGATTAACTACTTTCGCCACTGAGTTGTGTTCTGAGCGAGTGACCGACCGCGTCTCCAAACCTCCCCTCGCCGGAAGACATCCGAAGGCCCGCCTCCTCCTCACGTGGGCGCTGACGGTGACGACGAAAAATGGGGAAGTCGTGGGGAGGGGGTTTGGGACGGGATGGGACACCCCCTTAGCACCCGTCCCGGCCTCGCTTACTCGTCAGCGAAGCTGCGCGGCTCGGCTCCATCACCGACGTCGCAGAACTGCCCCGATCAGCCCTCCTGGTGCTTCTCGCTCGTGCTGCAAGTCACATCCACGGGCCTGCGCTGCCGCGCGAGCGATGCCGTAAGACACCGCCGAATCACGGTCACCGTGCACCACCAGCGCCGGAACGCGACTCCTGACGAACTGCTCCAGCGGATAATAATGTCGCATCTCCTCGAACAAGACGCGTCCTACGGCGAAGGCCCCATCGATCAAAAAGAACCCCTGCGAGGACAGCAGCTCCTGCTGTGCACGGCCGAAGTTCTCCACCCCCCAAGGCAAACTGGGGTCGATGAACGTGCGCCGCAAATCAAGCACCGGGTTCCACAGCACCAATGCGCGCACGTTTCCCTCAACGTACGGAAGCGACATACAAGTCGACACCGCGCCAAAACTTGCCGCCACGATCGACACCGGATCGAAACGCCCTGCTACCTGCTCGATCGCAGCTTGCAGGTCAAGCATCTCCCCGGCGATGGTCGCTCCTCGTTGCGTGCCGCCGCTGCGACCATGACCCCGGAACGAGAACCGCAGCACTCCGAACCCCTCGCCAACCATAGCGTCTGCGAGTCGCCGGAACATGCCACCCTCATCCATATCCACGCTGATCCCATGCGCGAGAACGACCGCCCCCAAGACGGGATCCCTCCCCGGGGAGTGCCACACCGCGTCCAGCCGCACTCCATCCGCGGCCTGAATCAGCACGTCATTCGTCATCGCAACTCCGCCCGTCGGCGACTGCCTTCACGAGCACCTGCAGGTCGCTGGCACTGGCCATGCCATGGTCGCGATTGTTAAGCATCCATGTGACCCACCACATCACTGTGCGCAGTCGGCGGCGCGATTGAGGAGCAGGGTGCGCTCGCGGGCGTTGCGGGTGAGCGATGCGGCGCGCTCGAATTCCGCAATTGCCTCCTCGGGCCGGCCGAGCTTGGCGAGCAGGTCGCCGCGCACGCTCGGCAGCAGGTGGTAGCCGGCCAGGGACGGCTCCGAGGCCAGCTCATCAACGAGCTCGAGGCCTGCTGCGGGCCCGAATGCCATCGCCACCGCCACGGCACGGTTGAGCTCCACCACGGGCGAGGGCGCCAGCTGGGTGAGTGCCGCATAGAGGGCCGCGATGCGTACCCAGTCGGTCTGTTCCGCGGTCATCGCCCGCGCGTGGCAGGCGGCGATCGCGGCCTGCAAGGCATAGGTACCGGGCGTGGCCCCCAGTGATTCGCAACGCTCGACCGCCGCGAGACCTCGACGGATGAGCAGCTGATCCCAGCGTGCCCGGTCCTGGTCGAGGAGCAGGACCGGCTCGCCAGCCGGGCCGATCCGGGCGGCCAGGCGTGAAGCCTGGATCTCCATCAGCCCGATCAGGCCGTGCACCTCCGGCTCCTGGGGCGCGAGTTCAGCCAGGATACGGCCCAGCCGCAGCGCCTCCTCGCACAGCGAAGGCCGGATCCAGTCATCGCCGCTAGTCGCTGAATAACCCTCGTTGAAGATCAGGTAGATGACCTCGAGCACGGAGGACAAGCGGGTGGCGCGGTCGGCCCCCTGGGGCACCTCGAAGGGCACCCGGGCCTGCGCCAGGGTCCGTTTGGCTCGCACGATCCGCTGCGCGACGGTCGACTCCGGAACCAGGAACGCACGAGCGATCTCCTCGGTCTTCAGCCCACCGAGCAGGCGCAGCGTCAGCGCCACCCGCGCCTCGGTGGACAGCACCGGATGGCAGGCCGTGAACACCAGCCGCAACAGGTCATCGCCGATGTCGTCGTCACACACTGCGTCGAGTTCCGGGGTCGCCTCCGCTCCCCCGGTCTCCAGTTCGTGACCGAGCTCGCTGATCTTACGTTCCAGCCGCTCCCGCCGGCGGAAGTGATCGATCGCGCGGTGCTTCGCGGTGGCCATCAGCCAGGCGCCAGGGTTGCGCGGAACACCGTCCTGCGGCCACTGCTCCAGCGCCGCGACCAGCGCGTCCTGCGCGAGCTCCTCGGCCAGACCGATGTCGCGCACGATCCTGGTCAGACCAGCGATGACTCGTGCCGATTCGATCCGCCAGACCGCGTCGATCGCAGCAGAGGTCCGGGCGTGCGACGATTCGCCTGCACGCCCGGACCGATCGGGTGCGGGTGTCCCGCAAGATGCAGACATCAGCGGGTGCGCGGAGGAAGCTGCCACGACGGCTAATCAGAGCAGCTTCCCCGCGCCCCGGCAAGCCTGGCGGCTACGCCACTCTTACGGCTGCCCGGTCTTGCCCGACAACTCGTCGCGCAGCGCCTGCTCGCGTGCGGCTTCCTCGGGAGGAAAGATCTCCGCAGGGAAATCTGACGCCTCGAAGACCTGGCGAACCTCGATCTCCGTGCCACCGTCAAAGGGGGCCCGCGAGACCCACTCGATGGCCTCCTCCTTCGAGGCCGCCTGGATCAGCCAGAAGCCGGCGATCAGTTCCTTGGTCTCGGTGAACGGCCCGTCGGTCACCGTGCGCTTGTCCCCGTCAAACTTGACGCGGGCGCCCTTGGAGCTAGCCTGCAGGCCCTCTCCGGCGAGCATCACACCGGCCTTGACCAGTTCTTCGTTGTATCTCCCCATCGCTGCCAAG
>JALYTS010000163.1 GCA_030854185.1 Actinomycetota bacterium | reverse complement strand
TGACTCGCATCGCCACTCACGCGCGCCCGCGCCAGCCGTCCTTGCTGGCGCGGGCTTCGTAGAGCAGGACTGATGCGGATACCGATACGTTGAGGCTGTCCGCATAACCCAGCATGGGAACGCCTACCCGCCTGAAGCTGTGCTGGTACCAGGGTTTTGTGATGCCGTACCGTTCGCTTCCCACGACCAGGGCCGTTCGCCCGGCGTAGTCGAGGCGGCGATAATTCACGCTCTCATCGGTATCGGCCAGATATACCGTGAAGCGCCTCTTCTGCAGCCAAGAGATCGCCTCGGCGGTGTCCTCGAACTCGATGTGCGGCACACGTACCGACATACCCTGGCTGGCCCGCAGGACCTTGGGATGTGACATCCGCGTACGACGGTTCGTCAAGATCAATAGATCTGCTTTGCAGGCGTCCAGCGTCCGGATCAGCGTCCCCAGGTTGCCGGGTATTTCGATGCCGTCGGTGACGAGTACCAGCGCCGAGTTCCCGAACTGGATCTCGTCCGGATGCCAGTGCGGCATCTCGACGGTAGCGACGATGCCGTCAGGGTTGCCGCGCTCGGCCATGCGGGCCAGGGTCTTCTCTGATACCGCGAACGTGCGCCGTGCCCGGTCGGCCAACTCGTGAGCCCGTTTGGCGGCTTCATCAGAATGCGCAAGTTCTTGACACCAGTAGAAGGTGTCCACTCGCAGGTTCGTGTCGAGGGCGACCTTGGCCGCCCAGAGGCCCTCGGCGACGAACAAACCGAACCGGTTGGGGGCAGTGTTGTTCTGGATCGCCAGGACGTCCTTGACCGCTGGGTGACTGACGCTGATCTGTTGGAATTCCATGGCCACTGCCACTCGCTTCAATCCGCGCTGGACATGCGCTGCTGGAGGAATCTCAGTGTCTGCCGGAGTACCCGGGAGACGCGCATCTGGGAGAGGCCGACCTGCTCGGCGATTTGGGTCTGGGTCAGTTCGTGAAAGAACCGCAGCACCAGGATCGTCTGCTCCCGGGGGGCGAGTTCGACCAGCAGCGGGCGCAGGGCCTCGCGGTCGTCGATCAGGGTCAGCTGATCGACGAGGCCGCCGATGAACTCGCCCAGAGTTGTCACGCCGTCCCCGGCGCCGAGCATCTCATCCAGAGACGAGGTTCGGTAGGATTCCCCAGCTTGCAGCCCTTCGATCACCTCCGATACCGGCAAGCCCAGCCGATCAGCGATCTCGCTGGGTCTCGGCGCCCGACCGAGCTGCTGGGACAGTTCCCCCAGTGTGCGGGTGATAGCGATGTGCAGATCTTTCAGCCGGCGCGGGACCCGCGTAGACCAGCCGTGGTCGCGGAAGTGCCGGCGTACCTCACCGGTGATCGTCGGTACCGCAAAGGACAAGAAATGCGAGCCCCGGGCCGGCTCGAAGCGGTCCACGGCATTGATCAGTCCCACGGTGGCTACCTGGATCAGGTCATCCAGCGGCTCGCCGCGGCCAGCGAAGCGGCGCGCGATGTGCTCAGCCACCGGGAGATAACCGCTGATCAGCTGCTCGCGTTGGCGCCGCCGCTCAGGATCGTCGGCAGCAAGCTCGGCATAGCGGCGCTGCAGCGGGATAAGGTGGGCATACCCGCCGGAGGGGGTTCCGCCGGACGGGTGGACGGCTGTTGCAGGGGTCTCGGTCATCCGCAGCGCAAGCCCCCAGCCGTTGATCCCATGCGAGCAGGACGCCCGACCTCAACGTAGCGCGGGCTGGGACTGCTGACGGACGGGCCGATCCAGATGCTGGGCGAGCAGGCCGCGGCAATCCGCGACCGCCTGCTCAAGTAGTTCGCAGAGCTGCTCATCGTGGCGCGGTCCGCGGAACCGGTGGGTATGGCGCAACACGACGCGCAGCGTCGCGACGACCGAAAGCGCCCCGGGTTCCCACCCCACGTTGCGCAAGCGCGCCCACCGGCGATCCCGCTGCGTTGCAAGCCGGCTGAGCTGGGCTTCGATCCGTTCCAAGGCCTCCGGCAGGTCACGGCCTTGGGGGCGGGCGGCGACAGCGGCCCGCAGGCAGCATGCCATCACGGTGAGCGTGATGCGTGGATCCCGGCACCGGGTGCTGATCAGATCGGGAGCCAGCACCGCCAGCCGGGATCGGGCTGCGGGATCGACGATCTCGTCGTTGACCACGCGGGCCAGCTGCGCCAGGGCCGGATGGGTGCACCTGGGATGGTCGCTGAACCGGACTCCGGCGAGCACTGAGACGTACTCCATCAGACAAGCGCCTTGCTCAGGGTTGTGGTGGCCACCCCGGTCCAGCATCGGCAGCCCGTCGGGCTCACCCACCACCGTCGCGGACAGCCGCCCGTCGCTCCAGCTCATGGGTCTCGATCCTTCCGCTGGCGGGGTGGACAGACCGATCGTCCCGCCTCCGGCGGCGGCGCGGCAAGTATTTTCGAAATCGGCCGGCCACAAGAACGTCGAACAGCCGAAGCAGCATGATTCGGATCACATTGTGGATTCGAGAGATCACCGTTGTCTGTGACCAGGTCAGATCGCCTCCGGATCGCGCTCGTTACCGGTCGGGGTGAGGAGTAGCGGAGCCGGACCTCACCAGCGCCTTGCATGTTCGTTCGCGTGGACCAGGCGCTGCCGGCCGCCGGTGGTGAGCTCACGCCGGCCTGTGGGTGAACCCGTGGTGGTGATGTCGAGCTGCCTGGATGGTCTGCGCGAAACGCTGGGTGGTCTGGATGACGAAGCAGTCACCCAGACTCTGCGGGATGTCGAGGCACTGTCCCGCCGAGCGGAGTCGGTGGTGCTTGAGGTGGTCGCCGAGGTCGACTCGCGGGGAATCGCCGTCGGGCGGGGTTTCGCCAGTACCCAGCGGTTGCTGGCCGGGATGCTGCAGCGGCTGTAATCGGCCACCGGGACTGTGCGCCGCCCACCACGTGCGACACTGGATCGACCTTGGTCCCACCACAGTAGGAAACAAGACCCCTTGCTAGGTGTACCTTCAGGCCGCATGAACTGGCGCGTACCAGACCCAGCGGGACTAGCGCGTCGATCTGGGGCGTGGACCGATGCTGGGCTTCGGTCGAGCCATATGGCGTTGACTACCCGCACTCCCGCCGCGTCTTGGATGCCGATCGCCGTGTACCAGTAGAGGATCGACACCCAGGACAGTCATGCGACGATCCTGCTGCCACTCTCGTCTGTCGGTGATCCCTGCGAGAGTGGACCGATGACCAAAGAAGTGCAGATCACGTTCGACTGCGCCGATCCCGCTGGGCTGGCGGCCTTCTGGGCCGAGGTGCTCGGCTATCAGGTGCAACCGCCACCCGACGGATTCGACTCGTGGGATGCGGCCCTCGAAGCGTTCGGCGTGCCGCGCGACCAGTGGAGCTCACGCTCCGCGATCCTTCCCATCGAGGGCCCACATCCCCGCGTCTTCTTCCAGCGCGTGCCCGAGGGCAAGACCATCAAGAACCGGCTCCACCTCGATGTACGTGTGGCGCCGGGCCTCGAGGGTGACGAACGGATGAGCGCCCTCGAGACCGAGGCCAACCGCCTGAAGGCGCTCGGAGCGACTCGCGCCTATCGGGTCGAGCCTGACAAGGCGACGATGGAGTCCGGGTTCATCACGATGCACGATCCGGAGGGCAACGAGTTCTGCCTCGACTAACTGGGGAGTTTCCGACAGCATCCTCAATTCGGCACGACTGCACGTACCTCGCCGCCCGTAGGCCGGAACGGTTGTCCGACGGCGATGGTCCGTTTCGAGGTCATAACTGCATTGATCTTGAGCGTCTCGCAGGGGGATCGTCCACCGGGCTGTGGGTGACGTGCCCCATGGCGCCGCGAGAGCAACCTGTCGTTGCCCGCCGGGCATTCGAAATCCGGGTTGACCGCGGCTTTGCGGCGAGAACATGTCGAGATCCCAGCCCTGGCTCCGTCCCAGCATCGAATCGGCAAGCCAACTATGAAGGATAGATCCCATGGCACACGTACAACGTTTCGACCACATCGGCATCACCGTCGCGGATCTCGACTTGGTGACGGCGTTCTTCGTCGGCCTGGGTCTTGAGGTCGAGGGCACCGGATCCGTGGAGGGCGAGTTCGTGGAGACCGTCTGCGGCATCCCGGGCGCGCACTGTGAGATCGCGATGCTGCGACCGCCCGACGGAGGGTCCCGGCTGGAGCTTGCGAGCTTCGTGACGCCCGACCACGTGCCCGGATCGCCCACAGCGATGGCCAACGAGCTTGGCCTGCGCAACGTGTCCTTCGAGGTCGGCGACCTCGAGGCGGCCGTCGGTGCGGTGGCTGCCGACGGGTACGGGCTCGTCGGCGGCATCGGCGAGTACGAGAACAGCGTGCGGATGGCCTACGTGCGTGGGCCTGAGGGGATCATCGTGTCCCTGTTCGAGCAGATCGGCTGATGCGCATGGACGTTGCCGACCTGTCTCAATCGACCGCCTCTGACTGTCAAGTGCGAGCTGCCCGACGCCCGAAGCGACGGTCATTCCGTCCCATGCGCGGAACCCTCTACGGGAACGATGCAGGCCAGACGGGCTGCGTGGATGAGGGTGTCCGATAAGACTCGTCCGGTAAAGATTCCCGCAAGGGTACGGCAACCGGGACATCAACGGCGCCATCCTGTGCTGTTCACGGCCGAGCTTGGACTCTGACACACGGCATGGAGTGGCTCAACCGCAAGGAACGATCCACCTCGACGGGAGTTGCACGGTGATGCGTCGAGCAGCATCACGATGCAGGGGGTGAACTCACGGTCGTCGGCATGAGCGCGCGTTTCCAAGGCCGGTCTAAATTCGTCAGCGACGATGCCGCGGTTGTGCTGCGCGATTGTTCTGGTGGATGGCGGCCGGCTCACCCGGATCGGCACGGCGTACGAATATGTGAGCGGTCATCGAACCTGGGCGCCTGCCGCCGTGATGAACGCCTTCAGCAGGTCCTGGCACCGGTTCTCATGCTCCACCAGCTCAGCCTGATCTGCGGCATGGTGTATCGCACCGATCGTTTCGAACGCGGCGTCGGCCAGCGCCCAACAGCGTCCCCACGACGGCAATCACACTCGCGAGCAAACCTTGCATGCCCAGATAGTCTGCCGTCTGCTCGCCGTCCAGCCCGAGACGCCGACGACAGTCTCAGGCTTGGTGGAGCGGGTGGTGCTCTCCTCGCATAACTCTGTGGTGCTGCTCAACATGTGGTGCTGGCCAACCCGCCGGCCGTCAAGCTGGGTCTGGTCCGGGGGCCCGCCCGGATAAGCGCGCGGCCAAGGCCTCCGAGCGGGTGCGCGACACCAGTGAGGTGGTTCAGGTCGATCTTTCGCCGCCGGATCGCGGTGCGCGATCCGGTCGCGGGCCCACCGCCGTGATCGGAAGGATCCGGCCACTGGGAGACGGGTTCACTGTGATCGACGCGTCCGACGAATCGGACGCCGTCCGCATGGAAGCGACCGGCGGGACTTCGTGGCGAACGTCAGCCACGAGCTCAAGACCCCGGTCGGGGCGATGGCTCTGCTGGCCGAAGCGGTGCTCGACGCCGTCGATGATCCGCATGAGGTGCGCCGGTTCGGCACCAGGATCCTCAACGAGGCAGGACGGCTGGGCACGCTGGTCACCGAGTTGATCGCGCTCGATTGCAGGGCGCTGAGCCGCTGCCCAAGTTGACCACTGTCGAGGTCGACAAGGTGGTACGCGAGGCCCTGGATCGCTGCCGGCTGGCGAACGGATTCGCGGAGATCGCCGTCACGGACCGCGACTTGGGCATCGCAGCCGAGCATCAGGAACGCGTTTTCGAGCGGTTCTTCCGGATCGATCAGGCACGCAGCCGGTTCACCGGCGGCACCGGGCTCGGGCTGGCGATCGCGGGTGGCCCGGGGCGCTGGGCCGATGCCGGGCGCTTCCCCTCCACGACCACCGAGTCCGGGCGCCGGGGGGTGGACGGGGCGGAACTGGCCAGGGTCGCCACCTCTATGGCCGCGGATGCCGAGGAAGCCGTGCCGCTGCTGCCCGCATCCGCTCGCGACCAGTTGGCCGGCCTGGCCACCCGGGTCATCCGGGGTCAGGTGATGGCCCAGGTGGAGATCCAGGCTGGACCACACCGGATCGTGTCACTGATGTCCGCAGAGGCCAGTCGACGAACTCGGATTGGAACCCGGCGTCCTGGCCGTGGCCACGGTGAAGTCCCCCAGCGTCGTCGTCACGCTGCCCCAGCCGCCCAGGAACGGCCCCGCCAGGGCAACTCTGGCAAAGCCTTCGAAGGATGCATAAGAGGGAACGTGCGGCAGAGCCCGTTCGGGTGTGTCGTTCGAGGATCCCCGCGGCCGGACGGAGGGCCGGATGATTCGTAGCCAAGCTACCAGAGAGGCGGCGACGACATCCGCGTCTACGGATCTTAGCCACTGACAGTTAGGCACCAGCTGACAATTTATTTATAGAACTCCGCAGATGCGGATTTAATATTGACTGATCGAGGGCCGCGGTGCAAGAGTCGGTCCATGCCCACATTCGATTGCCTCGGCGACCCGGTCCGACGCCGAATCCTGGGGGCGCGCATCGACGGCGAACGGGCCGCCGGCGAGGTCGGCGGCGTCTGGCAGGGAGAATTCGGGATCTCGCAGTCACCGGCGTCTCGCAGCGCTCGTGGTGCGGCGAGACCACGGGCTGGCGACCGTCTGGCCCCTCAGCACCCGACGCGTGAAACCCGCACCCTGACGCCGTTGAACACCATCGGCCCCGGAGGCCGACGGTTGTTCACCGGATCAGTAGGAGTGGGACCGGTGTGCCGTCCACCCAGCTTGGCGTGATGGTGGCGAGTGCGTCGGCGAGTGTTGCTCCCCGCAGGAAGGCCGCCCGGTGGCCGCTGATCACCCGGGCAACACCACCTTCCCACGCCACCGGAATCAGGCGGGTGAGTCCGGCGGCGGGGCGCACGGGCCCGGTCACCGGGGCTTGCGGCAGGGGCCGACCCGACAGACCGGCCAGCAACGGGGCGAGCAGCGTGTACGCCGCGACGAGTGCCGCAAAGGGGTTGCCCGGCAGGCCCACGACCCCAACGTCGGGGTCCCAGTCCGGCCAGTAGCTGCGGGTGTCCGGGGCGGCAGGCCACAGTGTCGACGACTCATCGTGCACCGCCGCGGCGAGGAGGTCCGTCGGGTGGTCCGGTAGGTGTCGGACCTCGCGCACTTCCCCGCCCCGTTCATCTACCAGCGTGGGCAGCAACGGCCCGAGAGCATCCCGCACCCGTCCGTTCTCCGGCACTGATCCGGCTCAGCTGCCGGCGAGCAGCTTGCGCATCGTGGCGATCTGCGCGGTGTGGCCGCGTTGGATAGAGGTGGCCAGGTTCTTGGCGTCGGGATTGCGGCCGGTGGCCAGCTCGGTGGTGGCCATCTGCACGGCGCCCTGGTGATGGGCGATCATCAGCTGGAGGAACAGCCGGTTGAAGGCCGGTCCGCTGCTGTTGACCAGTTGGCTCATCTGCTGGTTGCTCGTCATGCCGATTCTCGCCGCACGGTCCATCCCGCCCATCGCAGATCCGCCGCCGGGCTCGTCCTTGGCCGGTGGGGCATGCCAGCCTTGCAACCAGCTGGTCATGGTCGCGATCTCCGAGCCCTGGTCGTTCTTGATCTGGGTAGCGAGGTCCCGGACCTTGGGGCTGGCCGCCCGGGTCGGGGCCAGCCCAGCCATGGCGATTGCCTGGCGGTGATGGGGAATCATCTGCTGAGCGAAGGCGACGTCGGCGGCGGCGTGCGCGCCGGCGGCGCTGGTCGCCGGCGGCGGAGCTCCGG
>JALYTS010000162.1 GCA_030854185.1 Actinomycetota bacterium | reverse complement strand
GGCAAGGCCCACTCCGGTGGCGGCCCGGTCGGCGGCCGCCAGCAGGACGCGGCGGGCGTAGTGCCGGTAGGTATCGAGGACGCTGCCGAGCGCGCGGTCGGTCTTCGCCAGCGCGGTGACGTTGTGCCGGTGACCCTCCAGGTCCTCCAGCGGCTGGGCGGCGTCGGCGACGGCGTCCTCCGGCACCGGCGGCAGTGCCTCCTGCAGCCGGCGCGGGAGATCGGCATCGATCCGGTCCCCGACCCGCGGGTTGCGGACCTGGTGCAGCAGCGCGAGGTAACCGGACGGGTCGGCACCGCCGAAGAACCGGCGCGCGACCTCAGCGCGGTAGTCGGCCGGTGTGGTGAAGACGGCATCGGCGCCGAGCTCGGCGCGCAGTGCGTCGACGGCCAGCGGGATCCGCCCGGCGGTGAGGGAGAAGTCGATGCGGGCCCGGCGAGGCGTCGAGAACCACCACGGCGTGACCCGGTCGGTGCTGCGGTTGGCGCGGATGCCGCAGCCGACGGTGTGGTGGCGCACGCCGCCCGGCGCGGCGGGGTCGGCGCGGGCGAACTCGATCCACAGGTAGCCGGTGCGCTGCGTCTCGTCGGTGTCGGCGAGCATCCACGACCGGAGCACGCCGGTCTGCTCGCCCGCCGCGTCGATCTTGCGAGTGTCGGCCTCGAGCAGGAACGGCAGCAGCATGTTCATCGCCGTGGACTTGCCCGAGCCGTTCACGCCGCGCAGCAGCAGCCGCCCGCCCGCGAAGTGCAGCGTCTCGTCCTCGTACTGATAGACGTTGAGAATGCCGGCACGGGAAGGGCGCCAGCGTAGGGCGGTCGTCGACGTCACGATCCCTCCTTCGCGCTCGGGTTGCAGGATGCCGGAGGGTACCGACAGTGCCGGCGCCGGCTGGCCTCACCGCGCGGGACGCACGACGTTCACCTGCTTCGGCAGAAGGACGCGGCCTCGGGCGCGAGCGGTCGCGCCCGTCGCGCCCGTCGCGCCCGTCGCGCCCGTCGAACGATCACGTGGTTGGTGAAGGTCACCAGAATTGGTGTCCGAGGGGGACTTGCACACTAACCACCCGCTTGAGGCTCGATGACCGGCGTGATCGTGTGGCCGCCGTCCGTAAGGGAAACCACGGCGGACGCCCCCGGTGATCACCGACATGCTTGATCGCGTAGCTGGACGAGGCTGTTGCCTATTCGCGTCGCCCGCGTTCTTGATCGCCGAAAGTGAGAGGTCACCGTGCAGGATTGCACTGTCGTCGCTCAGTTTCGGTGATCATGGCCGGTGGTGGGGGTCTTTGTTGGGTGGTGGGGGTGGCTCCCGAGGGTTATTTGTCGGCTGCCCGGTGGATTTTGAGGAGGTTGAACGCGGTGGCGGCAAGGTGGATTTCGCTGGTTACTGCGGCCAGGCCCTCCGGCGGCGGCGGGAGAAGCGGTGAGGAGTTTTTTTTGAAGTTCCCGATCCCGGTCTCGACAGTGGCGCCGCTCGTCTCGACGACGAGCGGGTTGGTGACTCTGGTTGGGTCTGGGCGGGTGACCAGCGGATGTTCGTCGTGGGCCACACCCCGGGCGGTGCGCCGTTCGGCTGCTATGCCGACGAGCTCGAGGACTTGCCGTAGGCGACGGCGTGGCTGGCGTCACGCTGTTTTCCCGCACTCGTTAGCCAGGCGCCCGCGCGCCACGAAAGAGGGAACGCCAATGCTGGTCCTGCACGGCTTCTGGTCCACCTCGAACGGCTTGTCCCTGTGGTCCGAGGATTCCGATCTCACGGTGAAGAGTCCCAGCCAGGCGCTGCGCTCGGCTCGGTCACATCCGTTCGCCGCACCCGCCGACGTGATCGCGGGGATCCACGCGGGTAAGTCCGGTGCCGCGAGCCTGCTGTTGCCGTCGTTGCGGTCGGCGCCGCTGGACTCGCCGGAGCTGATCCGGATCACGCCGCGCCCGACACCACAAACGGGTCCGGCTCTACTGCCGTGGACCGTGCCGGTGGTGTTCCTCGATCCCGCATCGGCGCTGACCGCCCTCGACGGGTCCGTCGCGGATGTCCGGTACGGCGCGTCCATCACCTACCTCGCCGAGCTGGCGGCCTTCGCGCGGGAGCTGGTCGAGCGCGGCCGGGTCTTGCCCGCGCTCGCGCGCGACGGGCACGGGGTTGATTGCCACGGGGGTGATTGGCACGGGGGTGATGGGCACGGGGTTAATAGACACCGGGCGGTGGCGTTCTGGCGTCCGGTGGTGCAGGGTCCGGATGTCGTCGCGATGAACTCGCTGATCGCCGCGATGCCGCCGGTGTGCCGGGCCGAGCAGGGTGAGCATGACGCGCACGAGCTGGCCAACTCGGCACTGCACGCCATGCTGGACGCGGCCATGCGGGCGGCGTTGCCGGCAGGGATCGATCTGCTGCCGCCACGGCGCGGCCCTCGCCCGAAGCGTCTGCCGGCCAAGGAAGCATGGCTCATGGCGCTGACCGCTCCGGACGGCCGATTCGAGGCGGATCCCGACGAGCTCGACGCCCTGGCCACGTCGCTGCGGCCATGGGAGGACGTCGGGGTCGGCAAGGCGGGCCCGGCCAGGGCGACCTTCCGGCTCACCGAGATCGAGATCGAGGCCGAGGCCGAGGCCGCTCCTGCCGGCAAGGGTTGGCGGCTGGAGTTCCTTCTGCAATCCATGGCGGACCCCAGCCTGCTGATTCCCGCCGAGCAGGCGTGGAACGACGGCGGCAGCCTCCGCCGGTGGCTGGAACGCCCTGAGGAACTACTGCTGGCCGAGCTCGGCCGGGCCAGCCGGATCTACCCCGAGCTCGCGCCCGCTCTGCGCACGGCACGCCCGTCCAACTTCTGCCTTGACGCCGAAGGCGCCTACCATTTCCTGTCCACCGCCGCTCCGCTGCTCGACGAGGCCGGGTTCGGCGTTCTGTTGCCGTCCTGGTGGGACCGGCGCGGCAAGCTCGGCCTAGCCCTGTCGGCGTACACCCCGGTCGACGGTGTGGTCGCCAAGGCCAGCAAGTTCGGTCGCAACCAGCTGGTCGAGTTCCGGTGGGAGCTCGCGGTCGGCGACGACACCCTCACCGAGGACGAGATCGCCGCGCTCGCCGAGGCCAAGGCGCCGTTGATCCGGCTGCGCGGCCAGTGGGTGGCGGTGGACCCGGAGCAACTGCGCCGCGGGCTGGAGTTCCTGGCGCGCAAACCGACCGGGCACAAGACCGCGGCCGAGATCCTCGTCCTGGCCGCCAGCCACCCCGACGACATCGACACCCCGCTGGAGGTCACGTCGGTGCGCGCCGACGGTTGGCTGGGCGAGCTGCTCAGCGGAGCGGCGGGCCAGTCGCTGCAACCACTGCAACCCCCGCCCGGGTTCACCGCGACGCTGCGCCCCTACCAACAACGCGGGCTGTCGTGGCTGGCGTTCCTGTCCTCGCTCGGGTTGGGCAGTTGCCTGGCCGACGACATGGGGCTGGGCAAGACCGTGCAACTGCTCGCCATGGAATGCCTACAGCGCCACCAGGACCCTGGCACCGGCCCCACGCTGCTGCTCTGCCCGATGTCGCTGGTCGGCAACTGGCAACGGGAGGCGGCGAAATTCGCTCCCGGCCTGCGGGTTTACCCGCACCACGGCGGTGCGCGGCTGCACGGGGATGTGCTGCGCGAGCACCTGGAGGACACCGACCTGGTCGTCACCACCTACGCCACGGCCACTCGCGACATGGACGAGCTCGCCGGGTACGGGTGGAACCGGGTCGTGTTGGACGAGGCCCAGGCGGTGAAGAACAGCCTGTCCCGAGCGGCCAAGGCGGTGCGGCGCCTGGAGGCGGGGCACCGCGTCGCGCTCACCGGGACCCCGGTGGAGAACCGTCTCGCCGAGCTGTGGTCGATCATGGACTTTCTCAACCCCGGCCTGCTCGGGTCCTCGGAGCTGTTTCGCACCCGATACGCGATCCCGGTCGAGCGGCACGGGCAGACCGAGCCGGCGCAGCGGCTGCGCGCGATCACCCGGCCCTACCTGCTGCGCCGGCTCAAGACCGACCCGGCGATCATCGACGACCTGCCCGAGAAGATCGAGATCAAGCAGTACTGCCGGCTCACCACGGAGCAGGCCTCGCTGTACCAGTCGATCGTCGACGACATGCTGGAGAAGATCGAGAACACCCAGGGTATCGAACGGCGGGGCAACGTGCTCGCCGCGATGGCCAAGCTCAAGCAGGTGTGTAATCACCCGGCGCAACTGCTGCACGACCGGTCACCCATCGGCACACGATCGGGCAAGGTGATCCGGCTCGAGGAGATCCTGGAGGAGATCCTCGCCGAGGACGACCGGGTGTTGTGCTTCACCCAGTTCACCGAGTTCGCCGAGATGCTGATACCGCACCTGGCCGCGCGCTTCGGGCAGGATGTGCTGTACCTGCACGGTGGTACCCCCAGGCAGCGGCGCGACGAGATGGTGGCCCGCTTCCAGTCCGGGGACGGGCCGCCGATCTTCCTGCTGTCATTGAAGGCGGGGGGAACCGGGCTGAACCTCACCGCCGCCAACCACGTGGTTCACCTTGACCGGTGGTGGAACCCGGCCGTGGAGAACCAGGCGACCGACCGCGCGTTCCGGATCGGGCAGAAGCGCACCGTGCAGGTGCGCAAGTTCATCTGCACGGGCACGCTGGAGGAGAAGATCGACGACATGATCGAGGAGAAGAAGGCACTGGCCGATCTCGTGGTCAGCGACGGCGAGGGGTGGCTGACCGAGTTGTCCACCCGCGATCTGCGCGAGGTCTTCGCGCTATCTGCGGGGGCCGTCGGTGAGTAACTGGACTGCGAATAACTGGTCTGGGCCGCAGTCTCGCCCGCGCGCCGTCGAGGGCGGACTCAAAGCCCGCAGCACCCGCGGCGCGATCGCCCAGACCTGGTGGTCTGAGCGGTTCCTCGAGGTCCTCGAAGGCATCGGCTTGGGTAACCGGCTCCAACGGGGGCGAAGCTACGCACGCACCGGGCAGGTGATCTCGATGGACGTGGATCCGGGCTCGGTCACCGCCCAGGTGCAGGGCAGCAGGGCGCGACCGTACCGGGTGCGGATCGGGATCGCCGCGTTCGGCAAGTCCGAGTGGGCGCAGGCCGAACAGGCCCTTGCCGGCAACGCCTGGTACACGGCCATGCTGCTGTCCGGCGAGATGCCGGACGACATCGAGGATGTCTTCGCTGGGCTCGGGCTGTCACTGTTCCCGTCCGCCGCGCGGGACCTGTCGCTGGACTGCTCCTGCCCCGACCACGCGGTGCCGTGCAAGCACCTTGCCGCGACGTTCTACCTGCTCGCCGAGTCCTTCGACGATGACCCGTTCGCCATCCTCGCCTGGCGCGGGCGTGAGCGTGAGGACCTGCTGGCCAACCTGCAGGCTGCCCGCTCCGACGGTCCGCCGGCCGCCGACCGCGGCGAACAGTCGGGCCGACCGCTCGCCGACTGCCTCGACTGTTACTTCGCCCCGCAGGCCGAGACTCGCGCGCCGAGTCCGCCGGTGACCTCGTCCACGGCGCTGCTCGACCAGCTTCCCGACGTCACCCTCGCCGTGCGCGACCGGCCGCTGACCGAGCTACTCCGGCCCGCCTACCTCGCACTCGGCCACGGTGCCAACCGAGCGTGACCGCACGGTACGCGCTCATCTGGATGCACGCGCCTGCGTCCAGGTGAGCATTCGGAGCCGGACAGGCGATGGCGATCGAACCGGCTCGTTTCAAGATCGTTAAACTCTGCCTGCAGACCTGTCAAGGCGCGAGTAGCGCTGCTGGGATGACCGCGATGCCGTCGCTGCGGCGGTAGGCGTAGGTGCCGCTGGTGATGATGGCGGTGTCGAGGATGTCGGGTCCGAGGTGGTTGCGTAGCCAGTGGAGGTGGATGAGGTCGGAGTCGTCGACGGTGGTGCTGAGCTTGACTTCCAGCGCGACGATCTTGTGGTCGTCTCGTTCGATGATGAAGTCGATTTCGTGGTCGTCGTTGCGGGTGCGTAGGTGATGGACCGTTGCGTAGTTGGCTTGGGCGTAGACGCGGAGGTTGAGGGCGATCAGGGACTCGAACAGTGCGCCGAGCAGTGTGCCGTCGCGGGGGATGGCCGGACCGGCGGGGCGCCCAGTGAGCAGTGATGTTTCGCTGGCGCCCAGCAGGCGTGCGGCGAGCGCGGGGTCGGCGAGGTGGTGCTTGGGAGCCTGCGCGAGCCGGGTGAAGAGATTGCGGGTGGGCAGCCAGCTAGGCAGTGGTTCCAGCAGCCAGATCTGGCTCAGGACATCACGGTAGGCGGCCGTGGTGGTTTTCGCGGGTCTATCTGTGTCGCCGGGGGTTGCCGCGTCGAGAATGGCGTTGTAGGAGGTGGTTGTCGCGGTTGCTGCGGCGTAGGCAGTGAGCCAGGCTCGTAGGGTCGCCGGGCGACGGACGGGGTGGCCTTGTTCGGGGAAGTCGTGCTCAACGATGCGGGCTAGGTAGCCGTCGAGCTGGGCGCGCCGGGGACGGTGCGACGCCGCCATGTTGCGCGTCAACGCTCACACCACGTGGCGCGTGCGGGAGATCATGCGACGCTGGCGGTCGGAGATCGGCATGACGCCGGACTCGCCGGCCACCGCACTTGACGATCTCGACGTAGGCGTGACGGACCTGCTGGCCGTGCGGATCTGGCGCTCGCTCGTGAACCCGAAGCGTCGACTCCCGATCGGAATCACGCTCGCCGAGCTGGCCGGTGACGGCCTCTCGTCGGCAGCCTCGACCGGATGGACGTAGCCGCGGCCTGACCGGTATCCGGCGTGGCCGTTCAGTTCCTCGATGTCCTGACCCCGCAATGTGTCTGCGACATCGCTTGCGACCGCGGAACGGTCTTCAGTCGACATGAGACGGGCGGCACAAGTTTCGGCGAGCCCTTGAAGGTCTGGTCGAGCGGCGAGCAACTCATCGAGCACGGTCGCCTTCTCGGCTACGGACAGGGCCGCCATGGCGGATGTCGTACGGCGCACGCGTCCCCCCATGCCCGGATGCTCTGTGCGGGTTCCGCCGGTGAGGTTGCCGTCAGTCCAGAGTGCCCAGGCTATGCGGGCGGCAGCACTGCTTGTACTTGCGCCCTGAGCCGCACCAGCACACAACCGTACGTCCCGGTGGCCAACGGACCATGACGGGTTGGCTCCGCAGATCGGGGTAGGCGAACAGATCCTGCGCGGAGGGTGTGGTGACACGCCTGTCCTGGAGAAACGACTCAAGGCCGGACACGTCGCCGGACACTTGGTTCACCGCGTGTCCGGCTCGCTCGACGAGCGCGCAGTGTCGCTCGATCTGTTGGCGGTGCTCGTCCCAGGTCGCTCCCACCTCGGTGGCCAGGCGCGGCCACCGAGCGATCAGCTTCCCGTGCTCGGCCTCCGGCCAGAACACCGACAGCGTCGTTGCGGAGTACCGGTACGCGTCGCCCTCTCCAACAGGCCTCCAGCGTGCGTCGTTCACCGGCGACATGCGCACGACTATAGGGAGCAGGGGAGGGCTGCTACTACCAGCACCCGGCAGGCTGGGTGCGTGGGCACGGTCGTTAACTCAAGCATCACATACCCGATGTCACTGACAGTGACATCGGGTACGCATTGTTCGGGGAGGGCTGGCCGGAGGTTTGGGACTCGATCAGTGGTCGCGGGGAGGACTCGCTGGTCGTCCTTGGGGAGGCCGTGCTCAGGCTACTTGCCGCTCTGGGCGACAACGATGGCTGGGTGCTGATGCTGAGCAGCCGCACGTTGCCATCGGGGTCCACCAGCCGCAGTGTCCACCCGGAGATCACTGCGGACGGAACGGCGTCCTGCACCGGGGCGGCGCTAGCCTGGTTACGTACCCTCCGCCGGCGCCCCGGGG
>JALYTS010000069.1 GCA_030854185.1 Actinomycetota bacterium | reverse complement strand
CGTTCGACCAGCTTGCCCCGCAACGCCGGGAGGCGCTGTGGTCCGCCGGAGCGGTGGCCGCGCAGCGGCCGGACCGGCTGCCCGGCACCGCAGTCGGAGCCGTCGCGCCACCACTGCCG
This sequence comes from Actinomycetota bacterium, assembly GCA_030854185.1. GTDB lineage: Bacteria > Actinomycetota > Actinomycetes > Mycobacteriales > Pseudonocardiaceae. The sequence continues at coordinate 24,908 of JALYTS010000069.1, read as the reverse complement.
GGGATGAGCGCGCTGGAACTCGCCGCGGCCGACGTCTGGGCCACCGGGGTCTCGCCGGACAGCTTCCCTATCCAGTTCCTTCGGACCGAGCTGGCCGGGCTAGGCGTGCTGCCCGCCGCTGCGCTGCCGGAACGAGAAGACGGGCAGCGGGTGCTGGTCGCCGGCGCGGTGACCCACCGGCAGCGCCCGGCCACCGCGAGTGGGGTCACCTTCCTGAACCTGGAGGACGAGACCGGCATGGTGAACGTGATCTGCTCACCGGGTTTCTGGCTGCGGTACCGCACGATCGTGCGGGCCTGCCCGGCGCTGCTGCTGCGCGGCCGGCTGCAGATCGCCGAAGGAGTGATCAACGTGCTGGCCGAGCACGCCGCAGCGCTGGACATGCGGGTGCGCTCGAACTCCCGTGATTTCCAATGACTCGCGATTTCCAGTGAGAGCCCGTCCCCGCGACGAGTTGATCACGATCTGTGTGACCTGTGCGACACGACTTGTCGTCTACGACACACAGACAGCGATCATGCTGGGCAAGCCGACCCTGGGAGAGGGGAGCGAACCAAGGTGAACTGTGACGGGGGTACCTGAGAAGGTAGCGGGTATGCCGGAGACTGCTGATGATCACCTGGTCGAGGCTGAGCTCACCGGGCTGGACTTCACCGACGCGGTCTTCGCCGACCAGGAGTGGGAGGGGCGCTACTTCGTCGGCTGCCGGTTCATCGAGGCCGATCTGCGTGGGTTGCGCACCCGCGGCTGCCGGTTCACCAACTGCGACTTCACCCGCGCCGACCTGGGCGCTTCGCAGCACCGTGCGACGGCGTTCCACAGCTGTACTTTCAACCGCACCACGCTGGCCGACTCGGTACTGGAGAGCTGCTCCCTGATGGGCAGCACGATCAGCGACTGCCGGCTGCGACCGTGGACGCTGCGCGAGGTCGACCTACGGCTCACCGGGCTGGGCCACGCCGATCTCCGGGAGGTGATGTTCGCCGGGTTGCGGCTGACCGAGGCGAATCTGGTGCAGGCCGACCTTCGGGGCGCCGACCTCTCCGGAGCCGACCTCTCCGGAGCCCGGCTACTGGGAGCCCGGCTGGAGGGCGCCGACCTTCGCGGGGCACGGTTGGACGCCGACGCTCTGGTGCAGGCGAGGCTGACCGGTGCCCGGATCGACGTGGACACCGCGATCCGTTTCGCCGTGGCGAACGGGCTGCGGGTGGATCTCGGGATGTAACAAGGTGATGCGAGGATGCCCCTCGTGAGCGCGGTGGTGCTGGACGGCAAGGCAACCCGGGACGAGCTCTTCGCAGATCTGCGGACCCGGGTGGCAGCGCTGCGCGGCAAGGGAATGACTCCGGGGCTGGGCACCGTGATCGTCGGCGACGACCCCGGCTCACACGTCTACGTGCGGGGAAAGCACAACGACTGCGCGAAGGTCGGCATCGCCTCGATCCGCCGCGATCTGCCCGCGACCACGACCCTCGACGAGCTGTTCGCGGTGATCGACGAGCTGAATGCGGACCCATGCTGCACCGGTTACCTGGTGCAGCTGCCATTGCCCACCGGGCTGGACACCGGTGCCGTACTGGAGCGGATCGACCCGAGTAAGGATGCCGACGGCCTGCACCCGGTGAATCTGGGTCGGCTGGTACTCGGTGAGTCGGGACCGCTGCCCTGCACCCCGCGCGGCATCGTGGAGTTGCTGCGTCGCTACGACGTACCCCTGGCCGGCTCGCGAGTGACCATCGTGGGCCGAGGTATCACCGTCGGTCGCCCGCTGGGATTGCTGCTGACCCGGCGCAGCGAGAATGCCACGGTCACGCTGTGCCACACCGGTACCCGTGACCTCGCTGCCGAGGTGGCCCGCGCCGACATCGTGGTGGCCGCGGCCGGGCGACCTGGACTGATCACCGCTGACCTGGTGAAGCCGGGCGCCGCGGTGATCGACGTCGGGATCACCCGCACCGACGCGGGGCTGGCCGGAGACGTCGACCCAGCGGTGGCCGAGGTCGCCGGGTACCTGGCACCGGTTCCGGGTGGAGTGGGCCCGATGACCAGGGCGATGTTGTTGGCCAACGTCGTGGAGGCCGCCGAGCGGGCCGGCCCGTCATGACGGCGCGGACGAGCCTGCGGCCACAGCTCGCGTTCGGTCTGGTCTGGGCCGTGGTGGTAGCGGCCATGGTGCGGATCACGCAGTACCACTGGCGGGAAGGTACGGTGATCATCGCCGCCGCGCTGCTGCTGGCGGCGGGCTTGCGGGCCGTGCTTCCGCCCGAGTGGACCGGATTGCTGGGGATCCGCCGCCGCGCAGTGGACGTGCTCACCTACGGCGTCTTCGGATTGTTGATGCTCGCCGTGGCGCTGACGATCACCGGTGGACCGCTGACCGCAGGGTGAGCTCTGCAGAATTGATCATGGGGAGGAATCGATGGCACGTTCTGGCACGGTCGCCGTCATCGGGGCCGGCTTCTACGGCTCGACAACTGCGCAGCGGCTGGCCGAGTACGACCTGTTCGACACGGTCGTGCTCACCGACATCATCGACGGCCGGCCGGAGGGCCTGGCGCTGGACATGAACCAGGCCCGGCCGGTGGAGGGTTTCGAGACCAAGATCGTGGGCCAGACCACCGGCCGGGATGGTTCGGGTTACGCGGCGATCGCCGGCAGCGAAGTCGTCGTGATCACCGCCGGGGTGGCTCGCAGGCCCGGGATGAGCCGGATGGACCTGATCGAGGTCAACGCCCGCATCGTCAGACAGGTTGCGGAGAATGTCGCGAAGCACGCCCCCGATGCGGTCGTCATCGTGGTGTCCAACCCGCTGGATGAAATGACCGCGCTGGTGGCGCTGGCCACCGGGTTCCCTCGGCACCGGGTGATGGGCCAGGCCGGGATGCTCGACACCGCGCGGTTCACCAACTTCGTCGCCGAGGAACTCGCCGTCCCGGTGTCCTCAGTGCGCACCCTGACGTTGGGCTCGCACGGCGACACCATGGTCCCGGTGCCCAGCGCCTGCACGGTGGACGGCACGCCGTTGACCGACAGGTTGGCCGCCGAGCGGATCGCGGAACTGATCACCCGGACCCGAAACGGTGGGGCCGAGGTCATCGCCCTGCTCAAGACCGGGTCGGCGTACTACGCACCGTCGGCAGCGGCGGCCCGCATGGTGCGCGCGGTGCATGAGGACTCCGGTGCCGTACTGCCGGTCTGTGCCTGGGTGGATGGCGAGTACGGGATCTCCGGTGTCTACCTGGGGGTGACCGCAGAACTGGACCGGAGTGGGGTACGCCGGATCGTGGAGACCCCGCTAACGGACACTGAGCTAGCGCAGCTGCGGCAGGCCGCGCAGGCTGTTGCCACTAAACAGGCCGATGTGCACAACTTATGATAGCGCTGCGCGCCCTGTGAGTGGCGATGCGAGTCATAGCTCGTATCGCCACTCACAGGTACTCCACCGGAGGACACATTGATCAAGGTAGTGGGGACCGTCGTCGAGCTCGATGGTGACGAGATGACCCGCATCATCTGGCAGTTCATCAAGGACAAGCTGATCCTGCCCTATCTCGACATCAACCTCGACTATTACGACCTGAGCATCCAGCATCGCGACGCCACTGATGATCAGGTCACTGTCGACGCCGCGCACGCGATCGCCAGGCACGGGGTGGGGATCAAATGCGCCACCATCACTCCCGACGAAGCGCGAGTCGAAGAATTCGGCCTGAAGAAGATGTGGCGCTCACCGAACGGCACGATCCGTAACATTCTCGGTGGTGTGATCTTCCGCGAGCCGATCATCTGCTCCAACATCCCCCGCCTCGTGCCGAGCTGGACCAAGCCGATCATCATCGGCCGTCACGCGTTCGGGGACCACTACCAGGCCAGCGACTTCACCGTCCCCGGGCCGGGCACGGTGACGATCACCTACACCCCGGACGACGGCCGGGCGCCACTGGAGATCGAGGTCGCCAGGTTCGGTGAGGGTGGCGGTGTCGCGCTCGGGATGTTCAACTATCGCAGATCAATCGAGGACTTCGCCCGGGCGTCGCTGCGCTATGGCCTGGCCCGCGAGTACCCGGTCTATCTATCGACCAAGAACACGATCCTCAAAGCCTACGACGGAATGTTCAAAGACGTGTTCGCTGAGATCTACGAATCGGAGTTCAAGGCCGACTTCGAGGAGCATGACCTTACCTATGAGCACCGATTGATCGACGACATGGTGGCCTGCGCACTGAAGTGGCCCGGCGGCTATGTCTGGGCCTGCAAGAACTATGACGGCGACGTGCAGTCCGACACCATCGCGCAGGGCTACGGTTCACTGGGCCTGATGACCAGCGTGCTGATGACCCCCGACGGCCGGACCGTCGAGGCAGAGGCCGCGCACGGCACCGTCACCCGGCATTTCCGGCAGCATCAGCAGGGCCGTCCCACCTCGACCAACCCGATCGCGTCGATCTTCGCGTGGACCGGTGGCCTGCGCCACCGCGGCAAGCTGGACGCGACCGCGGAGGTCACCCGGTTCGCGCAGACTCTGGAGCGGGTCTGCATCGACACCGTCGAGAGCGGCAAGATGACCAAGGACCTAGCGCTGCTGGTCGGTCCCGATACCCCGTTCCTGACCACCGAGGGCTTCCTCGACGAGCTCGACCAGGGGCTGCGGCACGCCATGGATGAGGACGTCTCAGCGTAGCCGGTAGAAAGGTCTCAAGGTAGCCGGTAGAAAGGTCACTGCGTAGCAAGCGGAAGTAGGTAGGTGGGTTGAACAGGCAGCGGTGGTTCATCGTGGGAGCCGTGCTGGTGGGCATCCTCCTGCTGATCTCCGACCACAACAAGAACAGCCTTGGTAGTGGCCTCATCAGCCCTGGTGGTGGCCTCTTCAGCGGCAGCAGCGCTGCTCCGTGCACCGTGACGGTCACTGCGGACTCGCTCGATGTGCGATCGAGCCCCGACGGCAATGCGCCCGTGGTGGACCATCTCGACAAGGGCTCGGTGGTCTCCGCCGACCGCACTACCGTTAATGGCTTCCGGCAGCTCGGGACGGACCGTTGGGCCGCGCAGGAATTCCTCGATCCGACGCCGGACAGTGACTGCGGTTGACCTGACTGCAACAATCGCGGTATGTCGTCTCCTGTCACCGGTCCCGCCCCCGATCCTGTCACCGGCGGACGCCCCAGAGTGCTCTCCGGTATCCAGTCCACCGCGGACTCTTTTCACCTCGGCAACTACCTTGGCGCCATCCGGCAGTGGATCGACCTACAGGCCAGCTACGAGACGTTCTACTTCGTGGCCGACCTGCACGCGATCACCGTCGAACAGGACCCCGAAAAGCTGCGCCGTCGGACCCGGCTGGCCGCGGCGCAGATGCTCGCCCTGGGCGTCGATCCGGATCGCTCCACGGTGTTCGTGCAGAGTCACGTGCCCGAACACACCCAGCTGTGCTGGGTGCTGGAATGCCTGACCGGCTTCGGCGAAGCCTCCCGGATGACGCAGTTCAAGGACAAATCCGCCAAGCAGGGCGGCGACCGGGTGGGGGTCGCGCTGTTCACCTACCCGATCCTGCAGGCCGCGGACATCCTGCTCTACCAGGCCGACCAGGTGCCGGTGGGCGAGGATCAACGCCAGCACATCGAGCTCACCCGCGACCTCGCGACGCGGTTCAACGCCCGTTATGGCCAGACGTTCACCGTGCCGGCACCGCACATCGTCAAGGGCACCGAGAAGATCTACGACCTGGCGGAACCGACCGCGAAGATGAGCAAGTCCGCGTCCTCGCCCGCTGGCGTGGTCGACCTGCTCGATGACCCGAAGGTGTCTGCCAAAAAGATCCGCTCGGCGGTCACCGACACCGGACGGGAGATCCACTACGACCCAGCCGCCAAGCCCGGGATCTCGAACCTGCTGGTGATCTACTCGGCGCTGTCCGGGCGCAGCATCGACGACCTCGTGGCGGCCTATGACGGCAAGGGGTACGGGGCGCTGAAGTCCGACGTCGGCCAGGCGCTCGCCGACTTCGTCACCCCGTTGCGCCAGGCGGTGGCCGGTTACACCGACGATCCGGCCGAACTGGACAAGCTGCTTGCTCGGGGCGCCGAGCGAGCCCGCGACGTCGCCGGCCAGACGCTACACACGGTGTACAACCGGGTGGGTTTCCTGCCGCCGGCGCGCTGATTGAGCATTGCTTGACTACCGTAGGAGCGCATGCGGGGAACCAGTCCACAGCAGACGGACGCCAAGCCATCCCTGTTTGCGCGAGCCCGGGCGCGTTACTCGTGGCTGGACCATCTGGTACGCGCCGGGCAGTCCTACACCGCCAACCACGGTGACCATTACGCGGCGGCAATCACATTTTTCAGTGTGCTCTCGCTGGTGCCGCTGTTGATGATTGCCTTCGCGGTCGCCGGTTTCGTGCTGGCCGGTAACCCGGATCTGCTCCACCAGTTGCAGGGTCAGATTCACTCGGCGGCGCCCCCCGGATTGGGTACGACCCTCGATCAGGTCATCGACGGAGCGATCAGATCCCGCAGCAGCGTGGGGATCGTGGGTCTGCTCGGTGCGCTTTACTCCGGGCTGGGTTGGATGGGCAACCTCCGCGACGCACTCACCGCCCAATGGCAAGCCACCCAAGAGAGACCAGCACAGGGGCACGACGAGCAGCCGGCTGAATCGGCGGGCTTCCTGCGCACGAAGGTCTTCGATCTGCTGGCGTTGCTCGGTCTGGGACTGGCCTTGATGGCGTCGTTCGCACTGACCGGCATCGGCACGGCATTCGCCAGCGTCGTGCTGCATGCGCTAGGACTGGGGCAGAACCCCGGTGCCCGGCTGGTGCTCGTCGCGCTCGCGGTGGCGGCATCGGTAGCCGGCATGTGGCTGGTATTTCTCTGGGTGATCACGCGGCTACCGCGGCAGCCGGTCCCGTTGCGCAGCGCGACCCACGCCGCGTGGTTCGGGGCGGTTGGCTTTGAGCTGCTGAAGCAGGCGTTCGCCATTTACCTCGATAGCGTCACCAACAGCCCCACCGGACGGCTGTTCGGCCCGGTGATCGGTCTGATGGTGTTCGCCTACTTCGTCTCCCGATTTTTGCTTTTCCTCACCGCGTGGGCTGCCGTGGTCGCACAGAACCAACCGCAGGTGCACCCGCCGCCCACGGAGATCGATTCGGGGGCGAGCGTCCCCGAAGTAGTGGTCGGGTCGCGTCCGGACGCCCCACGCTAGTGGCGTTTCCGTTCACCGTGGCTGTCCTGGACAGTTGTCGTGCCCATAGTCGCGATAGTGGCGCTGGCCCTCACCCGGGGTCGCGATCTTGGGCTGGTGCTGGTGGTTGCCGTGGCCCCGCCACGCTCAGTCTGGTGCTGCCGATCTTCGCCGCGCTGGCCTCACTGGCGCTGTACGCGATGTTCGTCTTGACCCAAACTGTGCGCCACCGCGACTTCTTCCTCCCGGTCACCTCCGACGGCGGTGTGGCCGCCGAGGCCGAGGTGCATGCCGCTGTGCCGACCGCGCGGGCAACCGTGACGAGTCTTGGCCTGCTCGTCGTGGCCCTCGTCACTGTCGTCGGGCTCGCCAAGGTGGAATCCCCGGCGATCGAGGCCTCAGTCCTTGCCGCCGGATTCCCGCCCTCCTTCGTCGGTGTCGTGATCGCTTTGCTGGTCCTGCTACCGGAGACGCTTGCTGCCGCGCGGGCCGCCCTTCTCAGCGGATCCAGATCAGTCTCAATCTCGCTTGTGGATCAGCGATGGCGAGCATCGGACTGACCATCCCCGCGATCGCGTTCGCCTCGTCTGGATCGACGGGTCGCTGCTGCTCGGTCTCGGTTCCACCCCAGTTGGTACTGCTCGCCCTGACGGTCGTGGTCAGTGTCCTGACCGTGGTCCCGGGCCGGGCAACCCGGCTGCAGGGCGGTGTTCACCTCGTCCTGCTCGCGACGTTCCTGTTCCTGGCCATTAAACCCTGATCTGGCAGACCGGGGTTTTACCCCGATGCGCGCACGCCTGGGATAGGCGTTTACTGGAGTAGCGAGGCCCCAATGCCCTCCCCAACTGGGCCCGCCATAAGTGCTAGGAGACAACCATGCAGACCCTGCTCAAGGTGCTCGGGATCATCGCGCTGATCTGGATCGGGTTCATGGTGCTGGGTGTTGTGTTCAAGTTCCTGATCTGGGCGCTGGTCATCGGTGCGGCGGTGTTCGTCGGGTCAGCCGCCTACGCCGCGGTGAAGAGCAAGTCAGACCGGCACGCGCTGGACCGGTAAACGATCAGGCCGGGTCCTGCCCAACCAGTACCCTGCGGACCAGGTGCATCGCGACGGTCACCGATCGATCGCGGATCGCGGCGCGGTCGCCGGGCAGCACCGGGTCACTGGCCAGAGCCGCGCCGTCGCTGGTGGTCACGCACACGCACACGTAGCCGACCGGCTTGGCGTCGGTGCCCCCACCTGGGCCGGCCACCCCGGTGATGCCCACGCCGATGTCGGCGCCGAAGCGGTCCCGGGCCCCGTCGGCCATGGCCCGGGCGACCTCCGGTGACACTGCGCCGTGCTGCTCGATCAGCTCCGGCGCCACGCCCAGCAGCTCGGTCTTGGCGGCATTGGAGTAGGCCACCACTCCTCCGGCGACATAGTCCGACGAACCCGGCTGCTCCGTCAGCCGGGCGGCGAGCAGCCCGCCGGTGCAGGATTCCGCGAGCCCGATCCGCCGTTCCCGCAACCGAAGCGCGAGCTGCTGGTCGACCGACGTGCCGTCGGTCGAGTACACATACCGGGCGTGCCTGGCGCGGATCTGCTCCACCAGCGCATCGCGGGTCGCCTCGGCACCGGACCGATGCCGGATGTCGATCACCAGCTCACCTCGCCGCAAACAGGTGGTGATCTCCAGTGGCGTCAGGTCCAGCGTCTCGCTCACCTCGCGCAGGGTCACGGCGATCTGGGACTCGGGCAGCCCGAACAGCCGTAGCTGTGCGGATTGGAACGGCTGGGTCCGCGCCAACACGGACTTCACAGCCGGGGTGGCCAGGGCCGCCGACCACATTTCCTGGAGCTCTCGGGGAGGTCCCGGTAGCACGATCACAGTGGGGCCGCCGTCGATCGGCACCACCAGCCCGGGGGCGGTCCCCACTGGGTCAAGGGCCTCGGCGCCCCGGGGCACCATCGCCTGCTTGCGGTTCGCCGCCAGCAGCCCTGCTGAATCGAAGCCTGACAGGCGGCGGAAGCGGGCGAGGATCGCGGCGATCCGCTGTTCCATCGCCTCGTCGAGCTCCAGCTCCACCCCGGCGAACCCGGCGACCACCTCGGCGGTCACGTCGTCCGCGGTCGGGCCCAGCCCACCGCTGGTGACGATCAGCTCGACGCTCTGATCGGCGAGGAATCGCAGTGCCGCGGCCAGGTCCGCGGGCCGATCCCCGACGCAGAGCAGGTGCGCGACCTCGACGCCCAACTCGCCCAGCCGCTGCGCCAACCACGGACCGTTACGGTCGGTGATCAGCCCGCTGAGCAGCTCCGTCCCGGTGACCACGATCGCTGCCCGGACCCCGGTGCTGTTACTCACGAGACGGCACGCTAGCGCCACCGGCATGCTTGGTCGCTGGGAGGCCACGATGAGATTCCGGCGTACCGCTAGCGCAGCCTCAGCCGATCCGGGGCCTCGGCCCCCGTGAGTGGCGATCTGAGTCGTGACTCGCATCGCCACTCACGGGTTGTCCACAGTGCCATGGCCAGCGCGTTGATCGCTGAAGGGCTCACGGAGTTCGCCTAGTGGGGGCGCTGGCGGGAGACGAGGGCACCGAGTCCGGCGAGCACGACGATCGCCAGGCCGCCCCACAGCGCTATCGGGAGCAGGCCACTTTGGCTGAATCTGGCCGTCGAGTTCCGGGATGCGGCGTTAACACCTGCTCCCGGCGGGGCGGGGAGGGCACCGGGGGTCCCGTCGGGAGCGGTCGCCTCGGCCGGTTGACTCGCGTCCACCAACCGCCCCACCGGCTGGCCGGTGGGCAACGCGAAACCGTAGTTCAGCAGTCGGGCAGCCTGCTCCGACATCGACACCGGCCGCTGCTCCCCCCGCATCAGCACCACGATCAAGCGCCGCCCGCCGCGCTCAGCGGCATCGAGTTGGGTGTGCCGGGCGTCGTCGGTGAAGCCGGTCTTACCGCCCAGCGCGCCGGGGTAGGTGCTGAGCAGCTTGTTGTCGTTGCTGACCACGAACCCGGGCTTCTTGCCATAGCCGGGGAACTCCGCCTGCTTGGTCCCCATCAGCGCAACCAGCAGTGGGCGGCTGAGCACCTGACGGAATGCCAACGCCAGGTCGTAGGCCGACGCGCTCATGCCCGGGCCGTCGAGTCCGGACGGGGTGGCGGCGCGGGTATCCAGGGCGCCCAGCCGGGCGGCCAACTCATTCATCTGGTCGACGGTCGCGGTGACCCCACCCAGCTGGCCAGCCAGGGCGTGGGCGGCGTCATTGCCGGAGACCAGGAACAAGCCGGTGAGCAGCTGACGGACGGTGTAGCGGCCGCCCGGGCCGATGCCGACGCGGCTGCCGTCCTGGTCGGCGTCTTCCTGGGTGCCCACGACGACCCGGCTGGTGGGCAATTGGTCGGCGGCCAGCAGGGCGGTGAACAGTTTGAGCGTCGAGGCCGGACGGTTGCGCGCGTGGGGGTCCCTGGCGGCGAGCACATCACCGGAGCCGGCATCGGCGATCAACCAGGACATCGAGTTGATCCCCGCCGGGGGGTCGGGCGCACCATCCGGCAGCACCAGCCCGCACTCGCCCATCCGTGGCCCACCTACCGGACGGTCAGGAACCGGCAGCGGCGGGAGAGGTGCAGTGCCCGGAATCGGGGCCTCTGAGGAGTCGACCGGTGGTGGTGGGGCCAGTTGCTGCGAGCACCCGGCCTGCGCGGCGGCGGGTGCCGCGCCCAGCAGGGACATCGCACTGAGGGCGGCGATCAGTACCAGGAGCACTCGGGACCGGACCATCTGCACCGGTTGAAGGTTAGCTGGGCGGCGGGTACGGATCCGGCAGGGGGATGCTCACAGGGTGAACAGTGATATCAGCCGGGACACCGACCGGGACATCGACTGGACTGCGCTGCGCCGCGCTGCGGTGCAGGCTGCGGAGCTGGGGTACTGCCCCTACTCGCGGTTGCAGGTGGGAGCGGCCGCGCTGTGCGACGACGGCCGCATGGTGACCGGCTGCAACGTGGAGAACGCCTCCTATGGGTTGTCCCTGTGCGCGGAGTGCACGATGGCCGGCCAGCTGCGACTGTCAGGTGGCGGCCGGTTCGTGGCGGTGGCCTGTCGCTCCGGCGGCGGCGACTTGCTGATGCCGTGCGGACGTTGCCGCCAGGTGCTCCAAGAGCTCGGCGGACCGAGCTGCCTGGTGGACACCGCGCATGGCATCCGCCCGCTTGGTGACCTGCTACCTGATGCCTTCGGCTTGTGAGTGAGTAACAGTGTTATAGCCCTCAATGCCACTCACGAGGCGGTGTCCACCGCGCCGCCGCCATCAACGCCATCGTCGGCGGGCTCGGGCGCCTTGCGAGCGCGGACCCGACGCTGGGCTGGGCGTGGCGGCGCCGGGGGGGTGACGGGCATCGGCGCGGGAGCTCCGCCGCCCATGATGATCTCGGCGAAGGTCGCCATCGCCTCGTCCAGCTGCGCGGTGTAGCGCGTCTCGGACTCTTGGTGCGCCTGGCGGACCAGGCCGGAGAGCGAGTCGACATCGGGACGCTGCGCCAGCGCGCCGTCCAGCACTCCTAGGCGTTCGGTGACCGAGCCGATCCGGCCACCGACGCCTTCCTCCAACGCATCGAGCCGGGTGGACAGGACCTCGAGTCGGTGGGTAATCGACTCCAGCGCACCCGCCAGCGACTCGTGCACGCCCTTGTCGACCTCGTCGAGGCGGCTGCGGAGCCCGGTCTCGGTGCTTCCGAGCTGCTCGCGTACCGGCCCGTGCACGGCGGCGGGCAGCCCGTCGAGCCGCGTATCCTGCCGGTCGAGGTGGTGATCGAGGTCGTCGATCCGCTTGTGCAAACCGGCGATCCGGTCCTCCAGACCGTCCATCCGGCCGGCGACACCCTCGAACCGGCCCGCCATCCCGTCCAGCCGGCCACCGAGCTCCGCGAACGGTGTAGCCAGCTTGTCCACGATCGACTCGACGGCGCGGCACAGCGAGGCGATCGCGCTGTCCTGGGCTTCCAGCTTCGACAGTGCTTCGTCGACCCGTTCGGCCAGCACGCTGACCTCGGTGCGGTCCGGCATCTCCGACAGCCGCTTGCGGACCGATCCCAACGACTCCAACGGAGCCAACCGGGCGTGGATCTCGTCCAGCGCATCGAAGATCTGCTGCTGTTCGCTGTCGCGAATCTCGGCGGCGCGCACGAGCATGCTGCGCATCCGATCGAAGGATTGCGTCGCTGTGTTGGTCACGGGCTTGGCCTTCGCTAAGGGGAACGGACCCATCCTGGTGGGCGCGAATCCTAGCCATCCCGCCAGCGGCTGCGGCAACTGGGAGACCGCGCTGCGTGGTGATGATCCGCCAGGGGACGCCGATTGCCCCACGGCATACCGCTGCAGACTCAGTGCACGCGCAGCCGGTCTTCGAAACCACCGACGAGTCCTCGCCAGGATGCCGCTTCGCTGTCGAAGGGAGCGCTGGGTGCGAGCCGGGTGGGATCCGGCCTGACCAGGAACGAGACCAGCCAGCCCAGCGGTTCGGAACTGGCCAGCGCCTTGTCCGCGGCGTCGGAACCAGCCCACTGCTCGGCGTCGGTGATCAGTTCCACGGCCAGTTCGAGCTGTCCGGGATCCACCGTCTGGGGACCACCGGCGAGGTCGTCGGCCAAGCCGGCGAGCACGTAGCTGTTGCCGTCGTCAACGGCCACGACCAGCTCACGGTCCTGCGCGCGCTTGGTCACCTGCGGCCAGGTGGACACCGCGTCGAGGTCGTGGCCCTGCGGGTGTTCGGTGAGGTGGCGGGCCAGCGCGCGCGGCGAGGCGAAGACGTCGATGCGCCCGCCGCTGCCGAGAAAGACCGGCGCGTCGTCGAGGTAGCAGCGCAGCGTGTAGTGATCGCCCAGATCACTGATGATCCGGATCGGGTCGATGCCGACCTCCGCCCAGAACACCAGCGTGGGATCGCCGGCCGTCTCTTCGGCTTCCGCCGACCGGGTCTGCTGCTCAGCGGCGGGGGTCTCGGACAGTTCGGCCTCGGATAGTTCGGTCGTCGCTGCGTCCAGCGCCGCCGCGTCGACCTCGGGACTGCGAATCACACCGTCGACGGCATCGAGCACCTCGTCCCACCGCTGCGCGATCGCGCTGCACATCGCGTCCCAGTGCCGGGCACCCTCCCGACCGCCGAAGGCCGGCGTGCCGCCGTCGAGCATGGTGAACCCGGCGGTGGAGTCGAGCACCTCGTGGACCACGTCCAGGCCGCAGACATCGGCCAGCGACCGGGCGATCGACACCACGTCGGCGAGCTCGCCGATCACCCAGGTATCCGGGGACTGCGCGACCAGTTCGGGCACGCCGACCAGGTCGTAACGGTGCGAGTCCGCGGGCCGCAGGTCCGGCGCGGACAACCGCGGTACCAGCCCCCATGCCGGGTGGTCGACCAGATCGTGGGCACCGGCGGTTCGTACGAAACCGACCAGCGCCGCGACGTCGGCGAAGGCGAAGAGGTTCTCGTCGTCGCCGAGGAACGCCTCCCATTCCTCACCGTCGGCCCGCCACCGTGGCGCCCACAGCGTCACCAGATCCCCAGCGGTCACCGACAGCTCGATCGGCACAATGTCCGCAGCCATGCGCGGCAGCGTAATACCCGGGTCAGGGCCGTGCCCGCCAGCCGTCGAGGTTGGCGCGAATCGCCGCCTCGAACAACGCGCCAGGCGGTCCGGTGCTATCCGGCATCGCGCCGCCCAGTTCGAGTGACACCAGGCCGTGCACGTTGGCCCACAGCGCGGTGGCGATGAGGTAAGGATCGGCGTCGCGCAGCAAGCCCGCCGCAACCGCCCTGCGCACCGTGTAGAGCAACGGGGCGAAGGTGGCCTCGGCGTGCGCGTAATCCTCCGGGGCGGGCTCGAAGCCGGGCACCGGCGAACCGAACATCACCGCGTACAGGTGCGGATTGGTCAGCGCGCTGCCCCGGTAGGCGCGGCCGAGCGCGAGGAGGTCGGCCAGTGGGTCGTCGGAGGGCGTCACCGTGTCCAGATGGGCCGCAAACCTGGTGAACGCCTCGATGAACAGCCCCCGGAGGATCCCCGGCTTGCCGCCGAACAGGGCGTACACCGCACTGGTCGAGGTGCCCGCGGCAGCGGCGAGTCGGCGCAGACTCAGCGCGTCCGGCCCCTCGGAGGTGAGCAGCTCCCCCGCGGTGTCGAGCAAGCGGACGCGCAGTGCATCGTCGTGCAACTTCGGTCGGGCCACCGTCCGACTTTATCGCAACAGTGTTTCATAACGATGTTTTGAAAAGAGGAGAGTGCTCAGGCTCGGGTCAGCAGGTCGCGGAGCAGGGCGCCCATTCGGGTGGCGGCGCTGGCGGCGGTGGCGAGGATGTCGTGCGGGTCCAGTGGCCCTGCGGTGAGGCCGGCGGCGAGGTTGGTGATCAGCGAGATGCCCAGGACTTCGGCGCCCTCGGCGCGCGCGGCGATGGCCTCCAGCACGGTGGACATCCCGACCAGGTCGGCACCCAGCCCACGCAACATCCGGATCTCGGCCGGCGTTTCGAAATGCGGCCCGGGGACCCCGGCGTAGACGCCTTCGGTGAGGCTCGGGTCGATCTCCCGGGCCAGCGCGCGCAACCGGGGTGAGTAGGTGTCGGTGAGGTCGACGAACCGGGGCCCGACCAGCGGGGAGGTCGCGGTGAGGTTGAGGTGGTCGCAGATCAGCACCGGCTGGCCGACCGCCAGCCCCTCGGTGATCCCGCCGGCGGCGTTGGTGAGCACCACCACCCGCGCTCCCGCGGCACACGCGGTGCGCACCCCGTGCGCCACCTGCGCCGCACCATGGCCTTCGTAGCCATGCGCGCGACCGAGTAGCACCAGGACGCGACGCTCGCCTAGGGGACCGCTGAGCTGCACCGATCGTACTGTTCCGGCGTGCCCGGTGACCTGCGGTACGGCGAACCCCGGCAGCGTCGTGACCGGGATCTCGACGGCGGGAGCGCCCAGCGCGTCAGCTGCAGGGCGCCAGCCGCTGCCCAGCACCACCGCGATGTCGTGCCTGGGCGCCCCGGTGTGTTCGGCCAGTACCGCAGCGGCTTCTCGGGCCAGCTGTGCCGGGTCAGTCACGACCGGCAGCCTAGGGTCACAGCGCCGATGAGCTACTGGCCGGGAGCGAACTCCGCCACCACCGGCTCGAACAGTTTCATCCGCCCGGCGCCCTCGCGCTCGGTTGGCACGGTGACCGACACCATCCACAGGTCCGCCCTGACCGGGAGCAGCCGCAGGTACGTGGTGCGGCGCAGCTCGCCGCCCTCCTGGGTGCGGTACGTGGCGTCCAGCGCGCCGCCGGACAGGTTCTGCCGCTGGGTCTCGACGAGCTCGGGCACCGCCTGTGCCAGCTTGCGCAGGTAGCCGGTCAGGTACCGGTCCACGCCGCCGCCGGCGAGCGCGCCGGTGATCCGTTCTATGGCGATGACCTCAGAGCCGTCCGGGGACAGGAAGCGCAGCACGGCGTCCGAGTCGGATCCGAGCGGCCGTTGCTCGAGGTACTCTGGCCAGTCCTGCGGAACGGTGATCGTGAACCGCTCCGCAGGTGTGCCGTCCAGCTGGGTGATCTGCAGTCCTCTCGGCTTGAGCACCACGTCATCGGCGCTCGGGCCCACTGAGGTCTTGGCTCCCAGCTCGGGCACGGGGGGTCGCCCGCCGGCCACCCGGACGGCGCCGAAACCGCTGATCGCGGCGCCGAAGAACAGCACCACGGCCAAGATCCACAGGATTGCTCTGCGTCCGGCACCGGTGGCTTTGACTCGACGTGCCGTGGGGGCCCCCGCAGCGGTCTGCGGATCAACGTCCGGCGCCACGGCGAAGGGCAGCGGCCCCGGGTCCGTGGCGAGCTGCCCGGTCCGTCGGCGCGGCTTCGCCGGCGCTGCGGGGTTTTTTTCGGCGACGCGCGCGGGTGTGCTCGTGGGTGTGACCAGGGGGGCGTCAGCCGGAGGGAGGGGGCCGGCGGCCGCTCCGGCGCGGACAGCCGATCGGTGATCAGCCGGCTCGGGTGGAGCGCCCAGCAGTTGGCGTACCTGCGACAGCGGCATCCGGCGGGTGGGGTCCTTGACCATCAACCCGCCGATCACCTCGGCGAGCGGTCCAGAACACGACGCCCTGGGCACCTCGTCGTGCACCACCGCGGCCACCGTCGCCATCGCGGTCCCCGCGTCATAGGGGGGCCTGCCCTCGACCGCGGCGAACAATGTCGCGCCTAGCCCCCACAGGTCCGACGCGGGGTTGATCGGCCCACCGGAGGCGATCTCCGGAGCGATGTAGGCGGGGGAGCCCAGCATCAGACCCGTAGCGGTCAACGTCTGATCGGCCGGATTGCGGGCGATCCCGAAATCGGTGAGCTTGATCCGGCCGTCGTGTGCCATCAGGACGTTGCCGGGTTTGACGTCGCGGTGCGTGATGCCCGCGGCGTGCGCGGCCTGCAGGGCTGCCGCCACCGCGGCCCCGATAGAGATCACCCGATCCGGCGGCAGCGCACCGTCGCGCAACAGCTCCGCCAGGCTGGCCGACGCCACCAGCTCCATCACCACGAACGGCGCCGCACCCTCCCGGGCCACGTCGTAGAGCGTCACCACGTTGGGATGCGACAGCGCGGCGATCGCTCTGGCCTCCCGCAACGACCGCTCCCGCAGCGCGTCCGCCTCGGCGTCGGGGATTCCGGGCGGCAGCAGCACCTCCTTGACCGCGACCGGCCGGCCGAGTACCTCGTCGTGTGCTGACCACACCGTGCCCATGGTTCCCCGGCCCAGCACCGCGCCGAGCCGGTAGCGCCCGGCCACCAAGCGGGGTGCGGCGTTGGTCACGGCCCCATGATGCCCTGCGTTGTGGTCACCGCCCGCGTGTGTCATACAGATGTGATGGTGGACAAGGAATCCCCGACAACCTCCCCGACAACGGCCCAATCGGGTTTCGCGGTCAAGCCGGTGTATCACGCGGCGGATGTCGCGGACGGGTTGGCGCTGCGGCTGGGCGAACCAGGGGAGTTCCCGTTCACCCGTGGGGTGTATCCCGCCATGTACACCCAGCGTCCCTGGACGATGCGCCAGTACTCCGGCTACGGCAGCGCCGTCGAGTCCAACGCCCGCTACCACCAGCTCCTGCGGGCTGGACAGACCGGTCTGTCAGTGGCCTTCGACCTGCCCACCCAGATGGGTTATGACTCCGACGAGACGATCGCGCACGGCGAGGTCGGCAAGGTCGGGGTCGCCATCGACTCGATCGACGACATGCGGACGTTGTTCGACGGGATCCCGCTGGATGACGTGTCCACCTCGATGACGATCAACGCCCCGGCGAGCGTGCTGTTGCTGCTTTATCAACTGGTGGCCGAGCAGCACGCGGTGCCGGGCTCGAAGCTGACCGGGACGATCCAGAACGACGTGCTCAAGGAATACATCGCGCGGGGTACCTATATCTACCCGCCGGCGCAGTCCCTGCGGCTCACCTCGGACATCTTCGCCTATTGCCAGGCCGAGATCCCGCAATGGAACACCATCTCGATCTCGGGCTATCACATGGCCGAGGCGGGGGCGAACCCGGCGCAGGAGATCGCCTTCACCCTGGCCAACGGGGTGCAGTATGTGCAGGCCGCGCTGGACGCCGGGATGGTCGTCGACGAGTTCGCGCCGCGGTTGTCATTCTTCTTCGTCTCCCGCACCACGGTGCTCGAGGAGGTCGCCAAGTTCCGGGCCGCCCGGAGAATCTGGGCGCGAATGATGCGGGAGCGCTTCAATGCCCAGCACCCCAGGTCGCTGATGCTGCGATTCCATGCCCAGACCGCCGGCGTGCAGCTCACCGCGCAGCAGCCCGAGGTCAACATGGTCCGGGTGACCGCGCAGGCGATCGCCGCGATTTTCGGTGGCGCCCAGTCGTTGCACACCAATGCCTACGATGAGGCGATCGCGCTGCCCACCGAAAAGGCCGCCCGGCTGGCCCTGCGGACTCAGCAGGTGCTGGCCTACGAGACCGACCTGACGTCCACGGTGGATCCCTTCGCCGGCTCATACGCGATCGAGGCGATGACCGATGAGGTCGAGGCCGCAGCGGTGGCGTTGATCGAAAAAGTCGACGAGCTGGGTGGCGCAGTGCGCGCCATCGAAGTGGGTTTTCAGAAATCTGAGATAGAGCAAACCGCATACCGAACCGCGATGGAGATCGACTCCGGTGACCGGGTGGTGGTCGGGCTCAACCGTTACCGGCTCGACACCGAGGATCCTTACCAGCCGCTGCGGGTGGATCCGACGATCGAGGACAGTGCCCGGGAACGGCTTGCCGCGCTGCGCTCGTCGCGATCCGCAGCGGAGGTCGATCGGGCGCTGGACGAGCTGCGGCTGGCCGCCAAGGACGTCGCCGGCAACGTGCTGTACCCGATGAAGCGGGCGCTCGCCGCCCGCGCCACGGTGGGTGAGGTATGTCACGCGTTGCGCGACGTATGGGGTACCTACGTGCCGCCAGCGGGGTTCTAGCCGACTCGGTGAACCACAGTGCGCGACTGATGGGCACAATATCTCGACGCCGCGAGGCGTAAGCGACCGCCGCGGGAGGTGCTGGGTGACATTGCTGGGTTCCGGTCTGCTCCCTCCGGTCGGCGTGCCACTGGATATCGCCGCCGGTCGAGGCCCGTCCTGGCTGGATGGGTGGTTGTCGAGCCATGGCGGTGACCTGGTCTCCTGGCGTAGGTACGTCCACGCCAACCCGGAACTCGCCTACCAGGAACACCGGACCACCGGACTGATCGCCGGGTACCTCAGCAGCGCGGGCCTGGCGCCCTCGGTGTTGCCCGGTGGCACCGGTCTGGTCTGTGACATCGGCACCGGTCCGCGGTGTGTAGCCCTGCGGGCCGACATCGACGCGCTGCCCGTCTCAGAAAGCACCGGCCTGCCCTTCGCTTCCACTGTGGACGGCAGGATGCACGCTTGCGGGCATGACGCACACACCGCGATCCTGATCGGCGCAGCGCTTGCCCTGGCGTCGGCTCCGGTGTTGCCCGGCCGGATCCGGATGATCTTCCAGCCGGCCGAGGAGGTGATGCCTGGCGGCGCCTTGAACGTGGTCGCCGCGGACGGCCTGTCCGGTGTGGATCGAATCTTCGCGTTGCACTGTGATCCCCGGCTGGAGGTCGGCCAGGTGGGAATCCGGGTCGGGCCGATCACCTCGGCGTCGGACCTGCTCGAGCTCCGGCTGTCCTCGCCCGGTGGGCACACTGCGCGCCCGCACCTCACCGCCGACCTGGTGCATGCCCTCGGAACCGTGATCACCGGCCTGCCCGCGCTGCTGTCCCGGCGGGTCGACCCGCGGTCGGGCACCCTGCTCGTCTGGGGAGCGGTGCAAGCCGGCGAAGCCGCGAACATCGTCCCGCAGGAGGGGCTGCTTCGTGGGGTTCTGCGCACCGGGGACCGCAGGATCTGGGCCGATCTGGAGCCACTGGTCCGGGAGCTGGTCGCCGCCCTGCTGGCGCCCACCGGGGTGGGCTTCGACCTGCGTCACGTCCGCGGCGTGCCGCCGGTGGTCAACGAGGCGGTCAGCACCGAACTGCTGCGCGACGGTGTCGCCGCGGCGCTAGGTGGGGATGCGGTAGCTGCCACCGAGCAGTCCTCCGGTGGCGAGGACTTCGGCTGGTACCTCGAACAAGTGCCTGGAGCGATGGGCCGCTTGGGTGTCTGGGCGGGTCAAGGCACGCGGCGGGACCTGCACCAGTCCACCTTCGACCTTGACGAGCGTGCGCTGCCGCTCGGCGTGCGGGTCATGGTGCACACTGCGCTGGCCGCCCTCGGCTGACCGGCGGCTACTGAGCCAAGACCAGCGCGGAGTGACTAGGTGGTCGCGCGGTGCGCCTGCGGGTTTGGGTGCAAGGTTCACAGTGTGTTACCGGGTGTCATTCTCTGTAGCCGGATTCCGCGAACGCTAGGTAGTCGTCGCCGGTGTTCCCCGGTGTTCCCCCGTAATGACCTACGAGTTCGTCCGCAAGCGTTGCAGATGCTGCCGCAAAGCGGAGGCAACGACGCGCGCACCCATCGGGTAACAGACCGCATCGCGGCCGCGTCCGTACTCCTACCCGCACCGCCCGCATGGCGTCTCACCAGCAGCGGCGTGGGTCGGGTGGCAGGTGGGCAACGCCGGGCAGAGTCGAGTAAACGGGACGACGTTGTTTTGACGTCGGTAATTCTGCACGGTGACTAGGTGGTCGAAAAAGTGGCTTCACGGCATAGGTGGCGGCATGCGAAATTAGGTGGCGAATGGATGTTGTCAGGCGACGTCCTGATCGCCAGAGTATGTATTAGCCAAATCGGCGGACGAAGTCGAAGAGGCGTTCTGTTTCCGGCCCGCTGTGGGCAATTCCAAGGAGGATATGCATGTCTGACGCATTGAGCTTTGCCGACATCGATGGCCAGCACGTGGAGCTGCTGCCGGCTCGTACCGTGATGTCCGCGTTCCGCGCAGGCTGCGGCTGCGGCGGCGAGGGCGGCGGCGAGGAAGGCGGCAACGGCGGTACCGGCGGTGCCGGTGGCTCCGCCCAGGGCGGCCTGGGCATCAACGTCCTGAGTGGCCTCGGCGTCCTGGGCACTGGCACGGCCAGCGCGGGTGACGCGGCCGGCGGCGCCGGTGGCAGCGCTGACGGCGGCAAGGGCTGAGTCAACGGCAGCTGAATGAGCCGGTTATCACTTGCGGTGTTGTTTGCTAGGGAACGGCACCGTCAATAGCCGGCGGCAACGCAGAAGGTGGTGCTGAGGCAGCCGACTACCCTCCAGTCGTGCAGTACCTCCGCGCGATTACTGATCGCGTGCAGTGCCGTCGGCACTGAAGGGGTGGCCGCATTGCGGCCACCCCTTCAGCTTTTGTCCGCAGGCGCTGGGACAGCCCTCGCCGGGAGGTCAGGGACCGATGGCCGCACAAGGACGGCTCCGTAGTTCGGCGACGTAGTCCTCCGGGGCACCAGCCGCCTCGGCGGCATCGGCGACGACGCCGAGATAGCGCGCCGACGGCAGGCCCCCTTCGTAGGCGTCCAGCACGTAGAGCCAGGCGAGCGCTGAGCCGTCGAGCGTGTGCACCCGCAGTTTCAGCTTCTTGTGCAGCCCGAAATCCTCGCCTTCCCAACGGTCGAGCAGTTTCTCGTCCTCCGTAGTCACGTCGTAGATTACGACGAACACCTGGGACCCGGGGTCTTCCACGACGGTCGCGAGGGCGCCCTCCCAGCCGAGGTCCTCGCCGCCGAAAGTCAGCCGCCAGCCGATCAGCCAGCCGGTCATCGCCGTCGGCGAATGCGGCGCGCGCTGCATCATCTGGGCGGGATCCATGTTGGACCCGTAGGCGGCGTAGAGCGGCACGCGCGATAGCGTAGCCGCCACGCGATGCGTCCCAGCGTTCCCGCCACCGCCATTGGTTACGCCCTGTTCACCGGGGTGCGCACTCAGCGTGCCTAGCATGAGGCAACCGCCGGCGTGCCCACGCGTCTTACTAGGTATCAGGCCGGCAGGAGGAGGTTGCGGATGCGGATCGTTGCTTGCGGGCTGATCGCGGGCGCGGCCCTGCTGGGTGGCGCCCCGATGGCCATGGCCGACGTGGCCGGTGGCCGAACCAGTGCGGACAGTCAAGCAGCGCCACGGGCCGAGGTGAGCATGCTGGCGGTGTCACTGACCGCGGGCGGTGCGGTGGCGATGGCAGGGTCCGGCGTCGCACTGGTGCTGACCCGGCGTCGCACGCTCAGTCGTCCACCCAGCTAACCGTCCACCCAGTCAAGCGTCCGGGTGACGGCCTTGCGCCACTGACGGTAGAGCTCCTCGCGTCGATGCAGGTCCATCGCTGGATCCCATTGCCGATCCGCGACCCAGTTGGCCCGGATCTCCTGCGGTCCCGACCAGAATCCGACCGCGAGACCAGCGGCGTAGGCGGCGCCCAACGCGGTGGTCTCGCGGATCACGGGCCGGATCACCGGGACACCCAGAATGTCCGCCTGAAACTGCATGAGCAGCTCGTTGCCCACCATCCCGCCGTCCACCTTGAGCGAGGTCAACGTCGCCCCGGAGTCGGCGTTCATCGCGTCGAGCACCTCCCGGGACTGGAACGCGGTGGCTTCCAATACCGCTCTGGCCAGGTGCCCCCGGTTGACATAACGGGTCAGCCCGACGATGGCGCCACGAGCGTCGGAGCGCCAGTGCGGGGCGAACAGCCCGGAAAACGCCGGTACGAAGTAGGCCCCACCGTTGTCCGCGACGGTAGCCGCCAGCTGCTCGATCTCCGCCGCCGACGAGATCAGGCCCAGGTTGTCCCGCAGCCACTGCACCAGCGACCCGGTGACCGCGATCGAGCCCTCCAACGCGTACACCGGGGGCTGCGGCCCGATCTTGTAGCACACCGTGGTGAGCAGCCCGTTGCGACTGTGCACCTTGTCGGTGCCGGTGTTGAGCAGCATGAAGTTTCCGGTGCCGTAGGTGTTCTTGGCCTCCCCTTCGGACAGGCAGGCCTGCCCGAAGGTGGCCGCCTGCTGGTCACCGAGGATGCCGGCGATGGGCACCCCGGCCAGCGCGGCCGGCTCGCGGACCGTGCCGTACACCTCCGAAGACGAGCGGATCTCCGGCAGCATCTCCACCGGAACGCCCATCTCCTCGGCGATGCCTTCGTCCCAGCACAAGGTGTCCAGATCCATCAGCAAGGTCCGCGAGGCATTGGTGACGTCGGTGAGGTGCAGTCCGCCGCACGGGCCGCCGCTGAGGTTCCATAGCAACCAGGTGTCGATGGTGCCGAAGCACAGTTCGCCGTTGCGCGCTCGCTGCCGGGCGCCGTCCACTCGGTCCAGGATCCAGCGGATCTTGGGGCCGGCGAAGTAGGTCGACAACGGCAAACCGGTGCGGTGCTGGTAGCGGTTCGCGCCGGTGGACCTGCCGAGGTCGGTGCATAACGTGGCAGTGCGGGTGTCCTGCCAGACGATCGCGTTGCACACCGGCTCGCCACTGAGCCGGTCCCACACCACCGTGGTCTCCCGCTGGTTGGCGATACCCACCGCGGCGATGTCGCCTGAGGTCAGGCCGGCTTCGGCCAGCGCCCCGGCCGCCACCTCCCGGGTGTTGGCCCACAACTCCAGTGGGTCGTGCTCAACCCAGCCGGCTCTCGGGTAGTGCTGCCGGTGCTCACGCTGATCCGTGCTGACCACCCGACCGTCGTGGTCGAACACCATGCCGCGGGTGGACGTGGTCCCCTGGTCGATCGCGACGACGTACTGACTCATCGCCCCCGGACCTTAGTGGCTTAGGTCCCGCCCGGGTTGCGGATCGTCGGATCCGGGAAGCTTGGACGGCATGGGAAACCAACTGCTACCGGTGCGCAGCGGTCGTGACCGAGGTCGGGGCGACGAGTCGGCCGCCGAGTTCAGCGCAGGATGACGACGTCTGCCGCGTCGACGAAGGCGCGCCGGTGGTTGAAGGAGATCTCTACGAAGCGCCGGTTGCCCACGACCAGCGTGTGGTTGGCCGGCTTTTCGCCGCCATCGAACTGCGCGTAGTAGTAGTCCCCGTGGTGTGGTTCCACGCCCAGGTAGAACTGCCCGGCAGGGATCGTGTACCGCAGCGGCACGGCTGTGGTCACCGGGACCGTCGGTGGGTAAGCGGCGGCCTCTGGGTAGGCGACGCCGTAGACCGGGATGGCCGAGCGCCCAGGCGGGGCGTGATGAGCGCGCCGTATCCCGGTGCGTTTACCCGGCTGTTGCGGCCTTCCAACCAGGCGAGCCGAGGACGCCCTCATGCTCGATGCCGATGGAGTGCATGTTGAACCAGTAGTTGCCGGCCTGGTGGGCGATGTCCTTGGTGCGGACGAGTTGGGTGACCTCGCCGTCGGAGGACCGGATCAGGTAGTGCGCCGAGACCCTGCTGCGCTGGTCTTGGAATGTGGCGATCGCTCGGTTGTAGGTCTGCTCGGTGTCGTGGACGACGATGTAGCGGATGTCGTCGCCGTCGCGCGGCCGGTCCGCCTTGTGGTAGTTGCCGTACTTGGCGGGGTCGGCGGGGTCGATCTGAGCGTAGGCGGCCGGGGTGAAACGGCAGGTCAGCCCTACCGGGCACGCCGGCTCGCCGGCCGGTTGCGCTGCGGCGGTCGGTCCGGATCCCAGGAGGGCGACGGCCAGCGCCATCGTGGCCACCAGCAAGGCGGAGCCCAACGATCGGCGTCTGGGCATGTCCGGGTGCTCCTTGCGGCAGCCCATTCACTGCGACTAGACCGAATTCGGGCGCGGCAACTGAACTGGCGATACAACCAATGCAACGACAGCCATCGCTCTTCGTTACGATCCGCCCCGGCTTCGTGCTGGGCCAGGCCGTGATGTCCTCAGCGATGGACTTGGGGGTTGCTTGGAAATTGACAGTTGATCGTTTACGCTGTCCGGAGATTTCGGTGTCTGTGCCCGAGTGTAGTGGCGGTATTGTCGGTGCCTTGGTCTAGAATTGGGTTATGTCGACGGCTGCGGTGTGGCAGGGCAGTGATGCCGAGCTGCTCGCCGAACTCGGCGCATTGGAAACCCGGTTGCATGCGACGTGGGCGCAAATGCTGTCGGTGATCGCCGAGGTCGATTCCCGAGGCACCGCCACCGCCGTGGGATACACCAACACAATTGATTTGGTCCGAGCGGTCGGGCGGGTGTCGCGGGGCGAGGCCCGGGCCCGGATCGCCGCCGCCGCCGACGTGCTCCGGTCGCGGGGTCGGTGGTGCGCCGGTGGAGCCGCGGTTGCC
>JALYTS010000161.1 GCA_030854185.1 Actinomycetota bacterium | reverse complement strand
AACGGGCCCAGCCATGACCCGCTTTACCAGCCCGCACACGATGCTCTCAGCCCCGACGTGAACGCCACAGCGCGCGCCCGACCGCGCCACATCACCGCCGAACGCCATAAGACACCAGCCACCTAGGCGAAGCCGAAGCGATGGCTGTGATAGCCGAGTACGAACGCCGCAACCGCTGGATCAGCCCGTGATCCGCCCGGTGCTCAGCAGGCTCCTCGGCTGGCGCTACGACGGCACCGACCCTGCACGCCAGCGCATGGTGCGTCAACTCCCCGTCGTGGCGCTACGCCCCCGCTTCACCACCAGTTGAGCGGATTACTTCTTGGCGGTAGTCGAAGCCGAGCGTGGACCGGCCAGGCGCTTGCCCGGCCAGCCGCTGAATCGGCCGACGAGGGAGATCAGTGCGGGTACGAGCAGTGACCGAACCACGAAGGCGTCGATTAGTATGCCAACGGCCATCGCGAAGGCCAGCTCGCGAAACTGCACGAGCGGGATCAACGCGACCAGCGCGAAGCTCGCCGCGAGGGTCACCCCCGCGGCGGTGATCGCTCGGGTGGAGCGGGGCACGGCGACTGCGAGCGCTTCGGCCAGCGGTCGATGGCGGGCCTCGGCCCAGACATAGCCGACGCTGAAGATGTTGTAGTCGCTGCCGAGGGAGACCAGCAGGACCCCAGCCGCGAAGGGTATGTAGAAGATCAGACCGTCCTGGCCGAGCTGGCCTTGGAATAACGCCACGGTCAACCCGAGCGCCGCGCCCACCGCCAGGACGCTGCTGGCCAGCAGATACAGCGGGGCGATCAGGGCGCGAAGGAACAGCATGAGCAGCAGCAGGTTGACCAACCCGACCGCGACCGCCACCCGGATCAGATCGGCCCTGGCTCGGTCCGCTAGCGACAACCCGATCGCGGTGTCACCCAAATAAGACACCTCAGCGCCGGTGAGCCCAGCGGCGGCCAGCAGGCGAGGCATCGCGATGCGCAGCTCGCGCAGGTGGCCCACCGCGGAGGAGCCGAGCGGATCGCTGTCGAACACGACCAGGAAGCGGGCCGCGGCGCCACCCGGGGCGAGGAACAGCCCCACCTGATCCGGCAACTGTTGCTCGACCGGCAGCGGCGGATCACCCGGGCCGAACACGAGATCCACCCCGGGCTGACGGTGCAGCTGGCCGGCCAACGCCGCCAACGCCGCGCGGCGGTCGGCCACGCCAGAAGCGGACACGATCAACCCGGTCGGTGACAGGATGCCCGGGGTGAACCCGGCGGTGGCCGCCGCCGCGGCCACGCGCACCGGGTTACCCGCCGGAAGCGAGTCCACCGGAGAGACCGCGCTGCGCAATCCGGACAGGGGTCTACCCACGACCACCAGCACCGCGATCACCACCACCGCGGCCACCGCGGCCACCCAGCGGTTACTGAGCAGCCGGACCAACCGAGCCGGGGGCTGACCCGCTGAGCTATCGGGGTCGACGGGCTCGGACACGACCGCGCGTCCCGCTTCGGCCCCCGACGGTGCCCCGGCGCTGAGCCCGTAAGGCCAAAATGCCCACCGACCTAGCACACCCAGCAGCGCAGGCACCAGGACCACGGCCACCACCAGCCCGACCAGCACGGTGACCGCGAGGCCCGGACCGAACGCGTGGAACAGCTCGGACCGGGCAACCAGCAGCGCCGCGACACCGGCCGCCACGATCACACCGGCGGTCAGCACGATGGCCAGGTACTCGCCGACGGCCGCACTGGTGGCACTCGGGTTGGTCTGTCCGGCCCGCAACCGGCGCCGCAGGCCGGACAGGAAGAAAATGCTGTAGTCCGTGGTGATCCCCAACATCAGGGCGATCAGGATCGGCTCGATCTCCACGGGCACGGTCAACTCGGCCACTCCGGCCAACCACCCGATGACCCGATCCGCGATCAGGTAGCCGATCCCAGCGGTGACGAGGGTGACCAAGGGCGCGACCACCGAGCGGAAAGTCAGCCCGACGATGAGCGCGATCGCCGCCAGAGTGGCGGCCTCGACCAGCGGCAGCGATCGGTAGAGGATCGTTCGCGCCTGGGCCTGGGTCGGGATCGTGCCGGCCACCCCGACCAGCGCGTCGCCCGGTCGGTCAAGCCGCGCCGCGTAATCACGGGCCACCCGATCCTGCCCGCTGAGCCCGAGCGACGGGTCAGCGAACAGGTAGGTCACGATCGTGGTGTTGTGCTCGCGCGCGGCGGGCACCAACCGCGGATCGTTGATCAGCGGCAGCGCGAGGAGCAAGTCCCGGCCGGGTTGCCGGCCGACGTCCAGCGTGCGCTGGTCGATCTCAACAGCCCGCTGCACGGCGCGCTGCACAGCGCGCGGGTCCAGGCCGCGCTGGTTGCGCTGCACCACCGCGGTCCCGGTGACCAGCGGCAGGCCGAAACGCCGTATCGCGTCGAGTTGAGCCTTGATAGCCGGCTGGTCAACGCCGACAATGCCGGACAGCCCACCGCCCGCGGTCGCCACGCTGGGCAGCATGGTCAGCGCCGCCCAGGTACCCACCCCCACGACCAGCAGGACCAACCAGCGCAGTCGCACCACCACTCGCGCGTAGCCCTCGGCAAGCCGCATCCCGGGTCTACCACTCGCCCCGACTGCTCAGCACCAGCTCGACGGTCACCGGAATTACCCTGGCATGCAACCCCGAGTGCGTGCAATGAATTCGCCGCAGCCCGAGCCAGCCTTTACGACTGTTGCGGGTGGAAGCCGACGGAGCCCCGGAGGGCGGTTTGAACGAGCTCGGCATCGGGATCACCGTCCTCGCGCACGATCGTGAGGTCGCCATTGGCTTCATAAAGCACATACCGGATGTCCTCCAGGTATCGGATACCGGTCTGCCGCAGATGAGCGAACAGGTCGTTGTCGGCCAGGCCGCAGCGACGCAACTGGCCGCGCCGGAGCTGGCCATGCGCAACGAGGACCCGGACCCGGTGATCAAGCAACTTGCTGAACACGGCGTTGAACCGCAGCAGGCTAGCGAGCCGGTGCACCGCAACGAGCGTGAGAAGAGCCACGGCACCGGTGATGAAGGACTGGTTGCTAGCGGTCGCAGTGCGACCGACGATCGCTCCCATCGCCACGGCGGTGGCGAAGTCGATGATCGTCCACTGAGCCAGCGTACGCCGTTCACCGAGCCGCAAGCCGACCACCGCGGTCGCGTAGATGAGGGCCGCCTTACCGGCCACAACCCCGAGCTCCGGCCAGTCACCGTTGATCCACGACATGTCGGCTCCTCACTTCCTTCCAGACGGTGCAGGGTGCGTGGGTCATCTGCCTCGATCAGGTGTCGGTCGGCGGCCGGTGGCGGTGCTGGAGGTATTCGGTGATCAGGTCGGCGTGTTCGGCGGGGATGAGCAGGGTCAGTCGGTCCCCCTGTTCGAGCCGGGTGTCGTCGGTCGCGGTGAATGGAGCACCGTCGCGGCGGATACCGATCAGCAGCGACGACGGGGGCCAGGGCACCTGCGCGACCGGTTGCCCGACTGGGGGGCTGTTGTCGATGAGTTCCAGGTCGACGAGGCGGTAGTCCTGCAGTCGGGTCAGGGCATGGGCTACCGCCGGTGGGGGGCTCGACGGCGCGGATGGGGGCCGGGCGAGCACGGCCGCACCCGCGGCGGTCTGGGCCTGCTGCACGCCGCGCTGGAGCTGGGTGTTGTAGGCGGCCAGCACGTCGCGGTGGGTGAGCCAACCGAGGATCTCACGATTGTCCGGGGTCACCACGGGCAGTCCGGACCGATCCTGCCGCACCAGGACCGCGAGGGCCTGTTCCAGGGTCTGGCCGGGGTCAAGGGTAGGCACGGCCCGGGCCAGCGTCCCGGCGGTGGCCTCGAGCGCGTTCTCCCGGACGCTGTCCTCCACATCGCGGACGGTGACAGCGCCCCGGTAGGCCCCCCGTTCATCGATGACCGGGAGCGCGTCGCGGCCTTCGACGGCGAACCGGTCGATGACCGCGTTAAGCGGCACATCGCGGGCCAGTGCGGGCGGCACAGGTTGCATCGCGTCAGCGACGGTCAGGAGTTCCATCAGGTTGACCGCCGCGCCGCGCCGTAGGTCGATGCCGCGGCGGCGCAGCTTGAGGGTGTAGATGGTGTCCCTGCTCAGCAGACTGCTGACCCCGGTGGCCAACGCGATCGTGGCCATCAACGGCAGGATGATCGTGTAATCGCCGGTCAGTTCGAAAATGATGATCACAGCGGTGATCGGGGCGCGAGCGGCGCCGGCGAAGACCGCGCCCATCCCCACCAGCCCGTAGGCCCCCGCCGGGCCGGCGACGTTCCCGAACAGCTGATGCGCCGCCAGCCCGTAGGCGGTGCCGAGCATGGCGCCCATGAACAGCGAGGGGGCGAATACGCCACCGGACCCACCGATCCCGATCGTCAGGCTGGTCGCCACGATCTTCCCGAGCAGCAGGACGAGCAGGAACCACAGGATGTACTGTCCGCGGACAGCTGCCTCCAGTACCGGGTACCCGACGCCGTACATCTGCGGCAACGCCAGCAGCAGCAACCCGAGAAGCAGGCCACCGGCCGCCGGACGCAGCCATTCCGGTCCCCGCCACAGCCGGTTGAGCAGGTCTTCGGTGCCGTAGAGGACCCTGGTGAACCCGACACCCACAACGGCGGCGAGGATCCCCAGACCGGCGTAGAACAGATACTCCATCAACGAGGCGGGGTGGAACGCCGGCAGGCTCAGGAACGAGGTGGCGCCGAACGCCGCCTGGCCGATCACGTCCGCGGTGATCGAGGCGAGCACCACCACCGCGAACGATTCGGTGGCGAAGTCGCGCAGGATCAACTCCAGGGCGAAGAACACCCCCGCGATCGGCGCGTTGAACGTCGCCGAGATCCCACCGGCCGCGCCGCAGGCGACGAGCAGCCGCAGCCGCGCGTCGGAAATCCGCAGAGCCTGCCCGATGCCCGACCCCAACGCCGAGCCGATCTGCACGATCGGGCCTTCGCGGCCCACCGATCCACCCGAACCGATGCACAACGCCGACGCCAGCGATTTCACGATCGCCACTTGGGGGGCGATCCGACCACCACGTTCAGCGATGGCCAGCATCACCTCCGGCACGCCATGCCCGCGGGCTTCCTTCGCGAACCGGTCCACGATCGGCCCGTACACCAGCCCACCGATCACCGGAACCACGACGACGAAGAACACCCCCAAACCGGGAAAGTGCGGGCTGGCGACCCGGCCCGCGTCACTGAAATCGGCGCGCCCGGTAAACGCCTCGGTGAACCACAGGATCAGGTAGCGAAACCCGACCGCACCAACACCAGCACCCGCACCCACCAGCAACGCTAAGGGCACCAGCCCTGGCGCCGACCCACGCAACCAGTCATAGCCACGACGCCACCCATCGGCCGGCAACCGGATCCGCGGCGGCCGCAACCGCGACCAGACACCACCGCTACTCACGCGATCCGCCCGCGACCCCGACCCGCCGGCCGGGGTCTCACCTGCCTTAACCAAGCGACCATGACCGCTCAGATGCCTTACTCGCAGTATCCGCGAACGCCCGTAACGCCGGCACCGGCGCTCCCTTCCCCTTAGGCGTCATCTTAGGCCGATCGTGCGAATCTGGTTGCGCCAGCAGAGGCTGGATTGTCACTCCACCGTTACCCTGCACGTGGGCCATACCTTACCGAAGCTCGACATGAGGCTACCGCTTCGAGTTTGGACCCGTTTTCCGTGGGTATCCGCTACTCAACACTACAACTGTTTCACCCGCGTGGTCGGAGTGCGTCACCCAGGCGTTGCTTACCTTCACCGTCCCTGGGTTGCTTACGCCGTTTCGCGGCGCGGTCATCGATGGGCTGCACGCGGCGACCATGACGCTGGTGGCCGCGGCGAGTCCCGGCACCGGCGCGCGCTGTGATCAACGCGGTGTTGACTGCCACGTTCTGCGGGCTTGGCGTCGTCGGTGCTCATGAGCAGCGCCGAGGTGGCGCGGTGAACGCCCAGCTCCGAGCCGTGGACGACACGACCGCACCCCCGACACACACGACAGGAGGGACCTCGATGCCCCGCCAGCACCTCGCTCGTGCATCCGGTGACACCGAACAGTTCGCCCTGGGTCTTCAGGACGACAGCAGATTGTATCGGGAGAAATCGGGGCGGGTGTATTGTCGGTGGTGGCCCTGGTAGCCATGTTCGTCACGTCACCGCTCCGGGCTCCCAACATTGTTGTGACCTTCGTGCTGGCAGCATTAGCGGCCGGCCTCAGCGTGGTGATAAGCGTCGCGGTCGTGCGACATCACCGGACCAGCTCGCCAACACCGTGGGGTAGATAGCCAGACCCATGTGAGTTGGTGTGGCGTTGGTCACAAAACCCGAGTTACCTACATAACCGAGATGGGCGCTGGGAACGCTGAGGCCATAAGGCACCCGAAGTTCAAAAAGAGCACCGAAGTTCGCAAGGGCACTTTGTGAGCGCGTATCAAAGAGGAGAGAATGTGGCCGGTTCGACTGTCGCCGATTTTTTGCTGCACCGCTTGCGCG
Organism: Actinomycetota bacterium; assembly: GCA_030854185.1. Lineage (GTDB taxonomy): Bacteria > Actinomycetota > Actinomycetes > Mycobacteriales > Pseudonocardiaceae. The sequence goes on along the minus strand of JALYTS010000161.1, from coordinate 1,413 downwards.
AGCGGGGGTGGACACAGTCTTCGGTTATCCCGGCGACAGGATCAACGGCTTGCTGGCCGCCTGGGGATGGGCCGCTAACCAGCCGCGGTTCGTGCAGGCCCGGCATGAGGAGATGGCGGCGTTCGAGGCGGTGGGGTACGCGAAGTTCACCGGGCGGCTCGGTGTCTGCGTGGCGACCTCAGGTCCGCCGAGTAGCCGGGGGTCGGGTAGCCGGGGGGACTCCCATCCCCCGGCTCCCACAGATCCGTACGTGAACCTCTCGGTTCATACGGCTCTTGTCACCCTGATCGTCAGACACGCTGGACCGAAGCGACCCATTTCCAGTGTGCGAACATCCGGGGATACCTCTCGGTGATCCCTTCCCAGCACTCGCGGGCTTTCTTCTTGCTTCGCAACCGTTTGTACTTCTTGCGGGCCCAGCCCACCAAGTAGGCGTTGATACGCGACAGGAGCGGATACAACGCGGAGCGTAGAAAGCCCCGTAGTAGTGCATCCACCCGGCCACGATCGGATTGATGCGCCGTGCGAGGTCCTTGAAGGTGTGACCAGTGCGGCGGTGCAGCCGCCAGGACCGCACGTCCGCACTGATTCTGTTCAGGGCATCCTTGCTGATCGCGGGCAGGAAGTTATTGAAGTTCCTTCCTTGTTTGTCCCGCGCCCTGCGCTGCCGGAACGTGAAGCCAAGAAAGGTGAACGCCGTGTGCCCGTACGAGCCGCGGCGTGTCCCGTCCTGGCAGTACACGACCTTTGTTTTGTCGGGGTGCAATCGCAACCCGACCTGCTCCATTCGCTCAGCGATCGCCGTCACCACCTGGTGGGCCTGAGCCTCGCTGACGCAATGCACTACCGCGTCATCCACGTAACGCTCGAACGTAATGGCCGGGTATTCCCGGGTCATCCACGAATCGAACGCGTAATGCAGGAACAGATTAGCCAGCACAGGCGAGACCGCCGACCCCTGCGGAGTCCCGCGGTCTCGTTCCCGCATGGTCCCGTCGGGTAGCCGCAACGGCGCCTTGAGCCACCGTTGAACATAGAGCACCACCCACCGGTCGTCGGTGTTGGCCTCTACCGCCTTGACGACGAGGTCCCAGGGCACGCTGTCGAAGAACTTCTGGATGTCCAGATCGATCACCCAGTCGGTCTTCCAGCAGCGCTTCCGGCAGGCCGCCACTGCGTCCAGTGGCGATCGGCCCGGACGGTAGCCGTAGGAGTCCGGGTGGAAGATCGGCTCGACCTTCGCCTCCAGCCTCCGGGCTACCACTGTCTGGGCGATCCTGTCCGCGACGGTCGGGACGGTGATTTCATACTGCCCCTCCTGCAATCGCGTGTCGGGATCTTCCTGTCGGGTGTGGAGCTGTGCTGGCCGACGTTCGTTAACGACATGGTGCCGGGTGGCACCGACACTGTGGT
>JALYTS010000160.1 GCA_030854185.1 Actinomycetota bacterium | reverse complement strand
CTGCGGACCATTCGGCCCGCGCGCAGCCCGCTTGAACGTGGTTCTTACATTCAACGTTCTTTCATCCATCCCTTCTGCGTCTACACGGTCTACACGCCGGGCGGCGGGCGCAACGGGCACCCACAACACCCCCGCACGTGCTGTCTCATGTCGTGGACAACATCCGGTGGAGCGATCCGTCGGTCTTGCTGGTGGCCGCTTGTCAACGGACCAAAGCACCGGTCCCCGCCCGACGCGGCCTACGCTCTTGAGCCCCGTTTGCGCGAGGCTCGCCAGTGAGGTTGGCCATTGCTGACCCGAACAACCTCATGGGGTCATTTCGTGCCCACCGGTGTGAGGCAAAGGCCCAGTCAAAGGCCTGATCCGCCTGGAACGCACCTCGAAATGCAACTTCTCGACTGAACGCATGAACCCCCAGAGAGCGACAGCACCACACTCACTAGGAACCGTACCAGCGCAGACCGTAGTGCGGGTGCGGATTGGGTAGTCTCACGGAATTCTTAGGTACCGTTCTCATCGAATTCTCATCGTTCACGATGCAGTCCCGTGAACTGTTGCGATGACCCTACGGCGCGATGAATGGCGGCGCTCTCCTCCTCACGACATACCACAAGAGGATTCACCTAATCGTGGGATTTCATCACACTAAAGGCTACGGTGGTATGCATAGTTCTCCCTCTGCGGGGCATTACCGAGCGCCCCGCGACCGGCACCCTACGGAGACCAGTCGATATCTCATCCAGATCTGAGAGCCCCGATCGTGCCACCGCGTCCAACGGCGTACTGCCCGCGACAACAGACCGGCAGTTCCACCAGACGCCGCCCTGGCCTGCTCCGTTCGGCCCAACACTCTCCTCAGGTGCACCGAGCCGACTACCTAGTCCACACCGTTGGGGTACTGGGCGTACTCAGACGACTGGTCACCCCGGACGGGCCCTCGCGCCACTTCGTGCACGCCGCAAGGGTCGGGCTGAACGTCAACTTCGCGAAACTCACCACCTAAGCCTCGCTACGCCGACGTTTCAGCCGGCTGACCCACCTCATCGCCGGGCCCAGGCGCTGCGCAAGCACCAGCCCCTTCGACTGCGAGCTGCGCTACAACGATCACACAGAGCACCTGCAACTGGCGCATCTATCGGTCGAGTAGTAACCGTTCCGTGCCATTGATGGCCCGACCCCCAACTGTTCGCGGCTGATGACCTTTCAGGCCGCCTCGTCCAGGCGTAATCGCCGAGACACTGTGACTGATCGATCTGTAACGTAGCTACTATGATCCCAAGCGCGGACGATGAAACTCCCCCTCTGATTCGATTTCGTCGCGCCACGCGTGCCGACATTGAAAGCATCGTGTCGTTGACCGATGCAGCCTACCGTGGCGAAGGCCTCGGCGGCTGGACGACCGAGGCTCATCTCGTTGGCGTGCGGCGAACAGCCGCCGAGGCCGTCGCGGAAGTCCTAGCTGCGCCGGAGAGCACGACAATACTCGTCGAGATCGGCAGCGACCTTGTGGGCTGCGTTGAGCTGACGAAGCACGAGACCTGCGCGGTGCTGGGGATGCTTGCAGTGCGGCCCGAGCTACAAAACCAGGGTATCGGCAGGGCAATTATTTGCGAGGCAGAGCGGATCTCCCTTGATGAATTGGCAACGAAAGAGGTCCGAATGCACGTTCTCCACATGAGAAACGACATTATCGCCTGGTACGACCGCCGCGGCTACCAGCCGAATGGCGAACGAGCTCCGTTTCCATATGGCGACGAGCGTGTCGGAGTGCCCATAAGCGACGACTTAGAGTTCGTTGTGTTGGTGAAGGTGTTTCAGTAGCGGCCCGCCGAACGGCCCGTTTGCGGTAACACGTCATTCTGCGCCGGGTGCGGCCGGACATCCGTGGAAGGTCCGGGAGAGCTACGCACGGGGTCGGTGAACCGCAGGCCGCCGGCGCGGGTGCCGTGATCGTCGATGGCACGCCTCCGTGATTCAGGGCACCGGACGGCGCAGCCGTGACCGTGCTACGGCTGGCCGAGAAGGGCCGCGGCCGAGCGCTGCGCGCCGCCTGGTCCAGCTCGGACGCGCCGATGCTGCCATACATGGACGTCGACCTGTCCACCGACCTCGCTGGCCTGCTGCCGCTGGTCGCCCCGCTGATCTCGGCTACAACACCCTGCTGCGGAGGCACCCTGCGCGCCCGGTTCTCCGACGCGCAGTGCGGTTTCAAGGCCATCCGCGCGGACATCGCCGCCGCGCTGCTCCCGCTGGTCGAGGACACTGGCTGGTTCTTCGACACCGAGCTGCTCGTGCTCGCCGAACGCACCGGGTTGCGAATCCACGAGGTGCCCGTCGACTGGATCGACCACCCGGACAGCCGCGTCGACATCGCCGCCACCGCACTGGCCGAGCTGCATGGCGTCGCCAGGCTCGGCCGCACGCTAGCCACCAGAACACTGCCGCTGGCGGCGTTGCGTGCCCAGTTCGGCCGGGCGCCACTGACACCACCGATGGCCGGCGGGTCAAGCGGTCCCAACCTCCCCGTGCGGCTCAGCCGACTCTTGGCTGATCAATCCCGCCCGAGACCAACACATCCACCGAGGCAATTCCCCGTCTGGAGAAGATCGCCGTCACTCGATCACCGTGGTGGCGCCGGCACCGGACGGGTACCGATGACTTTCCAGATCTTGCCGTTGGCCTTCGACAGTATATAGAGCTCGCCATGACTATCGGCCCCGAACCTCAAATCGACTCGGGGGCTCCCCGCCAGCTGCTGCATGGTGACCGGCTGGCCTTGGTCCGTAAAGAGCGCGAGCTCATAGATTTTAGCCAGCTTACCGCCCGAGTGCATCTCTCGGGTGTCTGCGTAGAACACGCGACCCGGCACGAAGTCGGAGAATAGATACATGCCGCGCAACTCGGGCGCATCACCACCCTGGTAGACAAAACCACCGACCACCGCGTGCCCGCTGGTCCGGCACGGCGGCTGACCCGGCGGTGGGTTATGAGCGAAGGCCACCACAGGGTAGGTGTAGCCGTATTTGCTGTCATCGGCAGGCGGGGTGAAGACACCACAAGAGGGGTCGCCGGCCTTGAAGACAAACGGGCCCTCCCGCTGGCTCCACCCGAAGTTGTCTCCCGGGCGCACCTCATAGATCGATTCGATCTCCTGCTCGCCGACGTTGGCCAGGAACATCCGATTCCCGTTGCCGGAGTCCCAACTGAACCGGATGGGATCGCGCAGACCAGAGGCATAGATTTCCCTGAGTGCGTTACCCGGCCTACCCACAAACGGGTTGTCCGCTGGAATGCCGTAGTTCACGTTGGCACCGTTGGTTCCCCGCGGGTCGATTCGCAGGATTTTTCCTTGCGGAACTCTCAGATCTTGGGGAACCGTGGTCACTCTACCTGGGTTCTCTTCACCGACCACGCCACCGTCACCGGCGGCGATGTAAAGCAATCCGTAGTCCTTGTCACCAGGTTGGGTGGTCGGATTGAAACCGATCTGCTGGAGTCCATGTATAGTATCGGCGAATCCGAGTCGGAGCACCTCCCTCCGCGTTCCCGTGAAGGTGTTCGCCGCTGGATCAGCCGCCTTCCACTCGGTTACGACCGCTTGAACAGGCATTTCCTGCGGGTAGGGCAGATCGGGCACCTTGGTTTGGGGGACCTTCGGATTGAGCGCAGGGCCCGCTTCGGTGTGTGCGGTGTAGAATATACCGTTGTTCTTGAAGTCGGGATGAAAGGCAACGGAGACAAATCCGCTCGAGAGGCTCTTGGTATTCAAGAAGTTCGGCGCGAACTGCGAGCCAACATCAAGGTAGGTTTGCGGCTTCCCATCTTTAATGAGATACAACTTGCCGTTGAGGTCGGGAACGAAGAGGCGTCCCGAACCGTCCGGGATCTCACCCAAGTAGCCGATCCGGGCCCAACGGTCAAGGTTGTCGCCGGTGGGTGGCGCCGGGTCCGGCTTCGACGGCGGGATCGTCACGAACTCCTGAAGAGTGAGTCCCAGGCCGGAGACGACCGGGTCCGGAAGCGGATGAACGAGCGGCCCGTCCACTTGTTGCCGTTCTCGTGGCGCCGAACACGCCGTCACCACGAGAACGGCAATAAAAGCCGTCACTACAGTGAGACGACGTCCTGAATGTCGCAGCATGAGATCATCCTAGCATGGTAAATGAGTGTCTGATCCATCGGATACGCGGTGTGGCGGCACGTCAACCAGTCTCGACCCTCATGCGTACCAATAGGGCATCGATGCCCTATCCACGTCACACGGCGCGGATCGTTCGGTGATTCCTGACGTAGGCTCAGCCGATAACCGGCACCCTTTCGGGCGACCTGCTAGTCGAGAGGGCGGCACGATTCGCGACGCATTTGGTCACCGCATCGAGAGCGCCGAAAAACTCGTCGATCTTCAACGGTTCCGCCGCGTACAGTTGCTCCGTGCCCGATTGCCCGCGCCAGCTCCTGACACCGCACGTCGCTGAAGCGATCGTCCGCCGAGCCCTGCCGGCAGCCACCGTCACCGAGGTAGTGGCGCGCACCGGCGGCCAACTCAGCACGATCTACGAAGTGCGCTGCACCGGACCGGTTGACGCTGTTATCGTCAAAGTCTACTCCGACCAGTGGCGCTGGAAGCTGGCCAAGGAAGTCCACGTCTACCGCCTGCTAGCCCACCACGGCGTAAGGCCCATCCCGACGATCCTGCACGCCGAGCCCACCAGCGACCTGCTCGATTGTGCCTTCACCGTGATGACCCTACTTTCGGGCGACCCCTTGTCCATGGTCAGTCCTCGACTCGAGGCCGCTGAGACCCACCAGATCTACCGTCAACTCGGCGCAACCCTTTCGGCGATTCACCGCATCAGCCAGAGTGCCTACGGCTACCTGACCAACTGCCGGATCCTGGATCCTCAACCCAGCAATATCGCCTATATGAGTCGCCAGTTCACCAAGAAGCTGCGTGAGTTTACCGAACTCGGCGGCGACCCCGCGCTGCATAACATTGCGCAAACTCACGTCGCCGAACGGGCCGGACTGTTCGCCCACTGCCCGGACCCTGTGCTCTGCCACAACGACTTCCATGAGGGCAACGTGCTGGTCACCAAAGGTCCTGACGGCTGGACGGTAACCGGGTTCATCGACGTCGAGAACGCCATCGCCGCGGACCCGCTGCTGGACTTGGCCAAGACCGACTACTACTCCATCCGAGGATACACCGCGAAACTGTCGGGACTGCTCGGCGGGTACGGCCCACTGGCTGACGACTGGCCCGACCGTCTCGCCCTCTACCGGCTGTACCATGCACTGGAACTGTGGGACTGGTTCGCATCCATCGGCGACACCGCCCCGTTGCCCGGCATCACTGACGACATTCGACAACTAACCACCTGAGCCGTTCGAAGACCCTTGCTGGGTTGCTGTGCAGCTCTGGTTCTCCCGAACTCAACAGCAGAGCTGTCGTGCTGGCAAGTCACCTTGCTAGAAGTGCCTATTAGGGGACTTGCTGTGGTGCTCGGCCCATATCGTTCAGCTTGGCACGTCGGGATTGTCGTCGGTGTTGCGTAGCAGGCCGGCGAGGCGGGCTAGTTGGTCGGGGGTGGGGCGTGGTGCTGTGTCTACGACGTGGCGGATGTAGGTGGCTAGTGGTTGCGTCGTGGTGGCGGGTGCGTGCTGTGCGGTGGCGCCGACGTCGGGAGTGTCGGGTGAGGTGTGGTGCTGGCGGCGGGTCAGGGTGGGAGCGCCCTTTCCGGTGGTGGTGGCTGCCGGGCGCTGGTCGTCGTGGTCGGTCACGTGTGGGCGCCCTTCTGGTCACTCAGCGCGCGGGGCAGGCGGGGGTACCCCACCCGGGGCGCTGAAAGGGGCTGTTTTCGGGGTCGTGGTGCTGGTCTGCCTCGCTCGGTTTGTCTGCCTCACCGCAGGTCAGGTGCGGGGCAGTAGTCGGGCAGGGGGGTGAGGCATGTGCCCCGGCGGGGGGCCAGTGCCTCACCGTCTGCCTCAGCTCGGACCGGTCGGGGATCGCTCGGATTCGGGCGCTCGAGTGTCGAGTGCTGCGGTGAGGTCGGCGGCCACGATGACCCGTTGACCGGGTTGTCCGTCGAGCCTGCGTTTTTTGACCTCGACCCCTTGGTCTTCTAGCGCGGTGGCGAACTGCTGGGCTGACCAGCCGTCATAGGCGGGTTCCCAGCGAGCCCGGAGTTGGTGGAGCACGTCGGCGGAGCGCAGCTTGTCGTTGCCGTCGAGCACAGCAGCAACATCGGTGAGGAGGTCGCGGGCGGGTTCGGGGTCGGTGGGTTGGTCGGTGGTGATGGTCCGGCCGGTGCGGTGGAGGATGGTCATTGCTCGGGTGATCACGGTGTAGGCGTCTTTGGTGGACACGTAGTGGGTGCGCACGATCGCGAACGCCTGTCCGTGGGGGATGTCTTCGACCTCGCCGGTGGCGACGACGGTGCCGGCGTCGGCGCCGGGGCGGAGGTCTTGGGGTCGGGCGCCGCGGTCGGCGGCGTCGGCGAGGATCATTTTGGCTGTTTCGTGGTTGGGGACGTTCAGCGCGCACCGGACGTGCGCGCCTTCGCGGACGCGGGCGGGCAGGGTGCGGTCGTCGGGGCGTTGGGTGGCTTGGAGCAGGTGGACGTTGACCGCGCGGGCTTGGTCGTGCAGTTTTTTGGCGGCTCGCCAGGCTCGGGCGTCGTCTTTGGCGCCGCCGAGGGGGTGTGGTGCGCCGTAGAGCACCTGGCACTCATCCACAATGAGGTAGATGGGGTGGAACCCGGAGCCTTTGCGGCGGGAGATCTCACGGGGGATGGCCCCGACGATCCCGGCGGCGCGTTTGGCGTCGTAGCGGCGCGCGACCTCTCCCACGGCCCATTCGAGCATCTCCGTGGTTGCCTGGGCGTGGTCGTCGGCGCTGCCCTCGATCAGGGTCACCACGCGAGGTGTGAACATTGACCAGTCACCGTCGCCTTTCAGATCGGCGATGTGCAGCTCGACTGTGGGGTCCAGGGCCAGTCCGAGGGCGAGGAGGCGGAGGACGGTGGATTTGCCTTGTTTGGAGGTGGCGCCGATCAGCCAGTGTTTTTGCAGCATGCCGACGGTGATCTGTTCGGCGCGCATGGTCACGCCCCAGGGCAGCCGGTCGCGAAAGACGTCGACCTCACCGTCAGCCAGCAGCGGCCACGGTGGGGCGGGCTTGTCCATCGTGCCCTTGTCCGCGACCCACAGATCCAGCACCCGGGCGTCGGTGTCGGTCTCCCGCTGGGGCCACACCTCGTGCCGGTGGCGCCCGAGATTTCCGGCCAGCAGTTCCACTTTGGCGCTGGTCAGCAGTTCGGCGGCGGTGACGCCCATCGGTAGCCGGACCTGGGTGTAAGTCCCGCCACCCTGCTCCCGTGGGGTGATCACGTATTCCAGCACCCCACCGCCGGTGAGGTAGCGGGCCAGCGCCGGGATCTTGACGTGCCGCAACGCGGCGGTGATCACATCGGCGGTGATCTCGGCGTCCTGCTCGGCGCGCTCGTCCGGGGTGAACAGCCACCGTGGCGCGCAGGATGCCCGGCGTCCCTCCCGCCACGCCGCGACCAGCAGCGCAGGCGCACCACCGAACAGGATCGCGTGCACCGCCAGCGACAGCGCGGTGAGTGTCCCATCCAGGATGTGTTTGATCAGCGACCACCAGCCGGTCCAGCCGATGCTGCCCGGGGTGAAGGCCAGCCACAGCCCGATCACGACCAGCAACCCGGCCAGCACCCACACCATCACCAACAGCGCCCGCAGCCCGGCGACCAGGGTGACCGGAAGCGCCCGGAGCCGCTGGGCGCGGCCGTCTTTGAGGGTCACCAGCCGTTGGGTCCATTCGGCTAGCGCGTCGCGGTCCCCGGCCTGCCGGGCCAGCCGGATCTGCTCGCGCACCGGGCCGTAGGTCAGCGCGTCGAGAGCGCGGCGTACCCAGCTGGCGTGACCCTGGCCCACCGTGTAGCAGGC
>JALYTS010000233.1 GCA_030854185.1 Actinomycetota bacterium | reverse complement strand
GCCGGCCACCGCGCCGGGTCAGCTCCGCGGCCAGTGCCGGGTCGCCGGCCACCTCGTCGGCGGTGCGCTGCGCGGAGAACTCGACGCCGCCGGAGCGGGAGATCACCCGCGGCGTGTCGGTGGCCCCGAGGACCGCCGCGAAGCCGACTCCGAAACGACCGACGCTGTCGCCCGTCCGCTTGGCTGACGCACGCAGTGCGGCCAGCGCGGTCACCCCGGCGGCATCCAGCGGCGCCCCGGTGTTCGCGGCCCGCAGTTCGTGGCCCTCGATGGTGACCCGCAGGTGCCCCGGCGCGTCCGCGCGTTGCGCGGCGTCGGCAGCGTTCTGCGCCAGCTCGACGAGCAACCGGTCCGCATAACCGAGCAGGGCGAGGTCGGCCTCGGCATTCGCGTCCTCCCGGAACCGCGTCGGGGACCCCCGCCAGGCAGCCAGCACCCCGGCCCGCAGCGCTGCGGTACCGAACGGATCCGCGACGGCGTTCATGGCTCGACCCTGGCAAGCGGGTCTGGTCACTCCACCGGTGCCCGGGGAAGCAGCTCCAGCTCAGCGTCGTCGTAGACCAGCTCGGCCACCGGCACGTTCGGGCTGGTGTCCACCCGGACCTCGGAGTGCGCCCCGCAACCGAACTCGGCGTGCACCAGCTGCCCGTCAGCTGGGGACAGGTCATTTCCGCAGACCCCGAGAGCGGCCGCGAGCAGGCCACCCAGCGGTAGGTAGAAGCCGCAGCTAACGCACCGGTCGGGGGCACTACGGGCCATCTCCGAGTCCGGGCCGCGGTCACCATCGTACCAGCGTTGCACCAGCGCCAGGCGGGCCTCGCGACTGAGCACCCGGAGCCGTCCAAGCCCAAGCTCGGGGCTCAGCGATTCCACCGCGGGGTCCTCGTCGATGAGATAGCCGGGCACCAACCGCGGGTCGTCCGGATCCGTCGGTAGCAGGTCGCCGACCCCGACGTCACCTGCCCGTAGCCGCTGGGTCCAGGGCAGCCAGGCCGGCGCGACCAGCGCGTCCGGGCCGGGCAACAGCACCACTTCGCTGACGGTCACCGGGGTCCCCGGGCCCGCCGAAGCGATCGTGACCGACCAGCGCCAACCGCGGTATCCGGGCAGGTCAGCATCGAAGAGGTGGGTGACCGCGCCGCCGTCCTCGGTCTGGGTCTCGACATGCTGGCCTACCCGGTGCTCGCCGGCTTCGGTCTGCGCCGCCCGCCGGGCCAGCTCGCCAGCCCCGACGAGGTCCTCGTCGAGGGCCCCACAAATGGCACTGCCTGGCGCGGTAGTGTCGGCAATCACGACTCCGATTGTGCCGCACCGGCGATCTGTGCCACTAACCCGGCCGCTCCGCCGACGGATCCCGATGCCAGCCCTGGCGTTTTCCGGGGCGATTTCCGGGTTGATGACCATGGTGTTGGCGACCGCCATGCTGGCCGGTTGCACCGCCTCAACCGCACAACAGCTGCACGTGCAGGTCCTGGCCGTGCTCCCGCATGACACAACGATGTACACCGAGGGCCTGGAAATCCACGACGGCGTGCTCTACGAGAGCAGCGGACTGGCCGGGCAGTCCCGGGTCCGGACCGCCGTGCTGGCCGGCGCTGCCCAGACACGGGAGGCGACGCTGCCCGCTCCCCTGTTCGGCGAGGGCCTCACCGTCACCGACGACCGGTTGTGGCAGCTCACCTGGACCAGCGGGATAGCGATCGAGCGGGATCCGGTCACGCTGGTCCAGCGCCGCCGGGTGACCTACCACGGGCAGGGTTGGGGCCTGTGCAACGACGGACACCGGCTGGTGATGAGCGACGGCTCGGACCAGCTGGCCTTCCGGGACCCGGTGACCTTCGCACCGTCGGGCCGGCTGGCGGTCCGCCTCGACGGCGAACCGGTGTCGCAGCTCAACGAACTGGAGTGCGCCGGCGGCGTCGTGTGGGCCAACGTGTTCGAGACCGACCGCATCGTGCGCATCAATCCCAGCACCGGTGCGGTGACCGGGGTGGTCGATGCCTCCGGTCTGCTACCCACGCAGCAGCAGTCCAGTGGGGATGTACTCAACGGCATCGCGGCGATCCCGGGCACCGACGAGTTCCTGATCACCGGCAAGCGCTGGCCGTCGCTGTTCCGGGTCCGCTTCGTCCCGGTGCCTGGAGGTTGATCACCGTTTGGGTGCCGAAAACGACACGGCATGTCGTCCATGGCACATAGACGGTGATCAAGGCCCGGGTGCGGCGATGAGGCGCCGGCTAGGGCGCGGGTGGGAGGATGGACGCGTGAAGCGGCCCGCATCTCCATCCGGCGCCGAGCACCCCGGCTCCCCGGGGCGCAGTCGGGCACGCCGCGGCCGACGCTGGGTGCCCGACGACCACCGCGCTGGTCCGGGCCGGACCGACCCCCCGC